>NZ_JBSGZN010000068.1:0-34807 GCF_053611025.1 Streptomyces sp. NPDC054842
GGCGGGCACCCCAGGTGCCCGCCCGCTCCGTCGTGGCGCCCGGGGGTCACCCAACGCCACCGCCCCTTTGCGGTCGGCAAGCCTTCGACGGGCGAACAGGTGGCGTCGGGCACAGCCGCATAACAAGGTGGACAGAAGGGGTTTTCTAGTTGGTCTACGCGCGTTAATCTGCGGCGAAGCCAGCGCCGAAGACGATCCGCCAGGCGCTTGTACGACAGGAGCACAACTCATGCGCCGGGTTCCCCGCATCGCGCTCGCAGGCGCTGCGACCGCCTCTCTCGCCCTCGCCCTCTCCGCGTGCGGAGGCACCTCGACCTCCGGCTCGTCGGACTCGAAGGGCGACAAGGGCCTCGCCATCGCCTACGACGTCGGCGGCAAGGGCGACCAGTCCTTCAACGACGCGGCGTTCGCGGGCCTGGAGAAGGCGAAGAAGGAGTTCGGCTACAAGACGGCCGACGTCGAGCCCACGGACGGTGAGACGGACGCGGACAAGACCCAGCGCCTGGTCTCGCTGGCCAAGCAGGGCTACAACCCGGTCGTCGGCATCGGCTACGCGTACGCGCCGGCCGTCAAGGAGGCCGCGGCCAAGTACCCGGACACCACCTTCGGCATCGTCGACGACTCCACCATCGAGGCGAAGAACGTCGCGGACCTGGTCTTCTCCGAGCAGGAGGCGTCCTACCTCGCGGGCGTCGCCGCCGCCAAGGCCACCAAGACGGACACGGTCGGCTTCGTGGGCGGCGTGGACATCCCGCTGATCCACAAGTTCCAGGCCGGCTTCGCGCAGGGCGTCAAGGACACCAAGCCCGGCGTCAAGGTGCTGTCCCAGTACCTCACCCAGACGGCGGACGAGGGCGGCTTCTCCAGCCCCGACAAGGGCAAGACGGCCGCCGAGGGCCAGATCGAGAAGAAGGCCGACGTCGTCTACGCGGCGGCCGGGCTCTCCGGTCAGGGCGTCATCGAGGCCGCCGCCGCCAACAAGGTGTGGGCCATCGGCGTCGACTCCGACCAGTACCGCCAGGAAGCCCTCGCCAAGTACAAGGGCGCCATCCTGACCTCGGCCACCAAGGACGTCGCCAAGGCGGTGTACAACCTCGCGAAGTCGGTCGAGGACGGCAAGCCCGAGAGCGGTATCGTCAGGGGCGATCTGAAGTCCGGTGAGGTGGGCCTCGCCGACTCCAACCCGCAGTACAAGAGCAACACCGCCGTCCAGGAGGCCGTCGAGGCGGCCAAGGAGAAGATCATCAGCGGCGAGATCAAGGTCAAGACCAGCTGACGAGCAGGACCTCAGGAGCAGCTTTGGGGCTCCGGGGGAGTGCGGACGGGTGCTCCACACCGCCCGCACCTCCCCGGAGCCGCTCAGTAACCGCGGGGTTACGTCCGCTCAACGGGATACGGAGAGTCCTGCCCTCCGTATCCCGTTCTCGCGGCGCGGCGCCCCTTTCGTTGCCGTAGGGGCGCTACGCGCGTAGACGACCCCCTTTCCCTCAGGAGAGTGCGCCATCAACGCGTCAAGCAGCCCTCCGGCCGACGTGGTCGACGGTCAGGTGACCGCTGTCGAACTCGCCGGGATCACCAAGCGTTTCCCCGGCGTCGTGGCCAACCACGACATCCACCTCAAGGTCCGCAAGGGCACGGTCCACGCCCTCGTCGGTGAGAACGGCGCCGGCAAGTCGACGCTGATGAAGATCCTCTACGGCATGCAGAAGCCGGACGAGGGCACCATCGCCGTCGACGGGACGCAGGTCGCCTTCTCGTCGCCCGCCGACGCCATCGCCCGCGGCATCGGCATGGTCCACCAGCACTTCATGCTGGCCGACAACCTCACGGTCCTGGAGAACGTGGTGCTGGGCAGCGAGAAGCTGTTCGGCATCGGCGGCCGGGCCCGCCGCAAGATCGTGGAGCTCTCCGAGCGCTACGGCCTCGGGGTCCGCCCCGACGTCCTGGTCGAGGAGCTCGGGGTCGCCGACCGCCAGCGCGTGGAGATCCTCAAGGTCCTCTACCGCGGCGCCCGCATCCTGATCCTGGACGAGCCCACCGCGGTGCTCGTCCCGCAGGAGGTCGACGCCCTCTTCGCCAACCTGCGCGAGCTCAAGGCCGAGGGCCTGTCGGTCATCTTCATCTCGCACAAGCTGGGCGAGGTCCTGTCGGTCGCCGACGACATCACGGTGATCCGCCGCGGCACGACCGTCGGCACCGCCGTCCCCGCCGAGACCACCCCCCGTCAGCTCGCCGAGCTGATGGTCGGCAGCGAGCTGCCGACCCCGGAGACCGCGGAGTCGACGGTCACCGACCGCGCCGTGATCGAGGTCGAGGACCTGACCGTCCTCGCCAAGGGTTCGGTGACGACGGGCAAGGGCTCGGCGAGCCTGCTCATGGACCAGGTGGAGCGCGGCGCCGTGCGGCTCGTGCTCGACCACGTCTCCTTCACCATCCACGCCGGCGAGGTGATGGGCATCGCCGGGGTCGAGGGCAACGGCCAGACCGAGCTCATCGACGCGCTGATCGGCCTCAAGGGCGCCGACTCCGGCGTCATCCGCTTCGCGGGCGAGGACATCACCGCCTGGGCGACGCGCAAGCGCCGCGAGGGCGGCATCGGCTACATCCCCGAGGACCGCCACCGGCACGGCCTGCTCCTGGAGGCCCCCCTCTGGGAGAACCGCATCCTCGGCCACGTCACCGAACGGCCCAACGCCAAGGGCGTCTGGCTGGACCCGAAGGGCGCCCAGGCCGACACCCGCCGGATCGTCGAGGAGTACGACGTCCGCACCCCCGGCATCGACGTCACCGCGGCCTCCCTCTCCGGCGGCAACCAGCAGAAGCTGATCGTCGGCCGGGAGATGAGCCACAATCCGCGCTTCCTCATCGCCGCCCACCCCACCCGCGGTGTGGACGTCGGCGCGCAGGCCCAGATCTGGGACCAGATCCGCGCGGCCCGCCGCGAGGGCCTCGCCGTCCTGCTGATCTCCGCCGACCTGGACGAGCTGATCGGCCTCTCCGACACGCTCCGGGTGATCTACAACGGCAAACTGGTCGCGGACGCCGACCCGGCCACCATCACCCCGGAGGAGCTCGGCTCGGCCATGACCGGCGCCGCCTCCGGACACCTCGAGAACGAAGAGCTCGCAGAGCAGCTCGAAGAGCAGGCAGACGCCCCGGAAGACGAGGCCCGCTGATGAAGAAGTTCGACAAGGAGCGCGTGCTCCTCGCGGTGGCCGGACCGGTCATCGCGCTCGTCGTGGCCGTGGCACTGACCTCGGTCGTGCTGCTCGCCTCGGGGAAGAACCCGATCGAGCCCTACACGCTCATGTTCGAGCAGGCCACGTTCTCGGACATCCAGGTCCTGATCATCAACCAGGCCTCGCTGTACTACATCGCGGCGCTGGCGGTGGCCATCGGCTTCCGCATGAACCTGTTCAACATCGGTGTGGACGGCCAGTACCAGCTGGCCGCCATGATGGCCGCGATCGTCGGCGCGCACGTCGCGCTGCCGGCCGTGCTGCAGGTCCCGCTGCTGATCCTCACCGCGATCCTCACCGGCGCCTTCTGGTCCGGCATCGCCGGTGTCCTGAAGGTCACCCGGGGTGTCAGCGAGGTCGTCGCGACGATCATGCTCAACGCGATCGCGACCGCGCTCATCGCCTACATGTGGCTGCCCGACGTCTTCGGCGTCAAGGTCGGCAACAACAACACCACCGGCGAGATGCACGAGTCGGGCTGGGTGCCCGGCTTCGACATGGGCGACGCCGGCGAGATCTACGGCATGGTCGTCCTCGCGGTGGTGCTCGGCATCGGCTACTGGGTCGTCCTCAACCGCACCCGTTTCGGCTTCGACCTGCGCGCCTCGGGCGCCTCGGAGAGCGCCGCCGCGGCCAGCGGAGTGGACCCCAAGCGCATGGTGCTCACCGCCATGCTGGTCTCCGGCGGCATCGCGGGCCTCGCCGGCCTGCCGATCCTGCTCGGCTCCACCCACACGTTCAGCCTGAACTTCCCGACCGGCATCGGCTTCCTCGGCATCGGCATCGCCCTGCTCGGCCGCAACAGCCCGACCGGCATCGCCTTCGCGGCCCTGCTCTGGGCCTGGCTCGACAAGGCCTCTCCCGAACTCGACTTCCACGGGTACGACAAGGAGATCGCGGTCATCATGCAGGGCCTGATCGTGATCGCGGTCGTGGTCTCGTACGAGGCCGTGCGCGAGTGGGGTCTGCGCCGCCAGCAGCGCCGGGTCGGCGCGGAACTCGCCGCGGGCAACGTCCTCGGCGCCTCCTCTGACAACGACACCAAGAAGGAGGTGGCTGGCCGATGACCACCGCAACCGCTGTCAACCAGCCCTCGCTGCAGCCCGCAGCACCCGGCGGCCGCCGGCTGACGCTCCCCGTCCTCCTGCTCGTCATCGCGGGCGGCCTGGCGCTGACGTCGATCGTGCGCATCATCACCGGCGCCGACGGCATCACCAACGTCAGCCAGATGTCCACCGCGCTCCAGCTCGCCGTCCCGATCGGCCTGGCCGGTCTCGGCGGTCTGTGGGCCGAGCGCGCGGGCGTCGTCAACATCGGCCTCGAGGGCATGATGATCCTCGGCACCTGGTTCGGCGCCTGGGCCGGCTACCAGTGGGGCCCGTGGACCGGTGTCCTGGTCGGCATCGTCGGCGGCTGCCTCGGCGGCCTGCTGCACGCGATCATCACGGTCACCTTCAACGTCAACCACATCGTCTCCGGTGTGGCCATCAACATCCTGGCCCTCGGCGCCACCCGCTACCTGTCCCCGCTCGCCTTCGAGGGCGTCCAGGGCGGTTCGGCCAAGCAGTCCCCGCCCGTCGAGTCCCTGGGCCACTTCACGGTCCCCGGGCTCTCCGACTGGCTGACCACCCTCAACGGCAAGGGCTGGTTCTTCCTCTCGGACATCGCGGGCCTGCTCGGCGGCCTGGTCACCAACGTCTCCTGGCTGACCCTGATCGCCATCGCGCTGATCCCCGGGACCTGGTGGATCCTGTGGCGCACCCCGTTCGGCCTGCGCCTGCGGTCCTGCGGCGAGAACCCGGTCGCGGCCGAGTCCCTCGGCGTGAACGTCTACAAGTACAAGTACCTCGCCGTGATCATCTCCGGTGGCCTGGCCGGCCTCGGCGGCGTCTTCCTCTCGATCGTCGCCAACCCCTTCTACCTGGAGGGACAGACCAGCGGCCGCGGCTACATCGGCCTCGCGGCGATGATCTTCGGCAACTGGATGCCGGGCGGACTCGCCCTCGGCGCGGGCCTGTTCGGCTACACCGACAGCCTCAACCTGCGCGGCGGCTCGGCGAACGTCCACGCGCTGCTGCTGCTCGGCGCGATCCTGCTGGTCATCGGCGCGGTCTGGCTGGTGATCCGCAAGAAGTACGTCCAGGCCGTGATCACCCTCGTCGTCGGCGCGCTGGTCTTCGCCTGGTACGCCGGCACCAACGAGGTGCCGAACCAGGTCGTCTCCGCCACGCCGTACGTGATCACCCTGCTCGTGCTGTCCCTGTCCGCGCAGCGCCTGCGGATGCCGAAGGCGGACGGCCTGCCCTACCGCAAGGGGCAGGGCAAGTGACGCCGGCCGGGGACGCTCCCGGGAACAGCCGGCCCGAGGCCGACTGGGACGCCCTGCGCGAGATCGCCCGGGACGCCATGTCCCGGGCGTACGCCCCCTACTCGGGCTACCCGGTCGGGGTCGCGGCCCTCGTCGACGACGGGCGCACGGTCTCCGGCTGCAACGTCGAGAACGCCTCGTACGGCCTCGGGCTGTGCGCCGAGTGCGGTCTGGTCTCCCAGCTCCAGAACACCGGCGGCGGCCGGCTGACCCACTTCACGTGCGTCGACGGCCACGGCGAGATCCTCGTGCCGTGCGGGCGCTGCCGGCAGCTGCTCTTCGAGTTCGGCGGGCCGGACCTGCTGCTGGAGACGCCCGCGGGGATCCTGCCGCTCTCCGAGATGCTCCCGCAGGCCTTCGGGCCGGAGCACCTCACCAAGTAACTCTCCGCGGCCCCTCCGGACTGTCCGGAGGGGCCGCTGCTCTTCGGAAGGAAAGCCATGGCCATGGACGCCATCTCCGTCATCCGCACCAAGCGGGACCGCGGCGAGTTCAGCGACGAGCAGATCGACTGGGTCATCGACGCGTACACCCGCGGCGAGGTCGCCGACTACCAGATGGCCGCCCTCAACATGGCGATCCTGCTCAACGGCATGAACCGCCGCGAGATCAGCCGCTGGACCGCCGCGATGATCGCCTCCGGCGAGCGCATGGACTTCTCCTCGCTGTCCCGCCCCACCGCCGACAAGCACTCCACCGGCGGCGTCGGCGACAAGATCACGCTGCCGCTCGCGCCCCTCGTCGCGGCCTGCGGCGCGGCGGTCCCGCAGCTGTCGGGACGCGGCCTCGGCCACACCGGCGGCACCCTCGACAAGCTGGAGTCGATCCCCGGCTGGCGGGCGCTGCTCTCCAACGAGGAGATGCTCTCCGTCCTGGACCGGGTCGGCTCGGTCATCTGCGCCGCCGGCGACGGCCTCGCGCCCGCCGACAAGAAGCTGTACGCCCTGCGCGACGTCACCGGCACCGTCGAGGCCATCCCGCTGATCGCCTCCTCGATCATGTCGAAGAAGATCGCCGAGGGCACCGGTTCGCTGGTCCTGGACGTGAAGGTCGGCACCGGCGCCTTCATGAAGACCATCGAGGACGCCCGCGAACTCGCCTCCACGATGGTGGGCCTCGGCACCGACCACGGCGTGAAGACGGTCGCGCTGCTCACCGACATGTCGACCCCGCTCGGCCTGACCGCGGGCAACGCCCTCGAAGTCCGGGAGTCCGTCGAGGTGCTGGCCGGCGGCGGTCCGGCGGACGTCGTCGAGCTGACCCTCGCGCTGGCCCGCGAGATGCTCGACGCGGCGGGGGTCAAGGACGCCGACCCGGCGAAGGCGCTCGCCGACGGCTCCGCCATGGACGCCTGGCGCCGCATGATCGCCGCGCAGGGCGGTGACCCGGACGCCCCGCTGCCGACCTCGCGCGAGCAGCACGTCGTCACGGCCCCGTCCTCCGGTGTGCTGACCCGCCTGGACGCCTACGACATCGGCGTGGGCGCCTGGCGCCTGGGCGCCGGACGCGCGCGCAAGGAGGACCCGGTGCAGGCCGCCGCGGGTATCGAGCTGCACGCCAAGCCCGGTGACACCGTCACGGCCGGCCAGCCGCTGCTCACCCTGCACACCGACACCCCCGAGCGCTTCGCGTACGCCCTGGAGGCGGTCGAGGGCTCGTACGACATCGCCGCCGCGGGCACGGACTTCACGCCGGCCCCGATCGTGCTGGAGCGCATCGCCTGATCCGTACGTCCCCGGAAGGGGGCCGGTGCTCCGGCGCCGGCCCCCTTCCGGCTGTCCGGGCGGGTCAGCCGAGGAGCGCGGCGATCAGCACCAGCACCGGCACGGACACGATCGTCGACAGCAGGATCGACTCGCGCGCGAGGGCCTCGCCGGTCCCGTAGCGGGAGGCGTAGGTGAAGAGGTTCTGCGCGGCGGGCAGCGCCGAGGTGACGACCACGTCGAGCAGGGGCGCCCCCTTGAGCCCGAACACCCCGGCGGCCAGCGCCCAGGCCGCCAGGGGCTGCCCCGCCGACTTCAGGGCGACCGAGAGCAGCACCGGGTGCCGGTCCGGGCCGCGGCCGGGCAGGGTGCTGCCGCAGAGCGAGATGCCGAACGCCAGCAGCACCGCGGGCACCGACATGTTCCCGATCAGGATGATCGGGTCGAGGACCGGCCCCGGCACCTCCAGTCCGCTCGCCGACACGGCGACCCCGGCGAGCGAGCCGACCGCTATGGGGTTGCGCAGCGGTGTGAGCAGGCGCTGCCACAGCGGGGCCTTGCCGTCCCGGCCGGCCAGGTCCAGCACGGTCAGCGCGACCGGGGTCACCCCGATGAGCTGGAACAGCAGCACGGGTGCCACCAGCGAGGCGTCGCCGAGGACGTACACCGCGATCGGGATGCCCAGGTTGCCGCTGTTGACGTAGCTGGAGCACAGGGCGCCGATGGTCGTGCGCCCGACACCCCACCGGCGCACGGCGCCCACCGCGACGAAGACGCCGGCCGCCACCGCCGTGCTCATCGCCGTGACCAGCAGCCGGCTGGAGAAGACCACCGACAGGTCGGCCCCGGCGAGCGTCGTGAACAGCAGCGCGGGCGAGGCCACGTGGAACGCGAGCTTGGTCAGGACCTCGCGCCCGTTCGCCCCGAGGTGTCCGCGGCGGCCGATGACGTAGCCGACCGCGATGACGGCGGCGATGACACCGAAACCCGTCAGCACCCCTCGCACGACACCCCCGCCGGGACGAGGAGGCCGTCGCGCGGCACGGAGGGAGCTGATCTATGGGGCATACAACCAACCCTCCGGGGAGGGCCGGTCCCAGGTCAATGTGATCTCTGTCGTGGGTGTGCGCCGTGGGGTACGGGGCGTGGGTGCGGTGCGGACGCCGACCGGCGCCGACGACGACCGGGGGGCGGGCGAGTCCACTTCGGTGCCGGCACCGGTCCGGCGCCGCCCCGATGAGTTCCGCGCCCTTCGCCGGTCTACTGAAGGTGGACGCCACGACACCCGCCGTACTCGCGCTGCCGGGCCCCGTCTCCCGTGACGAGGTGCCCCGGCTCTGCGCCCGCGTGCGCGCACAGCTGGAGGTGACCGGGGCCGGGGTCGTGGTCTGCGACGTCGCGGGGCTCGGGCCGCCGGGCCTGGCGGCCGTCGACGCCCTGGCCAGACTCCAGCTCACCGCCCGCCGGCACGGCGGGCGGATACGCCTGCGGAACGCGGACCCCGCGCTCAGGGCCCTACTCGACCTGGTCGGTCTCCGCTTCGAGTCGGAGGGGGAGCCCGAAGAGCGGGAACCAGCGGGCGGTGTCCAGGAAGCAGTGGAACCCGGTGATGCGCCCCTTTGAGATCTCCAGCGCCTGCACCGCCCACGGCACGAAGCCGTCCGATTCCGGGTCCGGCTTGTACTGCGCGAAGCCCGGCAGGCCGTTGACCTCGACCGGCAGCAGGCGCGAGCCCGCGCAGGCCGCGCCCAGCGTCGTCATGAAGCCGGTGATGTCGTCCGTGCCGCGCAGCCACAGGTCGAACGGCGGCATCGTCATGATCGCGTCTTCGTGCAGCAGGGCCGTCAGCGCCGTCATGTCGTACCCCTCGAAGGCGGCGACGTAGCGCTCCAGGAGCTTCTGCTGCTCCTCGTCCAGGGGGTCGGAGACGGCGGCCTCGGCGCCTTCGCCCGCGCTCTCGGCGAGCGTCGCGCGGGCCCGCTGGAGCGCGCTGTTGACCGAGGCGACCGTGGTGCCGAGCAGCTCCGCGACCTCGCTCGCCTTCCACGCCAGGACCTCGCGCAGGATGAGCACGGCCCGCTGCTTGGGCGGCAGCTGCTGGAGCGCCGCCATGAAGGCGAGGCGCACCGACTCCTTGGCCACCGCCGCCTCCGCCGGGTCGGTGACCGCCGGGAGCACGCGCGCGTCGGGCACGGGCTCCAGCCACGTGTGGTCCGGGCGGGGGTTCAGGGCCGCCCGGTCCAGGGGCGAGGGGCCGGTCAGGTCCATGGGGCGAGCCCTTCGGTTGCCCGCGTTCAGCATGTCCAGGCAGACGTTCGTGGCGATCCGGTAGAGCCAGGAGCGCATCGAGGAGCGGCCCTCGAACTTGTCGTAGCTGCGCCAGGCGCGGACCATCGTGTCCTGCACGGCGTCCTCGGCCTCGAAGGAGGAGCCGAGCATCCGGTAGCAGTACCCGGTCAGCTCGGTCCTGTGCTTCTCCAGCCGGACGTCCAGGTCCGCCGTCGCCGTACCGTCACTCATCGCCAACCCACCCCTGTGGCTCTGTCCGTCGCACCTTCGCGCCAGCACTTCGGAAGCTACCGCAGCCCACTGACAATGGCCCCCGGAGTGACGAAGTCCCAGGTGGGAGGGGGGTGTGAGGAACGCCGTTCCCGCGCCCCCGCCGTCCCGGGCGGGAGTACGGCCGCGGTGGCCGCGCTCCCCGGACCGTGGTGGCCGCGCTCCCCGGACCGCGGTGGACGCGATCTCCGGCCCCGGGGGGCGGGCCTCAGCGGACCCCGGAGGCCGGACTCAGCGGGCCCCGGCGCCGGACTCAGCGGGCCAGGGCCGGCCCGCGACGGGACGAGACACGGGCCGCGCGGGAGCCGAACACCGTCACCGACACGACGCCGAGCACCGCCAGCAGCCCGAGCCCCACCGTCCCGGCCCAGCCGCCCGTGTGGAAGGCGACCGCGCCGAGCGTGCTGCCCGCGCTGGAGCCCACGTAGTAGGCGGACTGGTACAGCGCCGACGCCTGGGCCCGGCCGCGCGTGGCCGTGTGGCTCACCGCGGAGGACGCCACCGCGTGACCGGCGAAGAAGCCCGCGGTGATCAGGACCAGACCGAGCAGGACCAGCGGCAGGGACCCGGCGAGGGACAGCAGCAGCCCTGCCGCCGTCGTGCCGCCCGCCAGGTACAGGGAGCCGCGCCGGCCCAGCCGGGCGACCAGGCCGCCCGCCGTCGAGGCGGACACCGTGCCGACCAGGTAGACCAGGAAGACCGAGCCGACGATGCCCTGGGGCAGCGAGAACGGCGCCTCGGTGAGGCGGTAGCCGATCACCGTGTAGACCGCGCCGAACACCGTCATGAACAGCGCGCCGATCGCGTACAGCCGGCACAGCAGCGGGTTCGCCAGGTGGTCGCGGACCGTGCGGGCCAGCACCCGGGGCCGCAGCGACCCCGGGGTGAAGTGCCGCGGCGCCGGCAGCAGCAGCCGGAAGGCGACCGCGCAGGCCACCGCGAGCACGCCGATCACCCCGACGGCGACCCGCCAGCCCCACTCCTGCGCGACCCAGCCGGTGATGACGCGGCCGCTCATCCCGCCGACGCTGTTGCCCGCCACGAACAGGCCGATCGCCGTGATCAGCGCCTTCGGCTGGACCTCCTCGGCCAGATACGCGGTAGCCGACGCGGGCAGCCCCGCCAGCGCCGCGCCCTGCACCGCCCGCAGGGCGACCAGGGCGCCGAGCGAGGGGGCGAAGGGGACCAGCAGGCCGACGGTCACGGCGACGGCCAGCGACGCCGTCATCATCGTCCGCCGCCCGAACCGCTCCGACAGCGCGCTCATCGGCAGTACGAACAGCGCCAGCGCGCCGGTCGCCGCCGACACCGTCCAGCTGGCCTCGCTCGCGCTGACGCCGAAGTCGCCCGAGACGAGGGGCAGGAGAGCCTGCGTCGAGTAGAGGAGCGCGAAGGTCGCGACGCCCGCGAGGAAGAGGGCGAGGCTCATCCGGCGGTAACCGGGGCCGCCGGGGGCCATGCGCGCGTCGGGCGCGTGGGGTGCGGATGTGTCGGGAGCGGGGACGGACGGGACGGCGCCCACGGTGGTGGACGCCCCGGTACTGGCGGAAGGCATGCCTCGAACGTAGGCAGCCGTGATTCATCCGTCCAATGCACGGAAACCCCATAATCGTTCCCATGGCGCATCAGCAGAGGTCAGAGGCTCACCTGTCACCGTCCAGTGACACAGAAGACATCGTGGCGGTGCTCGCTCCGCGGCTCGCGTACTTCGCCGGGGTCGCCCGCACCGAGCACGTCACGCGCGCCGCCCAGGAGATGCAGGTCCCGCAGTCCACCCTGTCCCGGGCGATGGTGCGCCTGGAACAGGACCTCGGGGTCGAGCTGTTCGCCCGCCGCGGCCGGACCGTCGCGCTCACGCCGGCCGGCCGTACGTTCCTCGGGTCCGTCGAGCGGGCGCTCGCGGAGATCGAGCGCGCCGCCGAGGAGGTGCGGGCCGACGCCGACCCCGCCACCGGCAAGGTCGCCTTCGGGTTCCTGCACACCATGGGCTCCGAGACGGTGCCCGCGCTCATCCGCGCCTTCCGCGCCGACCATCCGCGCGTCCGCTTCAGTCTCGTCCAGAACTACGGCGAGGCGATGATCGAACGGCTGCGCTCGGGCGAGCTGGACCTGTGTCTGACCTCGCCGGTGCCGGACGCGCCCGATCTGGTGGGCCGCCGGCTCGACGAGCAGAAGCTGCGGCTCGTGGTCCCGGCCGACCACCCGCTGGCCGCGCGGCGGCGCGTCCGGCTCGCCGAGGCGGCCGACGAGACCTTCGTGACCCTCGAACCGGGTTACGGACTGCGGCGCATCACCGACGACCTCTGCCAACAGGCGGGCTTCCGGCCGCGGATCGCCTTCGAGGGCGAGGAGGCGGAGACGCTCCGCGGGCTGGTCGCCGCGGGGCTCGGCGTCGCCCTGCTTCCCCCACCGGCCGTGCCCCGCCCGGGAGTTGCCGAGCTGGCCGTCACCGCTCCGCGTGCGGCCCGCGAGATCGGCGTCGCCTGGCTCGACGGCCGCCCGGACACCCCGCCGGTGGCGGCCTTCAAGAAGTTCCTGCTCTCCCGCCGGGGACACCTGCTGCCGGACTGAGGGAGCGGAGCGGGCCGCCCCAGGCGTGCGCTGAGCGGCGAGGGTCAGGGTCGACGTCCGGGTCGGGCGGGCCGTGCCCGGGGTCCGTCCCGGCTGGCCGGACCCCGCGACGCCGGCTTGACCCGGACGGCCCGGCCTAGCGGCGCAGCGAGCGGCCGAATCCGGCCGCCAGCGGCATCCGCAGGCCCAGCGGCGGCGGCGCGGCGAACGCGTCCTGCACCGGCCGCGAGAAGCCCCGCGCGAACAGCGCCCCCATCACGAAGTCCTCGGCGAGCGCGTGGACTTCGGCCCGGTGCTGGTGCAGGTGGTGCCCGTCCGAGTGGACCTCGAAGCGGCAGATGTCGCGGTTGGCCTTCTTCGCCCGCGCCGCGAGCCGGAACGACAACTCCGGGTCCGTGCGCTGGTCGTTGGTGCCGTGCACGATGAGCACCCGTCGGCCCGCCAGGTGCTTCACCGGTTCGGGTGGCGCCGCCACGTCCTCCTCGGGCAGCCAAGGGGCGAGCGCCAGCACCGAGTTGACGGCGGTGTGCCCGGCCGCCCGCAGTGCCGCCCGGGCCCCCATGTCCACCCCGGCGAGGCACACGGGCACGTCCCCGTAGCGCCGTACGACCTCGTCGGCGGCCCACGCGGCGTCGCGGGCCAGATGCGCCTCCGCGCCGTTCCACCCGCGGTAGCGGTAGTGCACCACGTGGGCCGCCAGCCCCTCGGTGCGGCCCGCCTGCGTGAGGCGGCGTCCCAGCGCTCGTACCGAAGCCGCCGCCACCAGGGGTGACGGTCTGCGGTCGGAGGTCTCGTCGCCGCCCGGGAGCAGCAGCACCACTCCGCTCACCGTCGTCGGCTCGGGCCCGAGCGCCCTTCCCAGCCGGGCCCTGCGAACCGGCGTCGCTTGCTGTGCCATGACAGAACAGTGTCAGAAGCATTGGTGTACGCCATCCGTCCTGGGGGTCACCTTTGGGTATCGGCGGATCGGCGTGCCGAGAGATCTACGCGCGTAGGCGTTAGAGTGCGGAAATGACGAGCCAGCACCCGAACACCCCGAGCTCGGAGCAGATCCGCCGGGCGCCCAAGGTCCTGCTGCACGACCACCTCGACGGGGGCCTGCGCCCCGGCACGATCGTCGACCTGGCCCGCGCGAACGGCTACGACGGTCTCCCCGAGTCCGATCCCGACAAGCTCGGCGTCTGGTTCCGCGAGGCCGCCGACTCCGGTTCCCTGGAGCGGTACCTGGAGACCTTCGCCCACACCTGCGCCGTCATGCAGACCCGTGAGGCGCTCGTCCGGGTCGCCGCCGAGTGCGCCGAGGACCTCGCCGAGGACGGTGTCGTCTACGCCGAGGTCCGGTACGCGCCCGAGCAGCACCTGGAGGGCGGGCTCGCCCTCGAAGAGGTCGTCGAGGCCGTCAACGAGGGCTTCCGCGAAGGTGAGAAGCGGGCCCGTGAGAACGGGCACCGGATCCGGGTCGGCGCCCTCCTGACCGCCATGCGGCACGCGGCCCGTGCGCTGGAGATCGCCGAACTCGCCAACCGCTACCGCGATCTGGGCGTCGTCGGCTTCGACATCGCCGGCGCGGAGGCCGGGTTCCCGCCCACCCGGCACCTCGACGCCTTCGAGTACCTCAAGCGCGAGAACAACCACTTCACCATCCACGCGGGCGAGGCGTTCGGGCTGCCCTCGATCTGGCAGGCCCTCCAGTGGTGCGGTGCCGACCGGCTCGGGCACGGGGTGCGGATCATCGACGACATCGAGGTCCGCGAGGACGGCTCCGTGCAACTGGGGCGCCTCGCCTCGTACGTGCGCGACAAGCGCATCCCGCTGGAGCTGTGCCCCAGCTCCAACCTGCAGACCGGGGCCGCCGACTCCTACGCCGCCCACCCCATCGGGCTGCTGCGGCGGCTGCACTTCCGCGCGACGGTCAACACGGACAACCGCCTGATGTCCGGCACCAGCATGAGCCGGGAGTTCGAGCACCTTGTCGAGGCGTTCGGTTATTCACTCGACGACATGCAGTGGTTCTCAGTCAATGCGATGAAGTCAGCATTCATTCCTTTCGATGAACGACTGGCCATGATCAATGACGTGATCAAGCCCGGTTATGCCGAGCTGAAATCCGAATGGCTGTTCCAGCAGACCTTCTCCACCAGCGGTTCTGCGGGAGAATAAGGATTCTCCGATGGTCCGGAAAGCGGTCGGGAGAAGGTGACCCGGCCGCTTTCCGATGTTTGCGGGCCGAGTGTTCGCGTGTTTACGGTCGTGGACCGCTCACATCCCCGTCACGCATTCAAGGACGCATTCAACATGAAGCAGTCTGCTGCCAAGACCCTCGGTGTCGCCGCCCTCGGTGCCGCCTTCGCCGCCGCGGGCACCGGTGCCGCGAACGCGGCGCCGGCCATGCCGGACGCCTCCTCGGCGCTCGACACCGTCACCACGGCGCTGCCGACCGAGAACCTCGGCAACTCGCTGCCCGGCGGGAACGGCACGCTGGAGACGGGCAAGGACGCGCTGGGCGAGGGCCTCCGCGCCGCGCAGCCCGCCGTCGGGCAGCTGCTCGCCGAGGGGCCGACCGGGCCGGTGGCCGGGCTGCTGGGCGGGCTGCCGATCCAGGGACTGCCGACGCACGGCCTGCCCGTGAACGGCGTGCCGCTGGGCTGACGCCCGGTCCTCGCGCACGCGGCTCCGGTCGCCGACCGGTCCGCATGCGGACGACGTGGGGGCGCACCCGGCTTCGGGTGCGCCCCAACTGTGTTCTGCGCGAGCGGTGTTCCGGCCGTGCGGTGCCGTGGCCGTGCGGTGCCGTGTCCTTCGGCGTCCGTCCGTCCGTCCGCCCGGCTCGCGGCCGTCCCGCCGTCACCAGGCCGTGCGGGCCTTGTCCTCCGACGGGAACAGGAACCACAGCGCTATGTAGAGCACGAACTGCGGGCCCGGCAGCAGGCACGACACCAGGAAGATCACCCGCATCGTCGTCGCGGAGGTACCGAAGCGCCGCGCCAGCGCTGCGCACACTCCGCCGATCATGCGGCCTTGGGTGGGGCGGGCAATGGCGGTCATCATGGCTCCTTCGTGAACCGTGCCGAGGCGTCCCCGGTGGCTGCCTCATCCCTGTCAAAGCTACGGTCACGAAGCGGGCGAAGCGTCGCTCTACGGTGCGATCCCGACCCTGGGAATCGTCGGGGTCAGACCCTGAGGCGCCTCCTCCGGGCGGACGGTCGCGCGGCGCCGTGTCTCGGCCCTGCGGCGGAGACGGGCCCGGGCGGCGGGGACGACGGCCATGTGGGCCAGGGCCACGCCGACCGTGTTCAGCAGCAGCGAGTCGATGTCCACGACCTGTCCCGGCACGCCGGTCTGGAACAGCTCGATGCCCAGGGAGATCAGCGCGCCCGCGGTCATCGTGCGGAGCAGGGAGGCCAGCGGGGAGACCGTGAGTCTGCCGCCGGCGAGGGGGAGCAGGACGCCCAGCGGGGCCAGCAGGGCGAGGCCCTCGCCGATGCGCCGGGCCGCTTCCTGGGGAGTGAGGGCCAGGTCGGCCCGGATGCCGGCGAAGGGCCGCAGGTTGGCGGCGCTCACCCAGGGGACGTCCAGCGGGCGCAGCGTGATCCAGGCGACGAGCGCGAGGTGGGCGACGAGGAGGACACCTCCTGTCGCACGGACGCGGATCACGGCGCTGCCGCCGTTCGAACCTTGACGCTGCACGCCCCCCTAGACGCGGGGGTTGGTGGGATCGGTTCCGGGTGGGGCCGGGGTCACACCTTCCGGAGTCCTGCCGGTCTCCCGCGGGGTCCTTCGGGTCCTTCGGGTCCTTCGGGGTCCTGCGGGATCCCGTGGTGCGCGCGCGGCGCCGGGCGTCAGTTCTCGGTGACGTCGGTGGAGGGGGGAGACTCCGTGCCGGGGCGGGCGCGGACCTCGGTGGTGCAGTCGTAGTGGTGCAGCGGGGCGGGGGAGGGGCCGCCCAGGATGACGGAGCCGTCGTCCGCCGCGGTCGCCTCCGAGTTGGCGAAGGTGCAGATGATCTGCGCGAGGGCGTACGACGTCAGCTTCTCCGGCGCCGTGCTGAGCCGGAACGTGTTCTCCGGGTCCTTGCCCTGCGGCCCGCTCACCCGTGTACCGGAGCGCACGTCGGTCGAGTAACCGGCCTGCTTCTCCGGTGAGGACGGCGTTCCCGCGAGCTGGTCCAGGAGCCCCTGGGCGACCAGGACCCGCCGCTGCGCCTCCGCCGTACCGTCCGGGATGCGCACCGACCGGTCCACCGTGACCAGTTGCGAGGAGCACAGCAGGAAGACCTGGACGGGGATGCCGGGCGCGGACCGGGTGGAGATGTCGGACCCCGACAGCGTGCAGGGCACCCGGGACGGCGCGGGGCCGAAGTCCGTGGGGACCTGGGTCGAGCGGATGCCGCAGCCCGTGAGCAGCGCCGCGGACGCCACGAGCGTCAGCCAGGGGCGTACGCCCCGAAGTCGTCGCCTCATCCGGCGTCCTCCTCCGTGCCGTCCGCCTCCGGGGGCACGGACGTGTCCTGGGGCAGCCGCAGGGTGAACACCGCGCCGCCCTTCGGCGAGTTGGCCGCCGTGATCTCCCCGCCGTGGATGTGCGCGTTCTCCAGGGCGATGGACAGGCCGAGTCCGCTGCCCTCGGAGCGCGGGCGGGACGCGCTCGCCTTGTAGAAGCGGTCGAAGACGTGCGGGAGCACGTCCTCGGGAATGCCGGGACCGTGGTCCTGGACCTCGATGAGCAGGTCGTCGGACTCCTTGCGGACGAAGACGCACACCGGCGACCCGCCGTGCTTGAGCGCGTTGCCGATCAGGTTGGCGAGGATGACGTCGAGCCGACGCGGGTCGAGGCGGACCATCATGCCGCGCTCCGCGTTCAGTTCCACCGCGTCCAGCCAGGCGCGCGCGTCGATGCACGCCGTGATCTGGTCGGCGATGTCCACGTCGTCCAGGACCAGCCGGGCCGTGCCCGCGTCGAAGCGGGTGACCTCCATCAGGTTCTCGACGAGGTCGTTCAGGCGGCGGGTCTCGCTGACCACCAGCCGCACCGCCGGCTCGATCATCGGGTCCACGCTGCCGGTCTCCGCGTCGAGTTCCTCCTCCAGGACCTCCGTCACGGCGGTGATCGCGGTCAGCGGTGTGCGCAGTTCGTGGGACATGTCGGCGACGAAGCGGCGGGACGCCTCGTCGCGTGCGCTCATGTCCGCGACGCGTTTCTCCAGGGACTCCGCCGTGCGGTTGAACGTGCGGGACAGGTCGGCCAGCTCGTCCGTGCCCGAGACGCGCAGCCGGGTGTCGAGCTTGCCCTCGCCGAGCCTGCGGGCCGCGGTGCCCAGGCGGTGCACCGGCTTGAGGACCGTGGTCGCCGCGGCCTGCGCGAGCAGCGCCGAACCGATCAGCGCCAGGCCCGTGGCGATCCCCAGCGACCAGGCGAGGGAGTTGAGGTCCTTCGCCTCCGGTTCGAGGGACTTGAGCATGTAGCCGGTCGGGCCGCCCCCGATCACCCTCGTGCCCGCCACCAGGTACGGCTCGTCGTCCTCCACGATCCGCTGCCAGTACAGGTGGTACGCGTACGTGTTGCCGGAGGAGATCGACTGCCTCTTGTTCACGGCCTTCTGCAGGGACTCCGGCACGTCCTCCAGGGTGAACGCGTCCAGGTCCGAGTTGCCCGTGACCGTGCGCCCGTTCCTGTCGGCCTCGACCAGCAGCACGCTGAAGCGCTGGCTGCTGTCGGCCATCTGCCCGGCCGTGTGCTGGAGTTCGTCCTGCGTGGGGTGCGGGCGCAGGGCGCTGGCACGGTTCTGCATCTCCTGCTGGAAGTCGCGCAGCACCGCGTCCTGGGTGCGGGTGAGCACGGCCTCGCGGTTGAGCCAGTACGCGATCCCCGACGCCGACACCGCCGCGGTGAGCGCGACCAGCCCGAACACCACGACCAGGCGCAGCCGCAGGCTGGTGAAGCGCAGACCGGCCAGTCTCGCCCTGCGCGCCGCGGCCCAGCCGCGGCGCTCGTCCTGCGGTGGTGTCACTGAGGGTTGTCCAGCCGGTAGCCGACTCCGCGCACGGTACGGATCAGGGTGGGCGAGGACGGGACGTCCTCCACCTTCGCGCGCAGGCGCTGCACGCACGCGTCCACCAGACGGGAGTCGCCGAGGTAGTCGTGCTCCCAGACCAGCCGCAGCAACTGCTGGCGGGACAGCGCCTGTCCGGGCCTGCGGCTCAGCTCCAGGAGCAACCGCAGCTCGGTCGGCGTCAGTTGCAGGTCCTCGCCGTTCTTCGTGACCGTCATGGCGGCCCGGTCGATGACCAGGGAACCGAACGTCGCCGCGTCGTTGGCCTCACGCTCGCCGCGCCGCAGCACCGCCCGGATACGGGCGTCGAGGACGCGCCCCTGCACCGGCTTGACCACGTAGTCGTCGGCGCCCGACTCCAGCCCGACCACCACGTCGATGTCGTCGCTGCGCGCGGTCAGCAGGATGATCGGCAGCTGGTCCGTGCGCCGGATGCGCCGGCACACCTCGAATCCGTCGATGCCCGGCAGCATCACGTCCAGCACGATGAGGTCCGGCCGTTGCTCTCGCAGCAGCTTCAGACCGTCCTCGCCGGTGGCAGCGGTGGCCACACGGTGTCCCTGGCGCGTCAAAGAGAGCTCCAGGGCCGTACGGATGGCGTCGTCGTCCTCGATCAGCAACAGGGAAGGCACGGACGTCATTCTGGCCCATGGCACGGTGGTCTATCGACCGTTGAACCGCTCCCACCCATCTCTTGCACAGATGAAAGGCGCCTTGGGCCGTCTGCGTAGTCGTACGGCTCTCCTGCGTGATCGACGCGTGACGCGCCCGGGCGTGACCCCTGTGACAGCCCTGTGACAGTCGGCGGACACGGCCATGAAGTGCCGGCGGCAGAGTTTTCGACACCAGCACGGCACGCAGGGAAAACGGGACTCCACGACGGGGGGCGCGAGATGAACACGCTGCACAGCACCAGCACTAGCGCAGTGGTCACGCGTCTTCACGACGTCAACCGGAGCAACGAGAAGTCCGGTGCCGTGAGCGGGCGGGGGTGCGCTCGCGGCACCGGGCGTCAGCACACCGCGTACATGACGGTGGTTGACACCCTCACGGGGGGAACGGCGGTGGCGGAGAAGTCCGCCGCCGACGGGGGAAGCGCGTACGGGGAGGGCTCGGGGGAGCGTCGCTCGCTGTCGGAGGCGGAGTTCACCGCCTATGTCCAGGAGCGCCGCGCCTCCCTGTACGCAACCGCCTACCACCTGACCGGGGACCGCTTCGAGGCCGAGGACCTGCTGCAGAGCGCGCTGTTCTCGACGTACCGGGCGTGGGACCGGATCAGCGACAAGGCCGCGGTGGGGGGCTACCTGCGGCGGACGATGACCAACCTGCACATCAGCGCCTGGCGCCGGCGCAAGCTGAACGAGTACCCGACCGAGGAACTGCCGGAGACCGCCGGTGACACGGACGCGATGCGCGGCACCGAGCTGCGCGCCGTGCTGTGGCAGGCGCTCGCCCGGCTGCCCGAACTCCAGCGCACCATGCTGGTCCTGCGCTACTACGAGGGCCGCACGGACCCGGAGATCGCGGAGATCCTCGACATCAGTGTCGGCACGGTGAAGTCCAGCATCTGGCGGTCGCTCCGCCGGCTGCGCGAGGACGAGGTCCTCAGCTTCGGCCGTGACGAGGAGGAGTCCTTCGGCGAACTCGTCGCCTGAAGGTCCGGGGGAACGGGGAGACGGGGGACACACGGGGGAACGGTTCCGGGGGGAGCCGGTGTGACGGGGGAGCGGTTCCGGGGGGAACCGCGGTGATCACGGGGGAGCGGTTCCGGGGGGAGCCGCTGGGATCACGGGGGAGCACGAAAGAGCGGGACTGGAGGGCCGGGGGGTCCGTCCGGTCCCGCTTCTCGTGTGTCCGGAGTTCTCTAGGCCGGGCTCTCGGCGGCCGCGACGCGGTCCGCCGCCGCGCCCGCCAGCCGTCCCAGCGCCTCGTCCCGGTCGCACGCGTACGCGCCCAGCGCCGTCTGCCGGGCCACGATCGACCGCTCGTCCCGCATCAGGCGCCAGCCGCGGCGCAGCAGGAACGGCACGGACTTGCGGCCCTCCCGCAGATCGCGCAGGAAGCGCCGGCGGAAGGTGGTGACGGGGCCCCGGGTCAGGCACAGGGCGTCCGCCAGCACGCCGAGTTCGCGGCAGCGGCCGACGATCTCCGCGGCGAAGATGCCCTCGGCGATGAACAGCGGGCTGCCGTCGATGTGCAGGGTCTCGGTGCCCGTACGCGCGCTCAGCGAGATGTCGTAGACGGGCACGGTGGTTCGGCCCGTGCGGCACAGCTCGGCGATGGCGGCGACGGCGGTGTCCGCGTCCCAGGACAGCGGGTGGTCCCAGTCGATGTCGGAACTCCCCTCCACCTGGGGCAGGGTCGGGTCCGACGCCTCCTTGTAGAAGTCGTCGAGCCGCAGGACCGGCAGGCCCGAACGGGCGGCGAGGAGGGACTTCCCGGAGCCGGACGGGCCGGACAGCAGCACGACTCGGGCGGGTATGGGCGGATGGGAACTCACGAGAGTCCAGTGTGAGGCATCGGGCGGCCCCGGCCGACCCCGCGGGTCGGCGTTGGAGCGCACATCACACCTCAACTACCCTACGTGTCGACCCGATTACCTTGAGCAGCAGAAGGCGGCACCAGTCATGGCCCCACTCACACCCCTGAACAGCCCGACCGCCCGGCGCGCCCTGGTGGCCCTCGCGACGACGGGCGCGGCGCTCGGAGCGGGAGCCTCGACCGCCGCCGCGGAGTCCCAGGATGTCCTCGGCGTGATGCACACCCGGCCCACCTCGCTGGGGAACATCGACCCCCAGGCCGGTCTCGGCGCGGTGACCGGGATCGTCCAGTACGTCACGGGACCGGTCGAGGGCCTGAAGCCCAACCCCCTCGCGGGCACCGGCGTCGACCCCCTCGACAACGGCGTCGGCACCGAGTTCGGCGGCTTCCGGCCGCTGACCTCGCAGGCGCTCACCGGGCCGCTGGCGCAGGCGCCGTCGGTGGGCAGCATCCCGGTGGTCGGGCAGGCGGCCGGGCTGCTGCACTGAACGTGAAGAGAGCCGCGCTCCCCCTGGACGGAGGGGAAGCGCGGCTCTCCGGCGTACGGGACCCCGGGGACACGGATCGGGGTCCCGAGACCACGGGGCGCGGTGACCCCCGGCTCGCGGTGGCTCAGTACGCGGAGCCGGACGCGCCCAGCGAACCCGTCGGGTGCCAGACGGTCTTCGTCTCCAGGAACGCCGTGAGCCGCTCGATGCCCGGCGTGCGCGCGTAATCCACAGGCTGTGGACGGAAGACGCGCTTCAGGTTGTCGGCGGCCGCGATCTCCAGCTCCTTGGCGAGCGCCTCGTCGGCGCCGGCCAGGTCGATGGCGTTCACGTCCTGGTGCGCGGCCAGCGGAGCGGCGATCTCCGCCGTACGGCCGGACAGCACGTTGACGACTCCGCCGGGGACGTCGGAGGTGGCGAGCACCTCGCCGAGGGAGAGCGCCGGGAGAGGCGACCTCTCGGAGGCGATCACGACGGCGGTGTTGCCCGTCGCGATCACCGGCGCGACGACCGACACCAGGCCCAGGAACGAGGACGCCTGGGGTGCCAGGACCGCCACCACGCCCGTCGGCTCCGGCGTGGAGAGGTTGAAGTACGGGCCCGCCACCGGGTTGCCGCCGCCGACCACCTGGGCGATCTTGTCGGTCCAGCCCGCGTACCAGACCCAGCGGTCGATCGTCGCGTCGACCTGCTCGGCCGCCTTCGACTTCGACAGGCCCTCGGCGTCGGCGACCTCGTGGACGAACTGCCCCCGGCGGCCCTCCAGCATCTCCGCGACGCGGTAGAGGACCTGGCCGCGGTTGTAGGCGGTCGCGCCGGACCACGGGCCGAAGGCCTTGCGCGCGGCCACGACCGCGTCACGGGCGTCCTTGCGGGAGGAGAGGGGTGCGTTCGCCAGCCACTTGCCCTTGGAGTCGGTCACCTCGTACACCCGGCCGCTCTCGGAACGCGGGAACTTCCCGCCGACGTACAGCTTGTAGGTCTTGAACACCGACAGTCGCGCATCAGACATCGAGGTACGCCTCCAGGCCGTGGCGGCCGCCCTCGCGGCCGAAGCCCGACTCCTTGTACCCGCCGAAGGGCGAGGTCGGGTCGAACTTGTTGAACGTGTTGGACCAGATGACGCCCGCGCGGAGCTTGTTCGCCACCGCCAGGATGCGGGAGCCCTTCTCCGTCCAGATGCCCGCGGAGAGGCCGTACTGGCTGTTGTTGGCCTTCGCCACGGCCTCGTCCGGCGTCCGGAAGGTGAGGACCGACAGGACCGGGCCGAAGATCTCGTCGCGGGCGACGGTGTGCGCCTGGGTGACGTTCGTGAAGAGCGTCGGGGCGAACCAGTAGCCGGACGAGGGCAGTTCGCAGGCCGGGGACCAGCGCTCGGCGCCCTCGGCCTCGCCCTGCTCGGTGAGCGTGGTGATGCGGGCCAGCTGCTCGGCGGAGTTGATCGCGCCGATGTCGGTGTTCTTGTCGAGCGGGTCGCCGAGGCGCAGCGTGGAGAGCCGGCGCTTGAGCGAGTCCAGCAGCTCCTCCTGGACGGACTCCTGGACGAGGAGCCGCGAGCCCGCGCAGCAGACCTGGCCCTGGTTGAAGAAGATGCCGGTGACAATGCCCTCGACGGCCTGGTCGATGGGGGCGTCGTCGAAGACGATGTTCGCGCCCTTGCCGCCCAGTTCGAGGGTGACCTTCTTGCGCGTGCCGGCGATCTGGCGGGCGATGGCCTTGCCGACCGCCGTCGAGCCGGTGAACGCGACCTTGTTCACGTCCGGGTGCTCGACGAGCGCGGCGCCCGTGTCTCCGTACCCGGGGAGGATGTTGACGACGCCCCTGGGCAGGCCCGCCTGGCGGCAGATGTCCGCGAAGAACAGGGCCGACAGGGGAGTCGTCTCCGCGGGCTTCAGGACGACCGTGTTGCCGGTCGCGAGGGCCGGGGCGATCTTCCAGGCCAGCATCAGCAGCGGGAAGTTCCACGGGATGACCTGGCCGGCCACACCGAGCGGGCGCGGGTTCGCGCCGAAGCCGGCGTGGTCGAGCTTGTCGGCCCAGCCCGCGTAGTAGAAGAAGTGCGCGGCGACCAGCGGGAGGTCCGCGTCGCGGGTCTCCCGGATCGGCTTGCCGTTGTCCAGCGTCTCCAGGACGGCCAGCTCGCGGCTGCGCTCCTGGATGATCCGGGCGATGCGGAAGAGGTACTTGGCGCGCTCCGAGCCGGGCAGCGCCGACCACTTCTCGAAGGCGCGGCGCGCGGCCTTCACGGCGCGGTCGACGTCCTCGGCGCCCGCCTGCGCCACCTCGGAGAGGACCTCCTCGGTGGACGGGCTGACCGTCTTGAAGACCCGGCCTTCGGCGCCCTCGGTGAACTCGCCGTCGATGAACAGGCCGTAGGACGGCGCGATGTCGACGACGGCGCGGGACTCGGGCGCCGGTGCGTACTCGAATGCGGATGACCGCTTCTCGATGGTCATGGTGATCAGTCCACCGTCACGTAGTCGGGGCCGGAGTAGCGGCCGGTGGCCAGCTTCTGACGCTGCATCAGCAGGTCGTTCAGGAGCGAGGACGCGCCGAAGCGGAACCAGTGGTTGTCCAGCCAGTCCTCGCCCGCGGTCTCGTTGACCACGACCAGGAACTTGATGGCGTCCTTGGAGGTACGGATGCCGCCCGCGGGCTTCACGCCGACCTGGATACCGGTCTGCGCGCGGAAGTCGCGGACGGCCTCCAGCATGAGCAGCGTGTTCGCGGGCGTCGCGTTCACCGCGACCTTGCCGGTCGAGGTCTTGATGAAGTCGGCGCCGGCCAGCATCCCGAGCCAGGAGGCCCGCCGGATGTTGTCGTACGTCGACAGCTCGCCGGTCTCGAAGATGACCTTCAGCCGGGCGGCGCCCGCGGCCTCCTTCACGGCGACGATCTCCTCGTACACCTTCATGAAGCGGCCCGAGAGGAACGCGCCGCGGTCGATGACCATGTCGATCTCGTCCGCGCCCGCGGCGACCGCGTCGCGCACGTCGGCCAGCTTCACGTCGAGCGCGGCGCGCCCGGCCGGGAACGCGGTCGCCACCGAGGCGACCTTCACGCCGGAACCGGCGACGGCCTGCTTGGCGGCGGCCACCATGTCGGGGTAGACGCAGACGGCGGCGGTGCTCGGCGTCGTCCGGTCCGTCGGGTCCGGGCGGACCGCCTTGGCGCCGAGCGCCCGGACCTTGCCCGGGGTGTCCGCGCCTTCCAGCGTCGTCAGGTCGACCATCGAGATGGCGAGATCGATGGCGTACGCCTTCGCCGTGGTCTTGATGGAACGGGTGCCGAGGGAGGCGGCGCGCGCCTCCAGGCCGACCGCGTCGACGCCGGGCAGCCCGTGGAGGAAGCGGCGCAGCGTGCTGTCGGACGCGGCGACGTCCGTGAGTGCATGAGCAGCGGATGCAGTGGTGGGCATGGTCACGACCTGAGCATATCTACGCGCGTAGCGGCTGTACACCCCACGTGGTGGAAGTGACCTCGACCACCGTGTACGGGCACAGCTGCCACTGTCGGGCACAATCGGGGCCATGACGACCCCGGACCACCAGTCTCCCGCACCGGACGCCCCGCACCCAGAGCTGAGCGACCGGACCTACCGGTCGTCCGCGGGTGTCGCGGGCGGCGTGCTGCTGCTCGTCATCACGGGCTGGCTCGGCATCGACGCGCTGATCATCGGTCACGGGCGCACGCCGTGGGTGGCGCTCGCCGCGCTGCTCCTGCTCGTCCCGCTGGTGACCGCCTTCACCCTGCGCCCCGCCGTCTTCGCGAGCGAGGACCGGCTGCGCGTGCGCAACCCGTTCCGGGTGATCGTGCTGCCCTGGGGCAGCGTCGGCTCGCTGCGCTCCGGCTACTCCAACGAGGTGGTCGACGCCGCGGGCACCAAGTACCAGCTCTGGGCCGTGCCCGTCTCCCTGCGCGCCCGCAAGCGCGCCGCCAGGCGGCAGTCGCGCAACGCCGCCGCGGACACCAGCGGCCGCACGTCCGCGATCGCGACCGAACCGACCCGCGCGCCGGCCGACCAGATCATGGACGACCTGCGGGACCTCCTCCGGGACCGCGCCGCGGCACCGAGCGCCCAGGGCGAGGTCACCGTGCGCTGGGCGTACGAGGTGCTGGGCCCGGTGATCGCGGGGGCGCTGCTGCTCGTGATCCTGCTCGCGACCGGATGAGGTGACCGCTCCCTCCCGGGCCGGCGCGGGCTGCGGTGCGGTTTGCGGTGAGTGCCGGGGCGGGTGGGTCCGCGGGTCCGTGGGCTGCGACGTGGTGACGCGGGCGGGTTCGTCCGCTCGGGTCGCGGTGCTTCGGCTGCTTGCGGTGAGTGGTGAGGCGGGCGGGTCCGGGCGCCGGTGACCGTCGCGCGCCGTCCGTTTCCGGTGGGCGTGAGAGCCCGACCGCGACCGGCGTCCTCCGTGCTCGGGCCGTTCCGGTGAGCGTGTGGGCCCGTCCCTGACCGGCGTTTCCCGTGCTCGGGCCCTTTCCGTGTCCGGGGCAACCACGTGGGTGGTCCGAGCGTCTGGACATCGATGAGTACGAATCTTGAGGCGCCCGCGCGGCTGCCCGCCTCCGCCGTGCCCGACGCCTGCCGGGCCTGGGACGGCGAGCAGGCCCGCCGCTGGACCCGGGCGCTGCCGCCGCGCTGGGCCCCCGTACGCGGCCGGGCGCGCTACCACCTGCCCCTCGCCGCCCTCGTCGCCGCCTCGCCCTTCCTGCTGCCCGCGCTCGCGGACGTACGCCCGTACGTGGCCGCGCTGCTCGCCTGCCACGTCGTCTGGGTGTCGGTGCGCCCCGAGACCGTACCCGTCACGGCTCCCGCCCTGGCCGTCGTCCTCCTCACGCAGCACCCCCGCCTGCCGTGGGCGGTGACCGTCCCGGTCCTCGCGGCACTGACCGTGTCCTGGGTGGTCACGTGCGTACGGCTGCGGTCCTGGGCGCGTCAGCGCGAGGCCGCGCTCGCCGCGGCCGGCGGCGTGACCGCGCCGCTGCCCGGCGAGGACCGGCCGCCGGAGCGCGGGACGGCCCTCGTCCCCGCCGGGCTCGTCCTCGCGGTGCTCGGCGGCGTCCTCGTGGCGACGGCGGACGCCTGGGACCTCACCGGCGACCCCGAGGTGTCCCGGACGGCGGGCTGGTGCGCGCTCGGCCTCGGCCTGACGGCCGTCCTCTCCGGCGTGCTGGCCCGGCGCCGGGCCGCCGCCCTGCGCCGCGCCCCGGTACCGGTGCTGCGCGTCCTGGTGCGCGACGACGGCAACGGCGACACCGAGGTCTTCGCCGCGGACGACCGGGAGGCGGGCCGGCCGCTGTTCGTCGTGGGCCTGCGGGAACTGCCGTCCGACGACGAGGACGAGGACGGTGAGGACGACAACGACGAGGACGACGAGCTGGCGGAGCTTCTCGCCGGTCTCGACACCCCCGGCCCGCTGAAGGAGGCCGTCCTCCACGGCGTGCCCCGCGACGGCGCCGAGATATTCCTGGTCAGCGCCGAGGAGGACGCCGACGAGCCGCCCGCGCGCGCCTGGTCGACGGGGCCCGTACGCCCCCTGTCGGAGGGTGCCGCGCGGCGCCGGGTCGCCGCGCTGCGGAAGGCCGCGGCCCGCGAGGAGGCGCAGGAGGAGCAACGCGCCGCCGCGGTGCGGACGCTGGACGCGGGTTCGGTGCCCGTACGGCGCTGGGGCGCGGGCTGGTGGGACCGGCTCGGTGCCGCCGGGCTCGTACTGTTCGGCTGCTTTCTGCTGACAGGCCAGGACGGCGTGTGGCGCTACGTCTTCGGCGCGGCGGCCGGCCTCCTGGGCGTGCTGTCGCTGCCCCGCAAGGCGGCCTGGCGCATCACCGCCGACAGCTCCGGGCTGTGGCTCAACGACCTGCGGGGCACCCGGCACGTCGCCTGGGACCACCTCAGGGTCGTCGAGTGCCGGAACACCCTGCTGAGGGTGGACAGCCACCGGGCCTCGTTCCCCGAGTGGCGGGTCCGCGGCCCGCGGCTGCCCTGGCTGGAGCGGCGCTTCGGCCGGATCCACCCCTACGAGAGGACGGCCGCCGAGATCACCGCCATGTGGCGGGACCCGGCGCTGCGGCCCACCGGGGGCAGCGGCGGACGGGAGCGCGGGCGGCCGCTGTGGCCGCTGAGCGTGCTCGGCGCGACGGCCTGGGCGGCGGTGCTGGTCTTCCTGCCGTGAGCCGCGCCGGGCCGCGCCGGGCCGCGTTGAGCCGCGCTGAGCCGCGCTGAGCCGCGCTGAGCGGTGCTGAGCGGTGCTGAGCGGTGCCAAGCCAAGCCACGCCGCGCCGAGCCGAGCCGCGCCGGGTCCGCCTGCCACGGCTCGCCTGCGTGGTGCGGCCGGGCGCCGCGGGAGCACGGCCGAAGCCCCGGTCCGGGGAGCCGGACCGGGGCTTCGTCTCGTCGTGCGTCGTGCGTCGTACCTGGGGGTGGGGGCGGTGGCTCAGATGCCGGCGGCCGCCGACAGGTCCTGCTTGATCATGGCCAGCAGGCCGCTCGCCCTGGTGCGGGCCTCGGGAAGGCCGTCGTGGTTCGCCACCGGCACCACGACCTCCAGGTAGCACTTCAGCTTGGGCTCCGTGCCGCTCGGGCGGACGATCACCCGGGCGCCGTCCAGGGTGTAGCGCAGCCCGTCGGTGGGCGGGAGCCTGTCCGTGCCCCGCGTCAGGTCCTCGGACTTCTCGATCGTCAGGCCCGCGAGCCGGGTCGGCGGCTGCTCGCGCAGGCGCCGCATCGCGCTCGCGATGACCGAGAGGTCGTCCACCCGGACCGAGAGCTGGTCGGTGGCGTGCAGGCCGTACTCCACGGCGATGTCGTCGAGGAGGTCCAGCAGCGTGCGGCCCTGTTCCTTGAGCTCGGAGGCCAGCTCCGTGACGACCAGGGCGGCGGTGATGCCGTCCTTGTCGCGTACGCCGTCGGGGTCGACGCAGTAGCCCAGCGCCTCCTCGTAGCCGTACCGCAGGCCCTCCACCCGTGCGATCCACTTGAAGCCGGTCAGGGTCTCCTCGTAAGCGAGGCCCGCCTTCTCGGCGATCCGGCCGAGCAGCGAGGACGAGACGATCGACTCGGCGAACGTGCCGCGCGCGCCCTTGCGGACCAGGTGCTCGGCGAGCAGCGCGCCGACCTCGTCGCCGCGGAGCATGCGCCAGTCGGCACCGTCCTTGACGGCCACCGCGCAGCGGTCGGCGTCCGGGTCGTTGGCGATGATCAGGTCCGGCTCGGTCTCGCGCGCCTTCGCGAAGGCCAGGTCCATCGCGCCCGGCTCCTCCGGGTTCGGGAACGCGACCGTCGGGAAGTCCGGGTCCGGCTCCGCCTGCTCGGCGACGAGGACGGGCTCCGGGAAGCCGGCCCGCGCGAAGGCACCGAGCAGCGTCTCCTTGCCGACACCGTGCATGGCCGTGTAGACCGTGCGGGCCGTCCGGGGCGAGCCGGGCGCCAGGGCCGCGTCCGTGCGGGCCAGGTAGGCCTCCAGGACGCTGTCGTCCAGGGTCTCCCAGCCGCTGTCCGGGCGCGGCACGTCGGCGAGCGCGCGCACGGCGTCGATCTCCGCCGCGATCTCCGCGTCGGCGGGCGGGACGATCTGCGAACCGTCGCCGAGGTACACCTTGTAGCCGTTGTCGCGCGGCGGGTTGTGGCTGGCGGTGACCTCCACGCCCGCGACCGCCCCGAGGTGCCGTATGGCGAAGGCCAGGACCGGGGTGGGCAGCGGACGGGGCAGGACGGCGGCCCGGAGCCCGGCGCCGGTCATCACGGCGGCGGTGTCCCGGGCGAAGTCGGCGGACTTGTGGCGGGCGTCGTAGCCGATGACGACGAGGCCGTCCGTCCGGCCCTGCGCCCGGAGGTACGCGGCGAGGCCGGCGGCCGCCCGGACGACCACGGAGCGGTTCATGCGCATCGGGCCCGCGCCCAGCTCGCCCCGCAGGCCGGCGGTGCCGAACTGGAGGGTGCCGCCGAAGCGTGCGGCGAGCTCGGCGGTGTCCCCGGACTCGATGAGCTTGGCGAGTTCCTCACGCGTCTCCGCGTCGGGGTCCTCGGCCAGCCATGCCTCGGCCCGTGCGATGAGTTCGTCCTGCACGTGGGGTCAACCTCTCGTCTTCGTCTGCGTCGTACGTTGCTGTGTACCCGGGTTTCGTCCCGGGCGCTCCCGCACGGCACGCCCCGGACCCGTTCAGGTGCGCGGCGCCCGGCCCGGCCCCCGTTCCTCGTACGCCGGGGGGCCGGGAGTCCCGCCGGGAGAGCCCGCCGCCCGTCCCCCGGCCGTCGAGCACGGAAGCGCCGGCGCCGGACAGCAGGGGCCCGGCCGGGTCAGATGCGGTCCAGCACCTGGGTGAGGAGGGCGCCCATGCGGGCGGCCGAGTCGCGGCCCGCCTGGAGGACCTCCTCGTGGTTGAGGGGCTCGCCCGTCATACCGGCGGCGAGGTTGGTGACGAGCGAGATGCCGAGGACCTCGGCACCGGCCTCACGTGCGGCGATCGCCTCCAGGACGGTCGACATGCCGACCAGGTCCGCCCCGATGACACGGGCCATGCGGATCTCGGCGGGCGTCTCGTAGTGCGGGCCGGGGAACTGCGCGTAGACGCCCTCCTCCAGGGTGGCGTCCACCTCCTTGCACAGGGCGCGCAGGCGCGGCGAGTACAGGTCCGTGAGGTCCACGAAGTTCGCGCCCACGATCGGCGAGGTCGCCGTCAGGTTGATGTGGTCGCTGATCAGGACCGGCTGGCCGGGGCGCATGCCCTCGCGCAGGCCGCCGCAGCCGTTGGTGAGCACGATCGTCTTGCAGCCGGCGGCGACGGCGGTGCGGACGCCGTGCGCGACGGCGGCGACGCCGCGGCCCTCGTAATAGTGGGTGCGGCCCAGGAAGACCAGCGCCCGCTTGCCGCCGATGCGGTACGAGCGGATCTTGCCGCCGTGGCCCTCGACCACCGGCGGCGGGAAGCCGGGCAGCTCGGTGACCTGGAACTCGGCCTCGGGGACCCCGAGGGCGTCCACGGCCGGAGCCCAGCCGGAGCCCATCACGAGGGCGACGTCGTGGGTCTCGGCGCCCGTGAGCTCGCGCAGGCGCGCGGCGGCGGCGTCGGCGGCGGCGTAGGGATCGCCCTGGATGTCGTCCGGAAGAAGAGATGCGTTCACGCGCATGAGGGTAGCCGGTCTCGGCCTACGCGCGTAGATGACAGAGCTCACGGTCATGCGATCGTTGTCTTGTCGTTTCCCACGAAAGCGGGGCACGGTGCCGCCCGCAGGGCCCGTGCCGGGCGGCGACCCGCGGGCGGGCGGCCGTGTGTCAGCAGGGACGCTTGCGGAGTTCCATGACGTAGTCGTGCGGCGCCCCGGCCGATTCCGCCGCGTCGGCGATCTCGCCCAGGTACCTGGCCGACGGCAGCCCGCCCTCGTACCCGTTCAGCACGTACACCCAGGCGGGTTCCTCGCCCTCCAGGGTGTGCACCCGTACGCGCATCCGGCGGTAGATGTCGAGGCCCACGCCCTCCCAGCGGTCCATCGAGTCCTCGTCCAGCGGCGCGACGTCGTACAGCGCCACGAACACCTGGGACCGCGGTGCCTCGACGATCGTCGCCAGCGCGCCCTCCCAGCCCATGTGCTCACCGGCGAAGGTCAGCCGCCAGCCGTTCAGCCAGCCGGTGGCGCGCAGCGGCGAGTGCGGGGCGCGGCGCGTCATGAGCCGCGGGTCGAGATTGCCGGCGTACGCGGCGTAGAGCGACATGGGGTCGAGGGTACGGCAGCCGCGACCCCGCCCCCCGCGTAACAGAAGTCGCTCGAATGCACGCTCGGCGGGCCCCCGGGCGGAAGCACCTTGGCGCGTGCGGGACAATGGAGTACGTGACTCGGATCGTGATCATCGGTGGCGGACCCGGCGGATACGAGGCGGCCCTGGTGGCCGCCCAACTCGGCGCGGAGGTGACCGTCGTCGACTGCGACGGTCTGGGCGGGGCGTCGGTGCTCACCGACTGCGTCCCGTCGAAGACCCTGATCGCGACGGCCGAGGTGATGACCACCTTCGACTCGTCGTACGAGGAACTCGGCATCATCGTCGCGGACGACACCCCGCCGATGGAGCAGGCCGCCCGGGTGGTCGGCGTCGACCTCGGCAAGGTGAACCGCCGGGTGAAGCGGCTCGCCCTCGCCCAGTCCCACGACATCACCGCCTCCGTCACCCGCGCCGGGGCCCGCGTGCTGCGCGGGCGCGGCCGGCTCGACGGGCAGCAGGCCATGGACGGCTCCCGCAAGGTCGTCGTGCGCGCGGCCGACGGGAACGAGGAGACCCTCGTCGCGGACGCGGTCCTCATCGCCACCGGCGGGCACCCCCGCGAGCTGCCCGACGCGCAGCCGGACGGCGAGCGGATCCTGAACTGGACGCAGGTCTACGACCTGGACGAGCTTCCCGAGGAGCTCATCGTGGTCGGCTCCGGCGTCACCGGCGCCGAGTTCGCCGGCGCCTATCAGGCGCTGGGCTCGCGCGTCACGCTCGTTTCCAGCCGTGACCGTGTGCTGCCGGGCGAGGACCCGGACGCCGCCGCCGTGCTGGAGGACGTCTTCCGGCGCCGCGGCATGAACGTCATGGCCCGCTCGCGCGCCCAGGCCGCCAAGCGGGTGGGCGACCGCGTCGAGGTCACGCTCGCCGACGGCCGGGTCATCACCGGGTCGCACTGCCTCATGGCCGTCGGCGCCATCCCGAACTCCAGCGGCATGGGACTGGAGGAGGCCGGGGTCAAGGTCAAGGAGTCCGGCCACATCTGGACCGACAAGGTGTCCAGGACCACGGCCCCCGGGGTCTACGCCGCCGGTGACGTGACCGGCGTCTTCGCGCTCGCCTCCGTGGCCGCCATGCAGGGCCGCATCGCGATGTACCACTTCCTCGGTGACGCGGTCGCCCCGCTGAACCTCAAGACGGTCTCGTCGAACGTCTTCACCGACCCCGAGATCGCGACCGTCGGGTACACCCAGGCGGACGTCGACGGCGGCAAGATCGACGCCCGGGTCGTCAAGCTGCCGCTGCTGCGCAACCCCCGCGCCAAGATGCAGGGCATCCGGGACGGCTTCGTCAAGATCTTCTGCCGCCCCGGTACGGGGATCGTGGTCGGTGGTGTCGTCGTCGCGCCGCGCGCCTCGGAACTCATCCACCCCATCTCGCTCGCGGTCGACAACAACCTGACCGTCGAGCAGATCGCGAACGCGTTCACCGTGTATCCGTCCCTGTCGGGATCGATCGCGGAGGTGGCCCGGCAGTTGCACACCCGGAAGACCGAGGGCGAGGGCTGATCGGTTCCTGCCGGACGGCGGTCCCGGACGCGCGTGCCGGGCGCGGGTGCCGGGGTGCTCGCGGGGGCGCGTCCGGCGGGTGGCGGGGCTCGCGGCGGCTCGCGTACGGCGTGGTCGCGGGCGTGCGTCGTGGTCGCTGAGCAGCGGCGCGAGGGCCGGTCCGGGGTGTTCCGGCCGGTCGGGCCGGTGGTGGGCGGCGCCGGTCACGGGGAGTGGCCGCCCATTCTCGCGGCATAGGCGCCGGGCGTAGGCCCGTATACCACTTCGTGTCCCTCTGTGCGAACAACTTCTGTTATTCGGCGCAAACTGCTGAAAGCAGACGGTCGTTGGGGTTACTGTCAGTTTCGTGTTCGCTGCAGAACGTCGCCAATTGATCCTCGAAATGGTGCGAGCGAACGGGGCCGTGTCGCTCCGTGAACTCGCCCGCGTCGTCCAGACCTCCGAAGTGACCGTACGGCGGGACGTGCGCGCACTGGAGGCAGAAGGACTCCTCGACCGCCGGCACGGCGGTGCGGTATTGCCGGGCGGGTTCACGCGGGAGTCCGGCTTTCCGCAGAAATCGCATCTCGCGACCGCCGAGAAGACGGCCATCGCCGACCTCGCCGCGGGTCTCGTCGAAGAGGGCGAGGCCATCGTGGTGGGGGCGGGAACCACCACCCAGGAGCTGGCCCGCCGGCTCGCGCGGGTGCCCGGTCTGACCGTCGTCACCAACTCGCTGCTGGTGGCCCAGGCGTTGGCCCATGCCAATCGCGTGGAGGTCGTGATGACCGGCGGCACCCTGCGCGGCTCCAACTACGCCCTGGTGGGCAGCGGGGCCGAGCAGTCCCTCCAGGGGCTGCGGGTCTCCCGGGCCTTCCTCTCGGGGAGCGGTCTGACCGCAGAGCGGGGGCTGTCGACGTCCAACATGCTGTCGGCGTCCGTCGACCGCGCGCTGGTGCAGGCGGCGGGGGAGGTCGTGGTCCTCGCCGACCACACCAAGCTCGGCACCGACACGATGTTCCAGACCGTGCCGACGGATCTGATCACCCGGCTGGTGACGGACGAACCGCCGGCGCACGACGACCGGGCGGGCACGGAGTTGCAGGCCCTGGCCGACCAGGGCGTGCAGATCGCCGTGGCCGGGTCGTCGTCGGGGTCGTCCTCCGGAGGTGCGGGGGGTGATACGGGCCCGGCGGGGCGTCAGTCGCGCCGGGACATGCCGTTGCCCGGGCCGCGCCGGGGGCAGGTGCCGGGGGCGGGGGCGCAGTTGCGGAGCGCGACCGTGCTGGGGGAGCAGGCTCCCGGGGAGCGCGCCCGGGTGGCTGACTTGCGCCGTCGCTGACGGGGTTTCGCGCGGGGCGCGTCGGCCGGGCGGGCGGTACGTGGTGCTCGCCGGGGGCGTGGATGCCGGTGCCTTCCGGGCGTGGAGGAGCGGTGCCTGCCGGGGCGTGGTGCGCCTTCCGTCCGGCGGTGGGTCGGGGCCGTGCCGGTGCATCCGCCCGTTGCATGCCGGGCGTGCCACTCGGTCGTGGGGCGGGCCGGAGTTGCCTGCCCGGCCCGCAACGGGCATGTGATGTACCGGCCCGGCCCCTTCGGAGCGTGGGCGACTGCGGGCCCGTTGTCCCAACCCTGGTGACTGCCGGGGCGTGGTGCGCCTTCCGTCCGGCCGGCACGGCCCCTTCCGTGCGAGGGCGGCTGCGGGTCGTCGTGGTTCCGGCTGGGGGCATGCGTGCCGCTGATGTTCGTCGTACGTCGAAGCGCCCGGCCCCTGAGCAGGGCCGGGCGCTTCCGTGTGGTGCTGGTCAGTCCTTGATGTCGCAGATGGGGGCGCCGGAGGTGAGGGAGGCGCCGACTTCGGCGGTGAGGTTCTTGATGGTGCCGGAGCGGTGGGCGTTGAGGGGTTGTTCCATTTTCATCGCTTCGAGGACGACGACGAGGTCGCCTTCCTTGACTTCCTGGCCTTCTTCGACGGCGACCTTGACGATGGTGCCCTGCATGGGGGAGGCGAGGGTGTCGCCGGAGGCGGCGGGGCCGGACTTCTTGG
>NZ_JBSGZN010000069.1:0-33832 GCF_053611025.1 Streptomyces sp. NPDC054842
CCCCCCGGGGGGGGCACCCGGTCGCGGGGGGCCCCCCCCCCCGGGGGGGGCGCGGGCCCCCGGGCCGGGGGCCGCCGCCGGGCGGGCGCCCCCCCCGCGGGGCCGGGACTGGCACCCTGCCCTCATGGCGCAGTTGGAACAGTTCACCCGGCCTGTCGACGCGGTCGTCCTCCGTATGCGCGCCCTCGACGCGGACCTGCCCGAGCGGGACGGCGTCGCCGTCTTCAACCGCGTCTACCTCGCCGTCACCGAGGAGGTGGCCCGGCGCCTGGGCAGCGGGCACTTCCCCGACGCCGAGGCCGCGACCGCCCTGGACGTGCGGTTCGCGCGGCGCTATCTGGCGGTGGCCGAGGAGAGGCACCGGCCCGCCTGCTGGCGTCCGCTGTTCCAGTTCCGCCGCCATCCCGGCGTACGGCCACTGCAGTTCGCGCTCGCGGGCATCAACGCGCACATCGGGCACGACCTGGTGCTCGCCGTCGTGGACACCTGCCGCGGCCTCGGCTGCGAACCGGCCGATCTGGAGGACGAGTTCGAGCGGGTGGGCGATCTCCTCGTCTCGCTGGAGGAGCGGATCCGCGAGGAGCTGATGCCGGGCCCCGATCTGCTGCAGATCGCCGACCCGCTCACGCATCTGCTCGGCTCCTGGAGCCTGGAGCGGGCCCGCGACGCCACGTGGTCGGCGGCCCGCGCGCTCTGGGCCCTGCGCGGACTCCCGGAGCTGGCCGAGGAGTTCGGCCGGCGGCTCGACGCGGCGGTGGGCCTGACGGGCCGCATGCTGCTCACCCCGCTGCCGGACTGACACCCGCACGGGCGGGCCCTGTTGCGGGGGCGGGGAACCGGCCGGCTCCCCGCCCCGGCGCGGTCAGTCCTCGGGCAGTTCCACCGGCGCGATCTCGTCGTAGACGTCGCCGGGACCCGGGTTGGTCGGGTCGGTGGCGCCGCCCAGCTGGCGCATCACGCCCCAGACCGCGTTGAGGGCGGTCTGCACGGCGCCCTCGGCCCAGCCGGCCGTCCAGGAGATGTCGTCGCCGGCGAGGAAGATGCCGCGCTTGTCCTCGGGCAGCCGGTCCTGCATGAAGTGGGTGAACAGGCGCCGCTGGTAGCGGTAGTGGCCCGGCAGGTTGGCCTTGAACGCGCCCATGAAGTAGGGCTCGTTCTCCCAGGACACGGTCACCGGGTTGCCGATGATGTGCTTCCGGATGTCGACCTTCGGGTAGATCTCGCCGAGCGACTTGAGCATGACCTCCATCCGCTCGTTCGCGGACAGCGGCAGCCACTTCAGGCTGTCGTCGCACCAGGTGTACGACAGGCAGATGACGGCCGGCTTGTCGGGGCCGTCGTCGAGGAGGTACGTGCCGCGCGTCATCCGGTCGGTGAGCGTCATCGACATGACGTCGCGACCTGTCTCCTCGTCCTTGTCCAGCCAGAACGGCCGGTCGACCGGCACGAAGAGCTTGCTCGACTCCATGTAGTGCGTGCGCTCGATCGCCGTCCAGTGGTCGATCGGGAAGAGCGAGTCGTCGCAAGCGATCTTGGAAAGCAGCATCCAGGACTGGGCGGTGAAGATCGCCGCCCGGTAGGTGCGGATGTCGCCCTTGGCGTCCGTGACGGTGATGCGGTTGCCCGCGGTGCGGCCGAGCCGGGTCACGGCCGGGCGCGGGGCACCGTCGTGCAGCGTCGCGAGCGAGGTGCCGTACGCCCAGTGCACGATCTTCTCCGGCTCGCGCTCCCACAGGCGCAGCGGCAGCTGCTGGGAGCCCCCGACGATGCCGCGGTGGTGGTCGTCGGCCTCGGTGTAGACGACGCGCAGGATCTCCAGGATGGAGTTCGGGAAGTCGGTGTCCCAGCCGCCGGTGCCGAAGCCGACCTGGCCGAAGATCTCGCGGTGACGGAAGGACTTGAAGGCGTCGGAGTCGCAGAGGAAGCCGTAGAAGGTCTGGTTGTCGAGCTTCTCGACGAGCTTCGACCAGATCTCTCGGATGCGCGGGACGTCGCGCTCGCGCATGGCCTGGTTCATGTCGGAGAAGTCGGCGCCCTCGTTCAGGCAGGCGTTCCACGCGGCGGCGACCTGGCGGTACACCTCGGGCAGGTCCTCGACCGTCTCGGCGTAGTGCGACTCGCCCTTGAGGTCGACCACGGTCGACGGCGTGGCCTCGGCCAGCGGGTTCGGGAACGGCCGGGTCTCCAGGCCCACCAGGTCGATGTAGTGCTGGAGGGCGGTGGAGGACGGCGGGAAGCGCATGGCGCCCATCTCCGCCGTGAGGGACGGGTCGCAGCCCTCGAAGCCGACGGTGCGCAGCCGGCCGCCGATCCGGTCGGCCTCGTACACGACGGGCTTGAGGCCCATCTTCATCAGCTCGTACGCGGCCACGATGCCGGAGAGACCGCCGCCGATGACCGCGACCTCGGTGCCGTGCTCGGTCGCGGGTATCTGGCCGAGGCCCGCGGGGTGGGCGAGGAAGTCGTCGTACGCGTACGGGAAGTCCGGGCCGAACATGGTGATCGGCGGCTGCTGCGCGTCGGCGTGGGGGACGGCGGTGGGCACCGTGGACGTCATGGGGTACGGACTCCTTGCGGGAAAGCTGAGTGCGGGGAGAGGGCGTGCGGCCGGGCTCAGACGAGCGACCCGTAGAGACCGGGGCGGCGGTCCTTCAGGTACGGGTTCGTCTCGCGTGAGGCCGCGAGGAGGACGGGGTCGGCGTCGGCGACGACCAGTTCCTCGCCGCGGCCCGCCCGGGTGCGGGCGACTCCGTCGGGGCCGGCCAGCACGGACAGCCCGACGAACTCGAACTCCCCTTCCTGGCCGGCGCGGTTGACGTAGGCGACGTACATCTGGTTCTCGAAGGCCCGCACCGGGACGACGGACTCGGCGACGAACTGGAAGGGGTGCATCTGCGCGGTCGGCACCAGGAGGAGGTCGGTGCCGGCGAGGGCGTGCGCCCGGACGTTCTCCGGGAACTCGACGTCGTAGCAGATCATGAGGCCGACGCGCAGTCCGCCGAGCTCGGCCTGGACGGGGGGCTGGTCGCCCGGCGTGAAGTGGTCGCGCTCGAAGCAGCCGAAGAGGTGGGTCTTGCGGTAGTTCGCCAGCGGGCCGTCGGCGGAGATCAGCTGGACGGAGTTGTACACCCGCTCGCCGTCGCGCTCGGGGTAGCCGTAGGCGACGGCGAGGCCGTGCCGGGCGGCGATCGCGGCGATCGCGTCAGCGCAGGCACCGTCGGCGGGCTCGGCGAGGCGGGCGATGTCGTCGCCGATCGCGTAGCCGGTCAGGAACATCTCCGGTGCGACGAGCAGTCCGGCGCCCGCGGCGGCGGCGCGGCCCGCGGCGTCGTCGAGAACCTTGATGTTCTCGTCGACGGAGCCGGGGCGGCCGGAGCTCTGGAGCAGGGCTGTGCGCATGCGTGTTCCTCACCGGGACGGAGGGGTTCAAGGGGGGGCGGGCGACCGGCGGGGTCGCCCCGATAGACGGTACGGTCGCCGGGCTGCGCGGGACAAGGAGCAGCCGTTGCGCGCCGGTGAACGATCCGTTGCGTGCGGGCGGGGGCCGGCGGCGATTCGTTGCGCGTCTCGGGGCACGGGCCGCCTTCTTCGCCGCGGACGGGTCGCGGAGGGACTTCGGGGAGGCGCCGCAGGGGCCGGGCGGGGGCGGGAGACCGGCCCCTTCGGCGCGGGTGGCGGGCTCACGCCCCGGCGGCCGGCCGGACCCGGCTCGCACCGCGACCCCGGGTCCCGCCGGACGTCGCCCCTAGGTGGGCGAGCCGGACGAGAAGCGCCTGAGCAGCGGCGACAGGACGAGTACCGACTTGGTCCGCTCCACGAACGACTCGCCCGCGATCCGCTCCAGGACCCGCTCGAAGTGCCGCATGTCCGAGGCGAAGACCTGGACGACCGCGTCCGCCTCCCCGGTGACGGTGGAGGCGGCCACGACCTCCTGGTAGCGCTCCAGGCCCCGCTGGATGGTCTCCGGCGAGGTGTTGCGCCGACAGTAGATCTCGACGAACCCCTCGGTCTCCCAGCCGAGCGCCGCCGGGTCCACCCGGACGGTGAACCCGGTGATCGCCCCGGTGGCCCGCAGCCGGTCCACGCGCCGCTTGACGGCGGGCGCGGACAGGCCGACCAGTTGCCCGATGTCGGCGTAGGAGCGGCGGGCGTCCTCGGCGAGGGCGTGCACGATGCGTTCGTCGAGATCGTTCAGCAAGGCGGGTGGTTCACTTCTCTGCGATGGCCGCGGTGTCGGCCACGGCCGGGGAGCCCGGGACGGCCAGCTTGGAGCGGCGGTGGCCGTAACTGAAGTAGAACACGAGCCCGACGGCCATCCAGACCCCGAAGACCACCCAGGTGACGGCCGAGAGGCTGCCCATCATCCAGACGCAGAAGGCGAAGCCGAGCACGGGCAGCAGCGGCGACAGCGGCACCCGGAAGGTGCGGTTCATGTCCGGGCGCGTACGGCGCAGCACCACGACCGCGATGTTGACCAGGGCGAAGGCGAAGAGGGTGCCGATGCTGGTGGCGTCGGCGAGCTGGCCCAGCGGGATCGCGGCGGCGAGGACACCGCAGAACAGCGAGACGATCACCGTGTTGGCGCGGGGCGCGCCGGTCTTCGGGTGGACGCGGGAGAAGACCTTGGGCACGAGCCCGTCGCGCGACATGGCGAAGAGGATGCGGGTCTGGCCGTAGAGGACGGTGAGGACCACGCTGGCGATGGCGATGACCGCGCCGGCCGCGAGCAGCGTGCCCCACACGGTCTGGCCGGTGACGTCCTTCATGATCCCGGAGAGCGCGGCCTCCGAGTCGCCGAATCCGCGCCAGGGCATGGCGCCGACCGCGACGGCCGCGACGACGACGTACAGCGCCGTCACGATGACGAGCGAGAGCATGATCGCGCGCGGCAGGTCGCGCTGGGCGTTCTCCGCCTCCTCGCCGGCGGTGGAGGCGGCGTCGAAGCCGATGTAGGAGAAGAAGAGCGTGGCGCCGGCGGCACTGACGCCGGCCATGCCGAGCGGCATGAAGTGCTCGTAGTTGCCGGAGCGGAAGCCCTGGACGCCGATCGCGCAGAACATCAGCAGGGCGGCGATCTTCACGACCACCATGATCGTGTTGGCGCGGGCCGACTCCTTGGCGCCGCCCAGCAGGAAGGCCATGGCGAGCAGGACGACCATGAGCGCGGGCAGGTTGAAGACGCCGCCGTCGCCGGGCGGCGCGGAGAGCGCGTCCGGGATGGTGACGCCGATCGTGCCGTCGAGCAGCTCGTTCAGGTACTCGCCCCAGCCCACGGCGACGGCCGCGACCGAGACGCCGTACTCCAGGACCAGACACCAGCCGCAGATCCAGGCGATCAGCTCGCCCATCGTTGCGTACGCATACGAGTACGAGGAGCCGGAGACGGGGATGGTGCCCGCCAGCTCGGCGTAGGAGAGGGCCGAGAAGAGTGCCGTGAGCCCGGCGATCACGAAGGACAGGGTGACCGCGGGTCCGGCCTTCGGGACTGCCTCACCGAGGACGACGAAGATGCCGGTGCCGAGGGTGGCACCGATGCTGATCATGGTCAGCTGCCAGAGGCCGAGCGAGCGGCGCAGGGTGCCGCCCTCTCCCTGGCCGCCCTCGGCGACCAGGCGTTCCACCGGCTTGCGCCGCATGAGGCGGGCGCCCAGGCCGGGGGACGGTGGGGCGGAGGGGGTCCGGGACTGCGGGGGTGCGCCTTGGTCGAGCACGCGCTGGCTCCTTCATCGCTGCCGGTCGGGCGGGCGGGGACCGGCGGCATCCCCTGACGACGGGGACCCACCGAGCGGGGTCCCCGCCACACCATGTACAGCGCTCGACCCTATGAGCAGGGACTTCACGGGCGTAATGCAGCAACCTTGCGCGTCTCCGCAAGATCGTTGCGTTCCTCGCGGTGCCGCGCACGTTCGTTGCGCGGAGCCTTTCGACCGTTGCGCGAGGTTCCCGGACGGCCTGCGGGCCGGGGTGCCGCCCTCTCCTCGCCGGCCGGTCGGCCGGGGGCACGCCGACGGCCCCCGCGGTCGCTCCGCGGGGGCCGTCCGGTGTGGCGGTGCGTCAGTTCCAGCTGGCGTGCAGCGGCTTGCCCTCGGCGTAGCCGGCGGCGCTCTGGATGCCGACGATGGCCTTCTCGGCGAACTCCTCCAGGGAGTTGGCGCCGGCGTAGGTGCAGGAGGAGCGGACGCCCGCGATGATCGAGTCGATCAGGTCCTCCACGCCCGGCCTGGCGGGGTCGAGGAACATGCGCGAGGTGGAGATGCCCTCCTCGAACAGCCCCTTACGGGCGCGGTCGTAGGCCGACTCCTCGCTCGTCCGGTTCTTGACGGCGCGGGCCGACGCCATGCCGAACGACTCCTTGTAGAGGCGCCCGTTGGCGTCCTGCTGGAGGTCGCCCGGCGACTCGTACGTGCCGGCGAACCAGGAGCCGATCATGACGTTGGACGCACCGGCGGCCAGCGCCATGGCGACGTCGCGCGGGTGACGGACACCGCCGTCGGCCCAGACGTGCTTGCCGTACTTCTTCGCCTCGGCGGCACACTCCATGACGGCGGAGAACTGCGGGCGGCCGACGCCGGTCATCATGCGGGTCGTGCACATGGCGCCGGGGCCGACACCGACCTTGATGATGTCCGCGCCCGCCTCGACCAGGTCCCTGACGCCCTCGGCGGCGACGATGTTGCCCGCGGCGATCGGGACCTGCGGGTCCAGCGCGCGCACGGTCCTGATGGCGGCGATCATCGACTCCTGGTGACCGTGCGCGGTGTCGATGACGAGGGTGTCGACGCCCGCGTCGAGGAGCTGCTTGGCCTTGCCCGCCACGTCGCCGTTGATGCCCACGGCGGCGGCGATACGGAGCCTGCCCCGCGCGTCGGTGGCGGGGGTGTAGAGCGTCGCGCGCAGGGCGCCCTTGCGGGTGAGGATGCCCGCGAGCCTGCCGTCGCCGTCGACTGCCGGGGCGTACCGGCGGTTGGCGGCGTCGAGGCGGTTGAACGCCTCGCGCGGCTCGATGTCGGCGTCGAGGAGCAGCAGGTCCCTGGACATGACCTCGGACAGCTGCGTGAAGCGGTCGACGCCGGAGAGGTCGGTGTCGGTGACCACGCCGACCGGCCGGCCGTCGCCGTCCACGACGACGCCCGCGTTGTGCGCCCGCTTCGGCAGCAGGGCCAGCGCGTCGGCGACGGTCTGGTGGGGGGCCAGGATGATCGGGGTGTCGAGCACCAGGTGGCGTCCCTTGACCCAGGAGACGACCTCGGTGACGACCTCGATCGGGATGTCCTGCGGGATGACGACGAGGCCACCGCGACGGGCGACGGTCTCGGCCATCCGGCGCCCGGCGATCGCCGTCATGTTGGCGACGACGAGCGGGATGGTGGTGCCCGTGCCGTCCGGCGAGGAGAGGTCCACGCCCAGCCGGGATCCGACCGCGGAGCGGCTCGGCACCATGAAGACGTCGTCGTACGTCAGGTCGTACGGGGGCTGGATGTCGTTGAGGAAACGCACGTGCTGCACATCCCAGTCGATCAGAGGTGGCCCCCGGACAGGTCAGCCAGGGGGAAGAGCACGTACTTCATTGTCCCACGACGCCGCGTGTGCACGGTCCGGACAGATCATCCAGGCTGGTCAGGGGGTGTCTGGTCGGATCCTCCAAGGTCCAGGACGACGAGAGCGCGCTCCGGCCCGGACACGGTCCGGCGGCGGACGCCAGGACCTCCTGTCGGTGTCCCACTCCCCCGGCCGGGCGGCCGCGTACTCCCGCCGGCCGCCGACCACCAGGGGTCGGCCCGGGCTCGCCGGTCCCCGGCCGGGGTCGCCGAGGCAGTCCGCGAAGGCGCCCCAGTTGCGCCCGAACCAGTCCGGCAGGCAGACGAGAAGGCCCGCGAAGGCGGGGAACGGACCGCGGCACCATGCCGCCGATGCTCCCACAGCCGTCCCCGCCGGTCGCGCCGCCCGGCCGTCCGGGGCCCGGAGACGGCACCCCGGACGGCGTCGGACCCGCAGCCCCGGGGGGGTCTGCGGGTCCGATGCGGGTGCCGGCGGGGCCGGCCGTTCACCGCCGGGGCGGTCAGGGGCCGTCCGGGTCCGCCCTGTTGAGGGCGGGACGCGGGGCCGGGCCCGCCGTCATCAGGTAGTCCGCCGCCGACGTGTCCGTCACCAGGCTCGTGACGAGACCGGAGCGCAGCACCGCGTCGATCGCGGCGGCCTTGCGCTGCCCGCCCGCGATGGCGACGACCTCGGGGATACGGCGCAGCTGGTCCGCCTTGACGGTGATGCACCGCTCGCCGAGGTCACGTCCGACCCGGCGCCCCTCGGAGTCGAAGAGGTGCGCCGACATCTCGGCGGCGACCCCGAGCGAGGCGTAGTGCCCGCGCTCCTCGTCGCTGAGCATGTCGTGCACCGTCGAGATGCCCGGTTCCCAGGACCCGATGGAGACGCAGGCGACCGTGACCTTGTCGAAGTACTCGAAGGCGCGGGCGAGCCCGGTCTGGTTGCGCAGCGCCGCCGCGGTGGCCGCGTCCGGCAGCAGCATCGGCGCGTAGATGGGATGGGCGTCGCCTCCCGACACCTGGGCGGCCCGGCGTACCGCCTCCACCGAGCCGCGCTCGGCGGTCCCGGCGTCGTAGACCCCGGTCAGCTGCACCACCGTGCACGGGGGCAGCCTGGACAGCTCGGCGGCCATGTGGATGGTGGAGCGGCCCCACGCGAGGCCGAGCACGTCTCCCTCGTTGACCAGCTCGGCCAGCAGGTCCGCGGCGACCTCCCCGAGGTTCTCGGGGTCGGGCGACTCCTCGGCGTCGGCCGGGGACTCGACCACGACGGCGTGCCTGAGGCCGTAGCGGGCGCGCAGCGCGTCCGAGCGCTCCGCGTCCAGCTCGGCAGGTACACGGATCTCGATCCTCACGAGATCCCGTTCGAGAGCGGTCTCCAGGACCCGGGCCACCTTGAAGCGGCTGACGCCGAACTCCTCGGCGATCTGGATCTTGGACTTGCCCTCGAGGTAGAAGCGGCGGGCCATGGCCGCCGCCTGGACCAGCTCAGCGGGCCCCATCCGCATGGCTGACCGGCCCGCCGACATACCCGACACGGCGATCTCCTCACTGCTGTTCACACTCTGGATTCGCCGTTCATCCTTGCAGATCCGGCGTACTTGATCCGCCCCGATGGGCGGCGTTCACGTTCCCTTGGTTCAGTGGTCGCACGCCCAGGAGGCACGGGCGGTCACCGCCTCCGCCTGCGTGCGCAGTGCACGTACCGCCTCGGCCGGGTCCGCCGCCCCGTAGACCGCCGATCCGGCGACGAAGACGTCGGCGCCGGCCTCGGCGCAGCGCTCGATGGTGGAGGCCGAGACACCCCCGTCGACCTGAAGCCACAGTTCGAGTCCGTGCTTGCTGATCAACTCGCGGGTGCGGCGGATCTTCGGGAGCATGATGTCGAGGAACGACTGGCCGCCGAAGCCCGGTTCGACGGTCATGATCAGCAGCATGTCGAGCTCGGGGAGCAGATCCTCGTACGGCTCGATCGGGGTCGCGGGCTTGAGCGCCATGGAGGCACGGGCGCCCTTGGCCCGGATCTCGCGGGCGAGCCGCACGGGCGCGGCGGCCGCCTCCACGTGAAAGGTGACCGAACCGGCCCCCGCTTCCACGTACTGGGGCGCCCACCGATCGGCGTCCTCGATCATCAGATGGCAGTCCAGCGGAGTGTCCGTCGCCCGGGCCAGGGACTCTACGACCGGTACACCGAGCGTGAGGTTCGGTACGAAATGGTTGTCCATGACGTCGACGTGGAGCCAGTCGGCTCCCTCCACCGCCTTTGCCTCCTGGGCAAGACGCGCGAAGTCGGCGGACAGGATGCTGGGGTTGATCTGCACGGCCATGCCCCAAGACTGCCATGCCCGGCCCCGGTTGCTCCCCCCGGTCCGTACCTGGGCCGTACCGCGGAGGTTCCGGGCCGTCCGGCGGATGTCGGGGAATGGCCGGACATGCCATGCTGGGCGGCTCACCGGCTCCAGAAGCGGCTACGGGGGTCGCCATGACGGACGGCACGGAGCGCCGGGTGCGCCAGGGACTCATCGGGTTCGTGTGCGGGCGGCGCAGCAAGTGGGTGGTGGTCGGCCTGTGGCTGGTGCTGCTCGTGGTGGCGGCGCCGCTCGCGACGAAGCTCACCGGCGCCCAGGACAACGACGCCGCCTCCTGGCTGCCGGGCACCGCCGAGTCCACCCAGGTCCTGCACCTCTCGGAGGGCTTCAGGCCCGAGCAGATCCCGGCGGTCGTCGTCTACGCGCGCGACGGCGGCCTGACCGGCGAGGACCGGCGGCGGATCACCGAGGACGTCCGTGAGATCAAGGAGCTGACCGCCCACGGGGTGCGCGGCACCGAGACCCGCGGACCCGTCTACGACGACCGTACGGCGCCGCGGGCCGCCGAGATCTTCGTGCCCGTCACGATGGACGAGAAGGGCTGGAAGGAGATCGCGCCCGCGGTCGACTCGATCCGCGACGTCGTGGGCAGCGGCGGCGACGGCCTGGCCGTGCACATCACCGGGCCCGGCGGCACCTCCGCCGACTTCTCCGAGGCCTTCGAGGGCATCGACTCGACGCTGCTGTTCGCCGCGATGGCCGTCGTCATCGTGATGCTGCTGCTCACCTACCGCAGCGTGACGCTGATCGTCGTCCCGCTGATCGCGGTGGTCGCCGCGCTGTTCACCTCCCAGGCGGTGATCTACCTGCTGGCGGAACACGCGGGCCTGACGGTCAACGGGCAGAGCGCGGGCATCCTCACGGTCCTCGTCTTCGGCGCCGGCACGGACTACGCGCTGCTGCTCGTCGCGCGCTACCGCGAGGAGCTGCGCCGGCACGAGGACCGCCACGAGGCGATGGCCCTCGCCCTGAACCGGGCGGGCCCGGCCGTGCTCGCCTCGGGTGCCACCGTCGTGCTCAGCATGCTGGTGCTGCTGGCCGCCGAGATGAACTCCACGCGCGGTCTGGGGCCGGTCGCCGCGATCGGCGTCGCGGTCGCCCTGCTCGCCATGATCACGCTCTTCCCGGCCCTGCTGCTGGTCTTCGGCCGCTGGATCTTCTGGCCCGCCGTCCCCCACCTCGGGTCCCCCGACCCGACCGCACACGGCGTCTGGGCCCGGATGGGCGGCCGCATCTCCCGCCGTCCCCGCGTCGTCTGGATCGGCACGGCGCTCGCTCTCGCGGTGCTCTCGCTCGGCCTCCTGCAGATCCGCGCGGAGGGGATCGGCAACGCCGACGCCTTCACCGGCAAGCCGGACTCGATCGCCGGGCAGGAGGTGTCCGCGAGGTACTTCCCGGCGGGCAGCGGCGACCCCCTGGTGATCGTGGCCGACGAAACGCGCAACGCCGAGGTCCGCAGCGCGGTCGCGCAGACCCGGGGGGTGGTGCCCGACAGCATCACCGTGCCCGCTGGCACGAAACCCTCGCACGACGGCAAGGTCCTCTTCGAGGCGACGATGACCGCGCCTGCCGACAGCCAGGCGGCCAAGCAGACGGTGGAGCGCGTACGGGACGCCGTGCACACCGTGCCGGACGCCGACGCCCGGGTGGGCGGCGGCACCGCGGCCCTGCTCGACATGGACGCGGCGACCACGCACGACAACAGGGTGATCATCCCGGCGGTCCTGGCGGTCGTCCTGCTGATCCTGATGCTGCTGCTGCGCGCGGTGGTGGCACCCCTGCTGCTGATCGGGACGGTCGTGCTGTCCTTCACGGCGGCCCTCGGCGCCAGCGCGCTCGCCTTCCGCCACCTCTTCGACTACGCGGGCGAGGCGACGGACTTCCCGCTGTTCGTGTTCGTCTTCCTGGTGGCCCTGGGCATCGACTACAACATCTTCCTGACCACCCGCATCCGCGAGGAGGCGGCCCACCGGGGCACCCGTCCGGGCGTCGTCACCGGTCTCGCGGCGACCGGCGCGGTCATCACCTCGGCGGGCCTGGTCCTCGCGGGCACCTTCGCCGCCCTCGGCACGCTGCCCATGGTGGCCTTCGCCGAGATCGGCTTCGCGGTCGCGCTGGGCGTCCTGCTGGACACCTTCATCGTCCGCTCGGTCCTCGTGACGTCCCTGTTCCTGGACGCCGGACCGAAGGTGTGGTGGCCGCACCGGCTGTCCCGCGAGGACGCCGCGGACCGGGACGCGCCCCCGGCCCCCTCCGAACCGGCGTCACGGCCGGGCGACTAGGGGGCGGCGTCCAGGCACCCGGGGGTCGTCCCCGCCGGATGCCGGACGGACCAGCCTCCGCCGCTCACGCCGTCCGGCGGATGAGCGCCAGATACATGGCGTCCGTGCCGTGCAGATGCGGCCACAGCTGCACGTCGGGGCCGTCGCCGACGGCGGGGACGCCCGGCAGGAGCGGACGGGCGTCGAGCAGGTCGGCCGAGCCGTCGTAGTGCTTGAGCACGTCGTCGACGACCGCGCGGGTCTCGGCGAGGTGCGGTGAGCAGGTCGCGTACCCGACGACGCCGCCGACCCGCACCGAGTCGAGGGCCGTGCGCAGCAGCCCGCGCTGGAGCGGCGCGAAGCCCTCCAGGTCCTCGGGCCGCCGCCGCCAGCGGGCCTCGGGGCGGCGCCGCAGGGCACCGAGGCCCGTGCAGGGCACGTCCATCAGGACCCGGTCGAAGGTACCGGGACGCCACGGCGGGCGGGTGCCGTCGGCGGTGACGACCTGGTAGGGGCCGGGATTCCCGGCGAGCGCCTTGGCGACGAGCCCGGCGCGGTGCGGCTGCTTCTCGGCGGCGAGCAGCACGGCGCCGCGCTCGGCGGCGAGCCCCGCGAGCATGGCCGCCTTGCCGCCGGGGCCGGCGCAGCCGTCGAGCCACTTCTCGTCCGGTCCGTCGAGCGGCGCGTTCGCCAGCGCGAGCGCCACCAGCTGGCTGCCCTCGTCCTGGACCCCGGCGCGGTTCTCGCGCACGGCGTCGATGGCGCCCGGCTCGCCGCCCTCGGTGAGCCGCACGGCGTACGGGGACCAGCGGCCCGGCAGCGCGTTCTCCTCGCCGAGCACATCGAGGAGTTCCCCGGCGCTCGACCGGCCGGGCCGCGCGACGAGGGTCACCTCGGGCCGTTCGTTGTCGGCCTCCAGCAGGTCCTCGATCCCGGCGCGCCCGCCCCCGAGGGAGTCCCACAGCGCGGAGACGATCCAGCGCGGGTGCGAGTGCACGACGGCGAGATGGTCCTCGGCGTCCTCGTCGTACGGCGGCGCGACCTGCTCCAGCCAGGCGTCGAGGTCCTGCTGCGCGATCTTCCGCAGGACGGCGTTGACGAACTTGGCGCGTCCGTCGCCGAGCACGACCCGGGCCAGCTCCACCGAGGCGGAGACGGCGGCGTGCGTCGGGATGCGGGTGCCGAGGAGCTGGTGGGCGCCGAGGCTGAGCACGTCGAGGACCGGCGGGTCGACCTCGCGCAACGGCCGGTCGACACAGGCCGCGATGATCGCGTCGTACGTCCCCTGCCGGCGCAGCGTGCCGTACACCAGCTCGGTGGCCAGCGCCGCGTCCCGCCCGTCGAAGCCGCCCTTCTCCCGGGCCTTGCGCAGCAGCGGCGGCAGGACGAGGTTCGCGTACGCGTCCCGCTCGTCAACGGCCCGCAGCGCCTCGAAGGCGAGGATGCGGACGGGGTCCTTCTGGGGACGGCGGTAGGGCTTGCCCGGCCTGCTCGGCCGACGGGACTGCTCGCTCACAGGAAAGGTGCTCCGGATCCGGGAAAAGGTGCGCCTCTCAGCGTACGCCGCGCCCGGGCACCCGGACCCCGGTGACCCCGTCCGCCCTCGTCAGGAGCCGAGCCGCTCCCCGGAGGGGATGCGCACCCCGCGCGCCCAGTCCGCGGCGCGCATCGGCTTCTTGCCCTGCGCCTGCACCCACAGGAGCTCGACGGCGTACGAGCCGGTGCCGACGTGCACGCTGTTCTTGCCCACGGCCAGCTCCCCGGGGGCGAGTTCCGTGCGCTCGGGCACGGAGGCCACCTGGATCAGCTTGAGCCGCTCCCCGCGGAAGACGGTCCAGGCGCCCGGCGCCGGCGTGCAGCCCCGGACGACGCGGTCGACCCGCAGGGCCGGTGCCGACCAGTCGACGTGGGCGTTCTCAACGGTGATCTTCGGGGCCACGGTGATGCCGTCGGCGGGCTGCGGCACGGCCTTGACGGTGCCGTCCTCGATCCCGTCCATGGTGGCGACGAGCAGCCCGGAGCCGGCGAAGGCGAGCCGCGTGAGCAGGTCTCCGCTGGTGTCGGTGGGACGGATCTCCTCGGTGACCGTGCCGTAGACGGGGCCGGAGTCCAGGCCCTCCTCGATGAGGAAGGTGGACGCGCCGGTGATCTCGTCGCCCGCCATGATCGCGTGCTGCACGGGGGCCGCGCCGCGCCAGGCCGGCAGCAGCGAGAAGTGGAGGTTGACCCAGCCGTGGGCCGGGATGTCCAGGGCGACCCTCGGCAGCAGCGCGCCGTACGCCACCACGGGGCAGCAGTCGGGTGCGATCTCCCGGAGCCGCGCCAGGAACTCCTCGTCCCGCGGCTTCGCGGGCCTGAGCACCTCGATGCCGGCCTCCGCCGCGCGCTCGGCGACGGGACTCGCGACGAGCCTGCGGCCCCGCCCGGCCGGTGCGTCGGGCCGCGTCACGACGGCGGCGACCTCGTGCCGGCCGGAGGCGAGCAGAGCGTCCAGGGCGGGAACGGCGACCTCGGGGGTACCTGCGAAGACGAGCTTCATGGGTGGCGGCTGGCCTCTCGGGCGGAAGTGCGGGCAGGCCCGCACGAGCCGGCGGAGCGGTGCGATGCGGGGCGGCGCACCAGTCTATGAGCCCCGCCCCCACCGGGAACGGTCAGCCCCGCGAGGCGACGGCGCACCCGGCCGGGCGGTGGGCCCCGCCGGAGGGCGGTTCCGCGCCACGCCGGGGGCGTCCCCGTGCCACGCCGGGAGGCGGCTCGCGCCACGTGAAGGCGTTCCCACGTCCCGCCGGGGGACAGTCACGCGTCTCCTGCCCCGTAGGACGTTCCCAGCCGGCCCTAGGAGCCTTCCCGCGCCACGTCGGGGGCCTTCCCACGTCCCGTCGGGGGACGTCACGCGTCCTGCCCCGTAGGACGTTCCCATGCCGCCCCGGGGGCCTTCTCCGCGCCACATCGGGGGCGTTCCCATGTCCCGCCGGGGGACGGTCGCGTGTCCTGCCCGTAGGACGTTCCCATGACCCGCCGGGGCGGCGTACCCGTGTCCCGGCGTAGGACGTTCCTGTGCCGCGCCGGGGGCGTTCTCATGGCCCGCCGGGCGACTTCACGTGTCGCGCCACAGGACGTCCCCTGCACGCAGGGCGACGTTCCCGTGCCGCGCCGGGGTGGCGTACCCGGCCTCGGGGGCGTGCGTCGAGACGTGCGCCCCGTGCATATGCCCTTACGCCCCCGCAGCGTGACCACTGACCCCCTGACGCGTTGTCAAGAGAGAGTTGACCCACCGGGCCGCGATCGCGGCCCGGTCCTTTCCGCAACGCCGGTTCGAGAGGCTTGTTCATGGCCGACCACGCAACCCACGACGCCCAGGCTCGGGCCAGCCTGCACTTGCTGGTGCGGGACATCGAGCGGGTCCGCCGGCAGGTGGACGCGCTGCGCACGCTCACCGCCCAGCTGGGCAACGTCTACCGCCCGCGCCGCTCCGGCCCCTCGACGGGCTTCGTCGTCTACGGGCGTGCCCCCGCTCCGACCGTCCGCCTCGCCCAGGAACTGCGGGACAGCGTCGAGACCCTCGTGACGGCCGCCGTGGACTTCGACCGCTCCCTGGGCTTCTCGTGGGACGCGGTGGGCTCCGCGCTCGGCGTCACCAAGCAGGCGGTGCACCGCCGGTACGGCGCCCGCCGCGCCGCCGCCCAGGCCGCCGCCGAGGCCGAGCGCGCCACCGAGCCGTCGACCACCCGCACCGTCGCCGTCAACACCGGCATCCCCTCGGTGCCCACCGTGCCCGCCGCCCGCTCCATGCCGACCCAGCCGACCGCGGGGAGCCCGACCCTCCGCGAAGAGGTCAGGCCGACGGCCTTCCCGAGCCCGCGCAACGGCTGACCCCGCCCCCGCCGCCTCCCGGCCCACCACCGGGAGGCGTCCCCGTCTCCGGGACACCCCCGCGTACGGCGCCCTCCGGCCCACCGGACCCGCCGGGCTCCGCGGACACCGACGCCCCTGGGCCACAACACCGGCCGGGCGCCCCATCGCCCGCCCTGCGCACGCACCGCCCGCCTCCCGGCCGTACGCACATGCGCATCACCAGCCGTGCACCGACCGCCACCCGCCGGCGTGCATCCCCACCGACTGCCGAACGCCGACTGCCGACCATGGTCAGTCGTCGCCCCCGGCGCGTCAGATCAGCCGATGTCCAGCGGGTCGATCCGGATGCGGACCGGCTCCTGCCCCCCGCGGGCCATCCGCGCCGCCTGCGCGGTCTTCAGCGCGGCGGCCAGCGCGGCGCCACTGCCCGGCGGGACGCGGATCAGCACCCGCTCCCACTGCTCACCCGGAGGCGGCCCGCCGACCCGCCGCGGACGCCCCGGCTCGGTGAAGGGCACAGGCACCGGCCCCAGCACCTCGGCGTCGCGCGGGAGCTGTGCCGCGGCGAGGAAGCCCGCGAGCCCGTCGGCCGTACCGGAGACGGCGGCCATCCGGGACACCGGGGGAAACCCGAGCTCGGCCCGCTCGGCGAGCTCTCGCACCGCGTGCCCCACGGGGTCCCACCGGACGAGCGCCTGCACGGGCCGCAGCGTCGGCTCCGCGACGACGACCACGGTCCCGCCGGCTCCCTGGGGTCGGACCAGCGCCGCCGCGCCCAGCCAGCGCCGCAGCGCCTCCTCCCCAGCCCGCAGGTCGGGCCGCCCGAGCATCGCCCAGCCGTCCAGCAGCAGGGCGGCCGCGTACCCGCCCTCGGCGACGGGCTCGGCACCCGGCGTGCTCACGACGAGCGCGGGCGCCTCGGACACCGTGTCGAGCACCTGCTCGCGCCCGGAGGTCCGCACCGGCACGGCCGGGAACGCCCGCCCCAGCTCCTCGGCGGTCCGCCGCGCCCCCACGACCTGCGCCCGCAGCCGGAACCCCCCGCACTCGGGGCAGTGCCAGGCGGTCTCGTCCCGGCCGCACCAGCCGCAGCGCAGGGCCTCGGCGTCCTGGGCCTCCAGCGGACCGGCGCAGTGCCGGCACCGAGCGGGCGCCCGGCACTGCGCGCAGGCCATCCGGGGCACGTATCCGCGCCGCGGCACCTGGACGAGGACGGGCCCGTGCCGCAGTCCCTCCCTGACGACCTGCCAGGCCAGGGTCGGCAGCCGGGCGGCGCGCGCGGCCTCGTCCCGGGCGAGGTCCCCGTCCCCGACGGTCCGCACCAGGGGCGCGCAGGCCCGGACCTGCTCCCGCTCGGCGACCAGGGGCAGTGCCCAGCCGCTCTCGACGAGCTGGGCCGCCTCAACGGTGCAGCCCCAGCTCCCCAGCAGGAAGGCGCACTTGTCGCGGGCGGCCCGCAGCTCCAGCACCTCGCGGACGTGCGGGAAGGGGGCGTTGTCGTCGCTGTGCGCCGCGTCCCCGTCGTCCCAGACGACCACGAGTCCCAGGTCCCGTACGGGGGCGAACATCGCGGCGCGGGTCCCCACGACGGCGCGCACCGCGCCGCGGCGGACGGCGAGCCACTCCCGGTATCTGCGCTCCTGGCCGGCGTCCGCGGTCAGCAGCGCGTGGCGGCCCTCCCCCAGCAGCGCCGTCAGGGCCGCGTCCACGCGCGCGGCGGGCCGCCCGGCCGGTACGACGACGAGGGCCCCGCGTCCGGAGGCGAGGGTGGCCCGCACGGCCCGGGCGATCTCCTCGGCCCACTGCGGGCCCGGCAGGGCGGTCCACACGGCGCGCGGCGCCCCGCCCGAGGCGAGGGCGCCGAGGAACTCCGGGCCCCGTACGTAGCGCGTCCAGGTGCCCGGCTCGGGGGCGGCGGGCGGCGGGGGCGGGTCGGGCATGACGGCCGCCTCCGCGCGCGCGTGCCGGGGCGGAACCGCGAGCTGGAGCACGTCCGCGAGGCTGCCCGCGTACCGGTCGGCGACGGCGCGGGCGAGTCCGAGCAGGTCGGGCCCGAGCACCGGCTCGGGCGACACCACCTGGGCCAGGGCGGCGAGCGGTCCCGCGTAGTCGGACTCGGCGACGCGGTCGACGACGAAGCCGTCGATCAGGCTGCCGCCCTCGCGCCGCCCGTCGCGCACGTTGCGCCCGCCGGCGCCGAACCGCACCCGCACCCGCACCCCGGGCCTGGCGATCTCGTCCAGCTCCTCGGGGACGGCGTAGTCGAAGTACCGGTCGAGGTGCAGCACGCCCTTGTCGACGACGACCCGGGCGACGGGGAGCTCCTTCGCCAGGGCGGCGCCCCGCCAGGTCCGCGGCTTCGCCTTCGGCACCTTGGCCTTCCGCACCGCCTCCCGGACCAGCGCAAGCTGCTCGGGCGGCGCCCCGTCCGCCGCACCGTCCGCCCGCCCGTTCTCGCTGCTCACGCCTGCATTCCTACCAGACCCCACCGACAGCGACCCACGTCGCGGAGGGGCACCCCCGGCCGCCGGGACGGCCCCCGAGCGCGCCGGGACGCGGGAAGGCCCGGCGTCCCCGAGGGGAGGCCGGGCCTCGTGACCGCGGACGGGAGGGCTACAGCCCCGCCGCCTTGCGCAGCGCGTCCACCCGGTCCGTGCGCTCCCACGTGAAGTCGGGCAGCTCGCGGCCGAAGTGGCCGTACGCGGCGGTCTGGGAGTAGATCGGCCGCAGCAGGTCGAGGTCGCGGATGATGGCCGCCGGGCGCAGGTCGAAGACCTCGGTGATGGCGGTCTCGATGCGCTCGGCGTCGACCTTGGCGGTACCGAAGGTCTCGACGAACAGGCCGACGGGCTCGGCCTTGCCGATGGCGTAGGCGACCTGGACCTCGCAGCGGGTGGCGAGGCCCGCGGCGACCACGTTCTTCGCGACCCAGCGCATCGCGTACGCGGCGGAGCGGTCGACCTTGGACGGGTCCTTGCCGGAGAAGGCGCCGCCGCCGTGGCGGGCCATGCCGCCGTACGTGTCGATGATGATCTTGCGGCCGGTGAGGCCGGCGTCGCCCATCGGGCCGCCGATCTCGAAGCGGCCGGTCGGGTTCACCAGGAGGCGGTAGCCCTCCGTGTCGAGCTTGATGCCGTCGTCCAGGAGGGCCTTCAGCTCGGGCTCCACGACGAACTCGCGGATGTCGGGCGCGAGCAGCGAGTCCAGGTCGATGTCGGAGGCGTGCTGCGAGGAGACGACGACGGTGTCCAGGCGGACCGCCTTGTCGCCGTCGTACTCGATGGTGACCTGGGTCTTGCCGTCGGGACGGAGGTAGGGGATCGTCCCGTTCTTGCGCACCTCGGACAGGCGCCGCGAGAGGCGGTGCGCGAGGTGGATCGGGAGCGGCATCAGGTTCGGCGTCTCGTCGGTCGCGTAACCGAACATCAGGCCCTGGTCACCGGCGCCCTGGCGGTCCAGCTCGTCGTCGTCGCCCTCGACCCGGTTCTCGTACGCCGTGTCGACGCCCTGCGCGATGTCGGGGGACTGCGAGCCGATGGAGACGGAGACGCCGCAGGACGCGCCGTCGAAGCCCTTCTTCGAGGAGTCGTAACCGATCTCGAGGATCTTGTCGCGGACCAGCTGGGCGATCGGCGCGTACGCCTTGGTCGTGACCTCGCCGGCCACGTGCACCAGGCCGGTCGTGATGAGCGTCTCCACGGCGACCCGGGACGTCGGGTCCTCACGCAGAAGCGCGTCGAGAATGGTGTCGCTGATCTGGTCAGCGATCTTGTCGGGGTGACCCTCGGTCACGGACTCCGAGGTGAACAGGCGACGGGACACAACGCTCCCTGGGGTTGCAGCGGCTGCTGGCTGATCATTGGCGGACGGGACGGAGGCTGCGCCCGGCGTCGTCCGTGAACAGTTTATCGGTCGCGCTCGTCCGCGGGCCCACCCGTCTCGCCTCTCGGGAGTGCTGTGACCTGCGGCACGGGCATTCTGCCCAATGCGCGTCACTCTCCGCCAGGGTCGCCACGCCCGAATCGGCGTGGCGCGTGCCGCCGGACGGGGGCTAGCCCAGCGGCGGGCGGAGGCGTTCGGCCACCAGGTCCCACACGATCTCGGCCAGTGCCTCCTTGGGCCCGTACGGCACCGGGGTCTCGCTGCCGTCCGCGCCGAGCACCACGGCCTCGTTCTCCTCGGAGCCGAAGGTCTTGCGCTCCCCCACCTCGTTGACGACGAGGAGGTCGCAGCCCTTGCGCCGGAGCTTGGCGCGGCCGTTGGCGAGGACGTCGTCCGTCTCCGCGGCGAAGCCGACGACCACCTGGTCCGGGCGGGCGCGGTCGGCGGAGATCTCCGCGAGCACGTCCGGATTGCGGACCAGGACGATCGGCTCGGGGTCCTGGCCGTCCTTCTTCTTGATCTTGCCGGTCGCGTACGCCGCCGGCCGGAAGTCGGCCACCGCGGCGGCCATCACCACGGCGTCGGCGTCGGAGGCCGCCTTGAGCACGGCCTCGCGCAGCTGCACGGCGGTGCCCACCCGGATCACGTCGACGCCGGCCGGGTCCGGCAGGGCGGCGTTCGCCGAGACGAGCGTCACCCTGGCCCCGCGGGCCGCCGCGGTGCGGGCGAGGGCGTAGCCCTGCTTGCCGGAGGAGCGGTTGCCCAGGAAGCGGACCGGGTCGAGTGGTTCGCGCGTGCCGCCCGCGCTGATCACCACGTGCCGGCCCGCGAGGTCGGGTCCGGTGACACCGCGCGCGAGCACCCGGCGGCAGACCTCGAAGATCTCGGTGGGGTCGGGCAGCCGGCCCTTGCCGGTGTCGACGCCGGTGAGGCGGCCGACGGCCGGCTCGATCACGACGGCTCCGCGGCGGCGCAGCGTGGCCACGTTCTCCTGGGTGGCCGGGTGCTCCCACATCTCGGTGTGCATGGCGGGGGCGAAGACGACCGGGCAGCGGGCGGTGAGCAGCGTGTTCGTGAGGAGGTCGTCGGCGAGGCCGTGGGCGGCCTTGGCGAGCATGTCGGCGGTGGCGGGCGCGACGACCACCAGGTCGGCGTGCTGGCCGATGCGGACGTGCGGGACCTCGTGGACGTCGGACCACACCTCGGTCGAGACGGGATGGCCGGAGAGCGCGGACCAGGTGGCGGCGCCGACGAAGTGCAGGGCGGACGCGGTCGGGACGACGCGCACGTCGTGGCCGGACTCCGTCAGCCTGCGCAGCAGCTCGCATGCCTTGTACGCGGCGATGCCGCCGCTGACGCCCAGAACGACCTTCGGCTTGTCCACCAGGGTCTCCCCGCACTAGAGAACGTACGACGCGCTCGGAGGAGCACGACTCCATGCTGCCGCACCGCCCGGGGGCGGCTCCGGCACCCCCGGCACACCACAGGCCCGGCAGTCACGCTGCCGGGCCTGGGACGAGCGGTCGGACGATCAGGTCGCCGGGCCCTCTACGGCCTCGGACGTCAGCAGGCCCGCGTTGATCTCGCGCAGGGCGATGGAGAGGGGCTTCTCGTGGACGTGGGTGTCCACGAGGGGACCGACGTACTCGAGGAGACCCTCGCCGAGCTGCGAGTAGTAAGCGTTGATCTGACGGGCGCGCTTGGCCGCGTAGATCACCAGGCTGTACTTCGAGTCGGTGGCCTCGAGGAGCTCGTCGATCGGAGGGTTGATGATGCCCTCGGGAGCGGTGATGGAAGAGGACACGCTCTGCCTTCCGAAAGGTGGGATGAGATCAGTGAAGATCACACAACGTTCATCAAGGCTAGCAGCTCGCGCGCCACGTCCATGACGGAGGTGTTGACCAGGGTGACGTCGAACTCGGACTCGGCCGCCAGTTCGATCTTGGCCGCGGCCAGTCGGCGCTCGATGACCTCGGGCGGTTCGGTGCCGCGCCCGGTGAGCCTGCGCACCAACTCCTCCCAGGAGGGCGGGGCCAGGAACACCAGCTGGGCGTCCGGCATGGACTCGCGGACCTGCCGGGCTCCCTGGAGGTCGATCTCCAGGAGGACCGCCTCGCCCGCCTCCAGCCGCTCCATGACGGCGGCACGCGGCGTGCCGTAGCGGTTGCCGGCGAACTCGGCCCATTCGAGCAGCTCGCCGTTGGCGATCAGCTTGTCCATCTCCTCGTCGCTGACGAAGAAGTAGTGGACCCCGTGCTTCTCGCCGGGGCGGGGCTTGCGGGTCGTCGCCGACACCGAGAGCCAGACCCCGGGGTGTTCCTTGCGCATATGGGCGACGACCGTGCTCTTGCCGACCCCGGAGGGGCCGGAGAGCACGGTCAGCCGCGAACGTTCACTCATGCAGCGATTATCCAGGTTCTCAGGGGTGCCCGAGAACGTCAGCCGGCGGTGCTGCCGAACTCGCGCTCCAGGGAGGCGATCTGGTTGGACCCGAGACCCCGCACGCGGCGGCTCTCGGAGATGCCGAGTCGCTCCATGATCTGCTTGGCGCGGACCTTGCCCACGCCCGGCAGGGACTCGAGGAGAGCGGAGACCTTCATCTTGCCGATGACGTCGTTCTCCTGGCCCTGCTTGATGACCTCGTGAAGGGAGGCGCCGGAGTGCTTGAGTCGATTCTTGACCTCGGCCCGCTCCCGGCGAGCCGCGGCGGCCTTTTCGAGCGCGGCTGCGCGCTGTTCAGGGGTAAGGGGCGGAAGAGCCACGCCTACGTCACCTCGGATGTCGAACTGTCGGATACGGACCGGTGAGGAACCTGGTCGCCCCACACCTGGGGAGAAACGGGCAACACACTCACCCGGTCTCCCCCACTGCCTGGAGGGCGTCGGAGGTGCCCTCACTCGACGGAGACTAGCGGGCAAGTCCGCCGGAGTCAGCGAGAACAGCGGAAAAGTCCTGGTCAGCCTCCGTCGAGCCTGACATTCCTGACATTACGCCCCGGATTTGAGGATGTATTCAGACTCAAGGAGGCCGGGAGACGCTCATCGGCGGACTCAAACGGTCGCGACGGCCGTCCTGATCTCCTCCGCGAAGCGGTCCGCGGAGCTCCGCAGCGCGGCGACGTCGGGTCCGTGCCGGAGCACACCCCGGCTGACGTTCGGCACCACCCGGCGCACGGCGGCGCCGAAGACGCCCGGGAGATCGGCCGGCGTGGCCCCCTGCGCGCCGATGCCCGGCGCGAGGAGCGGACCGTTGATGTCCAGGTCGTAGGACGAGAGATCGCCGAGCGTGGCACCCACGACCGCCCCGAAGGAGCCCAGGGGCGCCTCTCCCGCGTTCTCGGCGGCGAGGTGGGCCAGCATGGTCGCCCCGACGCTGCGGCCGTCCGCACGGACCGCGTGCTGCACCTCGCCGCCCTCCGGGTTGGAGGTGAGCGCGAGGACGAAGAGTCCGGCGCCGCTCTCCCGCGCCAGCTCGACCGCCGGCTTCAGCGAGCCGTAGCCGAGGTACGGCGACACGGTGAGCGCGTCCGAGAACAGCGGGGCGTCCTTGCGCAGGAACGTCTCCGCGTACGCGGCCATGGTGGAGCCGATGTCCCCGCGCTTGGCGTCCATCACGACCAGCGCGCCGGCCGCCCGCGCCTCCTCGACCGACCGCTCCAGGACGGCGATGCCGCGGGAGCCGAACCGCTCGAAGAAGGCGCTCTGCGGCTTCAGGACGGCCACCCGGTCGGCGAGCGCCTCGACGACGGTGCGGCTGAAGCGCTCCAGGCCCGCGAGGTCGTCGTTCAGGCCCCAGTCGGTCAGCAGGGAGGCGTGCGGGTCGATGCCGACGCACAGCGGGCCCCGGTCGTCCATGGACCGGCGCAGCCGGGCGCCGAAGGGCTCCAGGGTCATGCGGACTTCCTCACGTCGGCGCCGACCGCGTCGGCGAGGGTGGCGTAGGGGCTCGTCCGCAGGCGGGCGGCGAGACCCTTGTGGATGGCGCGCCCCCAGAAGGGGCCCTCGTAGACGAAGGCGCTGTAGCCCTGGACCAGGGTGGCGCCGGCCAGGATGCGCTGCCAGGCGTCCTCGGCGTTCTCGACGCCGCCGACGCCCACCAGGGTGATCCGGTCGCCCACGCGTGCGTAGAGGCGGCGCAGCACCTCCAGGGAGCGCGCCTTCAGCGGGGCGCCGGACAAACCGCCGGTCTCCTTGACGAGGGCGGGGTCGGACCGCAGGCCGAGCCCTTCGCGCGCGATGGTGGTGTTGGTGGCGATGATGCCGTCCAGGCCCAGCTCGACGGCGAGGTCGGCGACGGCGTCGACGTCCTCGTCGGCGAGGTCCGGCGCGATCTTGACGAGCAGCGGCACCCGCCGGTCGGTGACCGTGCGGTCGGCGGCCTCGCGGACGGCGCTCAGCAGCGGGCGCAGCGCCTCGGTGGCCTGGAGGTTGCGCAGGCCGGGCGTGTTCGGCGAGGAGACGTTGACGACCAGGTAGTCGGCGTGCCGGGCGAGCCGCTCGGCCGACGTCACGTAGTCGCCGACCGCCTCCTCCTCGGGGACGGCCTTGGTCTTGCCGATGTTGACGCCGACGACGGTCCGGAAGACCGGCGTACGGGCGGCCAGGCGCTCGGAGACGGCCGCCGAGCCGTCGTTGTTGAAGCCCATGCGGTTGATGAGCGCCCGGTCCGGCACGAGGCGGAACAGCCGCTTGCGCGGGTTGCCGGGCTGCGCCTCGCCGGTGACCGTGCCGATCTCGACGTGGTCGAAGCCGAGCATCGCCATCCCGTCGATGGCGACGGCGTTCTTGTCGAAGCCCGCGGCGAGGCCGAAGGGGCCGTGCATGCGCAGTCCGAAGGCCTCGGTGCGCAGTTCCTCGTACCGGGGCGCCAGGGCCGCCGCGACGAAGGTCCGCAGCACGGGGACGCGGACGGCGAGACGGATCCAGCGGAAGGCGAGGTGGTGCGCCTGTTCCGGGTCCATCCGCCGGAAGACCAGGCGGAAGAAGAGCTTGTACATGTCTCGGTTCCCTCATGAAGAGGGGGACACCGTTTCCGGTGTCCCCCTCGGGCTGGGCTGCTAGTCGCGGGCCGCGATCAGATGCTCGGCGTGTTCCTGCAGGGAGCGGACGCCGACGTCGCCGCCGTTGAGCGCGTCGATGCCCTGGACGGCGGCGGCGAGCGCCTGGACCGTCGTCAGACAGGGGACGGACCGGGCCACGGCCGCCGTACGGATCTCGTAGCCGTCGAGGCGGCCGCCGGTGCCGTAGGGGGTGTTGACGATGAGGTCGACCTGGCCGTCGTGGATGAGCTGGACGATGGTCTTCTCGCCGTTCGGGCCGACGCCCTCGGACTGCTTGCGCACGACCGTGGCGTTGAGGCCGTTGCGCTTGAGCACCTCGGCGGTGCCGGAGGTGGCGAGCAGCTCGAAGCCGTGGGCGACGAGTTCGCGCGCCGGGAAGATCATCGAGCGCTTGTCGCGGTTGGCGACCGAGATGAACGCGCGGCCCTTGGTGGGCAGCGGCCCGTAGGCGCCGGCCTGCGACTTGGCGTACGCGGTGCCGAACACCGAGTCGATGCCCATGACCTCGCCGGTGGAGCGCATCTCCGGGCCGAGGACGGTGTCCACGCCGCGGCCGTGGATGTCGCGGAAGCGCGACCACGGCATGACGGCCTCCTTGACGGAGATCGGCGCGTCGAGCGGCAGGGTGCCGCCGTCGCCGTTCGCCGGCAGCAGGCCCTCGGCGCGCAGCTCGGCGACGGTCGCGCCGAGCGAGATGCGGGCGGCGGCCTTGGCCAGCGGCACCGCGGTCGCCTTCGAGGTGAAGGGCACGGTCCGGGAGGCGCGCGGGTTGGCCTCGAGGACGTAGAGGATGTCACCGGCCATGGCGAACTGGATGTTGATCAGGCCGCGGACGCCGACGCCCTTGGCGATGGCCTCGGTGGAGGCGCGCAGCCGCTTGATGTCGAAGCCGCCGAGGGTGATCGGGGGCAGCGCGCACGCCGAGTCGCCGGAGTGGATGCCGGCCTCCTCGATGTGCTCCATGACGCCGCCGAGGTAGAGCTCCTCGCCGTCGTACAGTGCGTCGACGTCGATCTCGATGGCGTCGTCCAGGAAGCGGTCGACCAGGACCGGCCGGGAGGGGCTGATCTCGGTGGACTCGGCGATGTACGACTCCAGGCGCGTCTCGTCGTACACGATCTCCATGCCGCGGCCGCCGAGGACGTACGACGGGCGGACGAGGACCGGGTAGCCGATCTCGTCGGCGATGGCCTTGGCGCCCGCGAAGGTGGTGGCGGTGCCGTGCTTGGGGGCCGGCAGGCCCGCCTCGGCGAGCACGCGGCCGAAGGCGCCGCGGTCCTCGGCGGCGTGGATCGCCTCGGGCGAGGTGCCCACGACCGGTACGCCGTTGTCCTTGAGCGCCTGCGCGAGACCGAGCGGGGTCTGGCCGCCGAGCTGCACGACGACGCCCGCGACCGGGCCGGCGAGGGTCTCCGCGTGCACGATCTCCAGCACGTCCTCGAGCGTCAGCGGCTCGAAGTACAGGCGGTCGGAGGTGTCGTAGTCCGTGGAGACGGTCTCCGGGTTGCAGTTGACCATCACGGTCTCGTAGCCGGCGTCGCTGAGCGCGAAGGAGGCGTGGACGCAGGAGTAGTCGAACTCGATGCCCTGGCCGATGCGGTTCGGGCCGGAGCCGAGGATGACGACCGCGGGCTTCTCGCGGGGCGCGACCTCGGTCTCCTCGTCGTAGGAGGAGTAGAAGTACGGCGTCTTCGCGGCGAACTCGGCGGCGCAGGTGTCGACCGTCTTGTAGACCGGGCGGACCCCGAGGGCGTGCCGGACCTCGCGGACGACGTCCTCGCGCAGACCGCGGATCTCGGCGATCTGGGCGTCGGAGAAGCCGTGCCGCTTGGCCTCGGCGAGCAGGTCCTGGTCGAGCCGGTCGGCGGCGGCCAGCTCGTCCGCGATCTCCTTGATCAGGAACATCTGGTCCACGAACCACGGGTCGATCTTCGTCGCGTCGAAGACCTCCTCCGGGGTGGCTCCGGCGCGGATGGCCTGCATGACGGTGTTGATGCGCCCGTCGGTCGGCCGGACGGCCTCTTCGAGGAGCTGCTTCTTGTCGCCGGGCTCTCCGACGAAGGTGAACTGCGAGCCCTTCTTCTCCAGGGAGCGCAGCGCCTTCTGGAGCGCCTCGGTGAAGTTGCGGCCGATGGCCATGGCCTCGCCCACCGACTTCATGGTGGTGGTGAGGGTGGAGTCCGCGGAGGGGAACTTCTCGAAGGCGAACCGGGGCGCCTTGACGACGACGTAGTCGAGCGTCGGCTCGAAGGAGGCCGGCGTCTTCTCCGTGATGTCGTTCGGGATCTCGTCCAGGGTGTAGCCGACGGCCAGCTTGGCGGCGATCTTGGCGATCGGGAAGCCGGTGGCCTTCGAGGCGAGTGCCGAGGAGCGCGACACGCGCGGGTTCATCTCGATGACGATGATGCGCCCGTCCTCGGGGTCCACCGCGAACTGGATGTTGCAGCCGCCGGTGTCGACGCCGACCTCGCGGATGATCGCGATGCCGATGTCGCGCAGCCGCTGGTACTCGCGGTCGGTCAGCGTCATCGCCGGGGCGACGGTGATCGAGTCGCCGGTGTGGACGCCCATCGGGTCGAAGTTCTCGATGGAGCAGACGACCACGACGTTGTCGTTCTTGTCGCGCATCAGCTCCAGCTCGTACTCCTTCCAGCCGAGGATGGACTCCTCCAGGAGCACCTCGGTGGTCGGGGAGAGCGTGAGGCCCTGGCCGGCGATGCGGCGCAGCTCCTCCTCGTCGTGGGCGAAGCCGGAGCCGGCGCCGCCCATGGTGAAGGAGGGGCGGACGACGACGGGGTAGCCGCCGAGCGTCTCGACGCCCTGGATCACGTCGTCCATGGAGTGGCAGATGACGGAGCGGGCGGACTCGCCGTGGCCGATCTTCTTGCGGACCTCCTCCACGACGTCCTTGAAGAGGTCGCGGTCCTCGCCCTTGTTGATGGCCTCGACGTTGGCGCCGATCAGCTCGACGCCGTACTTCTCCAGCACTCCCTGCTCGTGCATGGAGATCGCGGTGTTGAGCGCGGTCTGGCCGCCGAGGGTGGGCAGCAGGGCGTCGGGGCGCTCCTTGGCGATGATCTTCTCGACGAACTCCGGGGTGATCGGCTCGACGTAGGTCGCGTCGGCGATCTCCGGGTCGGTCATGATCGTCGCCGGGTTGGAGTTGACGAGGATCACGCGCAGGCCCTCGGCCTTGAGCACGCGGCACGCCTGGGTGCCGGAGTAGTCGAACTCGGCGGCCTGGCCGATGACGATCGGGCCGGAGCCGATGACCAGGACGGACTGGATATCGGTGCGCTTAGGCACGCTGGCCCTCCATCAGGGATACGAAGCGGTCGAACAGGTAGGCGGCGTCGTGCGGGCCGGCTGCCGCTTCGGGGTGGTACTGGACGCTGAAGGCCGGCTGGTCGAGGAGCTGGAGTCCCTCGACGACCTGGTCGTTCAGGCAGACGTGGGAGACCTCGGCACGGCCGAAGGGGGTCTCGGAGACCCGGTCGAGCGGCGCGTCGACGGCGAACCCGTGGTTGTGCGCGGTGACCTCGACCTTGCCGGTCGTACGGTCCTGCACCGGCTGGTTGATGCCGCGGTGGCCGTACTTCAGCTTGTAGGTGCCGAAGCCGAGGGCGCGGCCGAGGATCTGGTTGCCGAAGCAGATGCCGAAGAGCGGGGTCTTCCGGCCGAGGACCTCCCGCATCAGGGCGACCGGCTGGTCGGCCTTCTCGGGGTCGCCCGGGCCGTTGGAGAAGAAGACGCCGTCGGGGTCGACGGCGTAGAGCTCCTCGGCGGTGGCGGTGGCGGGCAGCACGTGCACCTCGATGCCGCGCTCGGCCATGCGGTGCGGGGTCATGCCCTTGATGCCGAGGTCCACGGCGGCGACGGTGAACTTCTTCTCGCCGACGGCGGGGACGACGTACGTCTCCTGGGTGGCGACCTCCTCGAAGAGGCTGGCGCCCTTCATCTCGGGGGCCTGGCGGACCTCGGCGATCATCGTGCCCTCGTCGGGCAGCGCGTTGCCGGAGAAGATGCCGACGCGCATGGCGCCGCGCTCGCGCAGGTGGCGGGTGAGCGCGCGGGTGTCGATCCCGCTGATGCCGACGACGCCCTGGGCGCGCAGCTCGTCGTCGAGGGAGCGGCGGGAGCGCCAGTTGGAGGGCACGCGCGCGGGATCGCGCACGACGTACCCGGCGACCCAGATCCGCTTCGACTCGGGGTCCTCGTCGTTGATGCCGGTGTTGCCGACGTGCGGGGCCGTCATGACGACGACCTGGCGGTGGTACGACGGGTCGGTGAGGGTCTCCTGGTAGCCGGTCATGCCGGTGGAGAACACCGCTTCGCCGAAGGTCTCCCCCACGGCCCCGTAGGCACGGCCGCGGAAGATCCGGCCGTCCTCCAGGACGAGTACGGCGGAAACCTTCCCGGCTTCCCTGGTGGAGGTCGTCATCGTGCGCCTTCCGTGTCGTTGCTCTTCTTGATCATGGTGTTCAGGGTGTCGACCCATTCGTTGTGCTCGGCCGCGCGGTACGAGCGGAAGCCGGAGTCGATCAGCCTGTCGCCGTGGGCCCAGGTGACGACGAGCAGGCCGCCCTCGGTGAGGACCTTGCCGGCGATGCCCTTGTCGAGGCGGGCCTCGCGCAGTGCTCCGGCCGGGACGAAGAAGTCGGTGGCCCCGGGGCGTACGACGTCCAGTCCCGCGTCCGTCAGCGTGAGCTCGGCCCGGCTCCGAGTGCCCAGGCCGTGCGCCACGATGCGGTCGAGCCACTGCCCGGCGGTGGTGGAGCCGTGGTAGCGGCCGCTCATCGTCAGTCTCGCCGGACCGGGCTCCGTCGGCATTCCCGGCAGCGGCACGCCGTCCTCGTCGAGGGCGGCGGCCGAGGGGCGGGTGGGCAGCGCGGGCAGGTCGCCCTGGAGGGTGGCGCGCCACTTCCAGCCCTCGCGCATCAGCCAGTAGAGCAGGGCGACGAAGAGGGCGAGGCCGACGAGCCAGCCGATCCGGGCGGCCCAGTCGGTCACCTCCGCCGACTTCTGTCCGGCGGCGAGGTACGTCAGTTGCAGAGATGTCACGCGAGCTTCCCGTCGACGAGCGTGGCCCGGCCCCGCAGCCACGTGTGCGTCACACGGCCCGGCAGCTCGCGGCCCTCGTACGGAGTGTTGCGGCTGCGCGAGGCGAAGCCCGCGGGGTCCACGGCTCCACGGTATTCCGTGTCGACCAGCGTGAGGTTGGCGGGCTCACCTGCCGAGACGGGACGTCCGTGACCGGTGGCCCGGCCGATCAGGGCGGGCTTGACGGACATCCGGTCGGCGACGCCGGCCCAGTCGAGGAGGCCGGTCTCCACCATCGTCCGCTGGACGACGGAGAGGGCGGTCTCCAGGCCGACCATGCCCATGGCGGCGGCGGCCCACTCGCAGTCCTTGTCCTCGTGCGGGTGCGGGGCGTGGTCGGTGGCGACGATGTCGATCGTGCCGTCGGCGAGCGCCTCGCGCAGGGCCAGCACGTCACGTTCGGTGCGCAGCGGCGGGTTGACCTTGAAGACCGGGTTGTAGGTGCGCACCAGCTCGTCGGTGAGGAGCAGGTGGTGCGGGGTGACCTCGGCGGTGACGTCGATGCCGCGGGACTTGGCCCAGCGGACGATCTCGACGGAGCCGGCGGTCGACAGGTGGCAGATGTGGACGCGGGAGCCGACGTGCTCGGCGAGCAGCACGTCGCGGGCGATGATCGACTCCTCGGCGACCGCCGGCCAGCCGCCGAGACCCAGCTCGGCGGAGACGACGCCCTCGTTCATCTGGGCGCCCTCGGTCAGCCGCGGCTCCTGGGCGTGCTGGGCGACGACGCCGCCGAAGGCCTTCACGTACTCCAGGGCGCGGCGCATGATCACGGCGTCGTCGACGCACTTGCCGTCGTCGGAGAAGACGGTGACGCCGGCCGCGGACTCGTGCATGGCGCCCAGCTCGGCGAGCTTCTTGCCCTCCAGGCCGACGGTGACGGCGCCGATGGGCTGCACGTCGCAGTAGCCGCCCTCCTGGCCGAGCCGGTAGACCTGCTCGACCACGCCGGCGGTGTCGGCGACCGGGAAGGTGTTGGCCATGGCGAACACCGAGGTGTAGCCGCCGCTGGCGGCGGCGCGGGTGCCGGTCAGGACGGTCTCGGAGTCCTCGCGGCCCGGCTCGCGCAGGTGGGTGTGCAGGTCGACCAGGCCCGGCAGCAGCACCTTGCCGCCGGCCTCGACCACCTCGGCGCCCTCGGCGCTGAGGCCGGTGCCGACCTCGGCGATGGTCCCGCCGTCGATCAGCACGTCCTGCGGGTCCCCGCCGAGCACCTTCGCACCACGAATAAGGATCTTGCTCATTGTCTACTTCTCCTCGTCCGCGGAAAGGGTGTGCGCGGAGCGCTCGCTGGAAGGGTGGGGGTGGGAGACGGGCGGGCGGGTGTGGGTGACGGCGGGCTCGTTGCCGCCCAGCAGCAGGTACAGCACCGCCATGCGGATGGACACGCCGTTCGTCACCTGCTCGATCGCCGTGCAGCGGTCGGAGTCGGCGACCGCGGCGGTGATCTCCATGCCGCGGACCATCGGGCCGGGGTGCATCACGATGGCGTGCTCCGGCATCTTCGCCATGCGGTCGCCGTCGAGGCCGTAGCGACGCGAGTACTCGCGCTCGGTCGGGAAGAAGGCCGCGTTCATCCGCTCGCGCTGGACGCGCAGCATCATCACCGCGTCGGACTTGGACAGCGTGCTGTCGAGTTCGTAGGAGACCTCGCAGGGCCAGGACTCGACGCCGATGGGCAGCAGGGTGGGCGGGGCGACGAGGGTGACCTCGGCGCCGAGGGTGTGCAGCAGGTCGACGTTGGAGCGGGCGACCCGGCTGTGCAGGATGTCGCCGACCAGCGTGATGCGCCGGCCCGCCAGGTCCTTGCCGAGTCCGGCGTCCCGGCCGACGAGCCGGCGCCGCATCGTGAAGGCGTCGAGCAGGGCCTGCGTGGGGTGCTGGTGGGTGCCGTCGCCCGCGTTGATCACGGCGGCGTCGATCCAGCCTGAGGTGGCGAGGCGGTACGGGGCCCCGGAGGCGCCGTGCCGGATGACGACGGCGTCGACGCCCATGGCCTCCAGGGTCTGGGCGGTGTCCTTCAGGGACTCGCCCTTGGAGACGCTGGACCCCTTGGCGGTGAAGTTGATGACGTCCGCCGAGAGCCGCTTCTCGGCGGCCTCGAAGGAGATCCGGGTGCGGGTGGAGTCCTCGAAGAAGAGGTTGACGACGGTGCGGCCGCGCAGGGTCGGCAGCTTCTTGATCGGCCGGTCGGCGACCCGGGCCATTTCCTCGGCGGTGTCGAGGATGAGCACGGCGTCGTCGCGGGTGAGATCGGCGGCCGAGATGAGATGACGCTGCATCTGTCAGGCTCCGTAAGGCAGTTCAGGCATATGGGGGCATACGGGCGCGCAGGGGCGCACTCGGGCGAGGGTTCGCCGAGTGGGACTACTGCTCGCCGGCCGGGGAGGTCCGCTTCACACCGAGCAGCACGGTGTCGCGGCCGTCCTCCTCGGCGAGCTGGACCTTGACCGTCTCCCGCAGCGACGTGGGGAGGTTCTTGCCGACGTAGTCGGCGCGGATGGGCAGTTCGCGGTGGCCGCGGTCGACGAGGACCGCGAGCTGCACGGCGCGCGGACGCCCGATGTCGTTCAGCGCGTCGAGGGCGGCGCGGATGGTGCGTCCGGAGAAGAGCACGTCGTCGACGAGGACGACCAGCCGGCCGTCGATGCCGTCACCGGGGATCTCGGTGCGGGCCAGCGCGCGCGGCGGGTGCATGCGCAGGTCGTCGCGGTACATGGTGATGTCGAGGGAGCCGACCGGGATCGTGCGGCCGGTGATCTCGGCGAGCTTGTCGGCCAGCCTGCGCGCCAGGAAGACGCCACGGGTGGGAATGCCGAGGAGCACCACGTCGTCGGCGCCCTTGGCGCGTTCGACGATCTCGTGGGCGATGCGGGTCAGCACCCGCGCGATGTCGGGGCCCTCGAGAACGGGCCGCGCATCGGACTCGTACTGCTGCTTGTCCTGCTCGGTGTCCATACGAAACGGACCTCCTTCTCCGCCTCACGGGACGGATCATTAAAGGACGTCGGAATTGCGCCACCCACGGTACCAGCAAGGCAACGCGCCTGATCACACCCGCGGATTCACCCGGACGGCGGCTGCCGGGGAGGTGCGGGTACGGACCATTCGGCTTGACGGGGCAGAGTAACGCTGCGTAACCTCACAGTGAGTCACCAGCCGCGCGGCGGAGCCGCACGTTGATACAGCGTCCGGGGAGCTATATGTCCAGCGAATACGCCAAACAGCTCGGGGCCAAGCTCCGCGCCATCCGCACCCAGCAGGGACTTTCCCTCCACGGCGTCGAGGAGAAGTCCCAGGGCCGCTGGAAGGCAGTCGTGGTCGGTTCGTACGAGCGCGGCGACCGCGCCGTCACCGTGCAGCGTCTCGCCGAGCTCGCGGACTTCTACGGGGTCCCCGTGCAGGAGCTGCTTCCCGGCACCACGCCGGGCGGGGCCGCCGAGCCGCCGCCGAAGCTGGTCCTGGACCTGGAGCGCCTGGCGCACGTGCCGGCCGAGAAGGCGGGCCCGCTGCAGCGGTACGCGGCCACGATCCAGTCCCAGCGCGGTGACTACAACGGCAAGGTGCTGTCGATCCGCCAGGACGACCTGCGCACACTGGCCGTCATCTACGACCAGTCGCCGTCGGTGCTCACCGAGCAGCTGATCAGCTGGGGCGTGCTGGACGCGGACGCGCGCCGCGCGGTCTCCCACGACGAAGGCTGATCCCTTCCGCCGCTTGTGAAGAAACGTGCCGCCGGGGTGGCCGGAACACATCGTTCCGGCC
>NZ_JBSGZN010000070.1:0-32711 GCF_053611025.1 Streptomyces sp. NPDC054842
GGTGACCGGCCGTCGCCGTGTCCGTACGCGGGTTACGCGACGGCCGCGTAACCGGGCAGGACGACGTCGCGGACGAGGGCGGCCCGCTCGTCGAACGGGATGAAGGCGCTCTTGAGGGCGTTGACCGTGACGGTGCGCAGGTCCTCGACGGTCCAGCCGGCGTGCTCGACCAGGAGCGACATCTCGCGGGTCATCGTCGTGCCGGACACCAGGCGGTTGTCGGTGTTGAGGGTGACGCGGAAGCCCAGGTCGCGCAGTTCCGTGATGGGGTGGTCCGCGATCGAGGTCGCCGCGCCCGTCTGGAGGTTGGACGTCGGGCACATCTCCAGGGCGATACGGCGGTCGCGCACCCAGCCCGCGAGCCGGCCGAGCTTGCCGTCCACGATGTCCTCGGTGATGCGCACTCCGTGCCCGATGCGCTGGGCGCCGCAGACCTGGAGGGCCTGGTGGATGCTCGGCAGGCCGTGCGCCTCACCGGCGTGGATGGTGAAGGGGACGCTCTCGCGGCGCAGGTGCTCGAAGGCGGCCAGGTGGTCGGCGGGCGGGAAGCCGTCCTCGGCACCGGCGATGTCGAAGCCGACCACACCGCCGTCCCGGAAGGCCACCGCCAGGTCCGCGATCTCCCGGGTCCGGTCGAACATGCGCATCCCGCACAGCAGGGTGCCCACCCGCACCGGGGTACCGGCGGCCGACGCCTTCGCCATGCCGGCCGCGAGACCCTCCTGCACCGTCTCGACGACCTCGGGCAGGGTCAGCCCGCCGTTCACCATCAGCTCGGGGGCGTAGCGCACCTCGCCGTAGACCACCCCGTCGGCGGCCAGGTCGAGGACGTACTCCTCGGCGGTGCGCAGCAGGCCCTCGCGGGTCTGCATGACGGCGAGCGTGTGCTCGAAGGTGGCTATGTACCGCACCAGGTCACCGGAGTTGGCGGCCTCGTAGTACCAGTCGGCGAGCGCCTGCGGGTCGGTGGTGGGCAGCGTGTGGCCGACCTCGGCGGCGAGTTCCACCAGGGTGGCGGGGCGCAGGCCGCCGTCGAGGTGGTCGTGCAGCACCGCCTTCGGCAGGCGGCGGATGGTGTCGGTGTCGATGCGGTGCGCGGTCATGCGTTTCTGTCCTCGGCTGGTGGTGCGGGTGGCGGGCTAGGGTCTGTCGTTTGGATCAGGCCGGCCGTGACGGACGGTTCGTTCGGCAGACCTGAGCGGGGTCTGGTGCGTGCAGCTGCAAGGCGGAGGAGGGAGTCGAAGCGGAGCTTCGGCGACCGACGACAACGCCGCAGATGTGCGTGCCAGACCCCGCGACGCCGGCATGATCCAAACGACAGGCCCTAGGTGACGCGGAGTGCGGGCGCGGGCTCAGGCGTCCGCAGCGGGCTGGAGCAGGTCCCAGCGGTTGCCGTACAGGTCCTGGAAGACGGCGACCGTGCCGTACGGCTCGTGGCGCGGCTCCTCCAGAAAGGTCACGCCGGCGCGGCGCATCCTCTCCTGGTCCCGGGCGAAGTCGTCGGTGTGCAGGAAGAACCCCACACGCCCGCCGGTCTGGTCGCCGACCCGGCCGCGCTGGGCGTCGTCCTTGGCGCGGGCCAGCAGCAGCCCGGTGCCCTGGCCGGGGGTGCCCGGCTCGACGACGACCCAGCGGGAGCCGTCGGGCCGCGGGGCGTCCTCGGCGAGCCGGAACCCGAGGGCTTCGGTGTAGAAGCGGATCGCCTCGTCGTAGTCGTCGACGACGAGGGTGACCAGGGCGATGAATCTCATCAGGACCTCTCCGGAAGTTATACGTAACACGTTAGGGTACGGCATCGGCTGGGGGTGGGTGTCCACGGTGGGGGCGGCAGCCGGTATGAGCAGGCCCGTGGGCCGGTACCGACCGGTCCTGCGGCTGGCTGCAGGCAGGTCCCCCGGCCCGCTGCCGACGCGGCGCACACCCCGGTGGCGGCGGGTCCCGCGGGCCGGTACCCGGGGGGTGGACCCGATCATGACATCGTGGAGATCGACTCGGGACCCAGTCCCCCGCCGCTGTCCCCACAGGAGTTGAGAGCATGGCCGAGAAGCCGAAGCCGACCGGAGCGCACGCCCGCCAGAACGTGACCTTCCCCAGTGCCGGGGCCACCGCGCACGGCTACCTGGCGCTGCCCCCGTCCGGGCAGGGGCCCGGCGTGATCGTCATCCAGGAGTGGTGGGGCCTCACCGACCACATCGCCGACGTCGCGGACCGGCTCGCCCAGGAGGGCTTCGTGGCCCTCGCCCCCGACCTCTACGGCGGCAACGTCGCCCACGAGAGCGGCGAGGCCCTGCGGATGATGCAGGACCTCCCGGTGGCTCGCGGAGTCGAACTCCTCTCCGGCGCCGTCGACCACCTGCTCGGCCTGCCCGAGGTCACCTCGGAGACGGTCGGCGCGGTCGGCTTCTGCATGGGCGGCGGCTTCGTGATCCACCTGGCGGCGGCCGACCAGCGGGTCGCCGCGGCGGTCCCGTACTACGGCGTGATCCAGGGTGAGCTGCCCGACTTCTCCGCCCTCAAGGCCCAGGTCCAGGGGCACTACGGCGAACTCGACACGAGCATCCCGCTGGAGCAGCTGGACCAGCTGCGGGCCGCGATCCAGCAGCAGTCCGGCGTCACTCCGGACTTTCGCGTCTATCCGGCCCAGCACGCCTTCTTCAACGACGGCCGCCCCGAGGTCCACGACCCGAAGGCCTCCGCACAGGCCTGGCAGAGCACGGTGTCCTTCCTGCACGACCAGCTGGACTGGCCCCCGGGCACACGGCGGACGCGCGTGCGTGTCCCGGCCCGGCCGCGCATCGCCTGTGGCCGGGGCCCCAAGGGCGGGCCGGAGGCGTGCCTGGGCGGACTGACGCGTCCGGACGGGGGTGGTTGTGCCTGTCCGGACCGGCGTGGCCCGCGGCTCCGGGGGTTGCGGTTGCCGCTGCGGCAGCTTCTAGCGTCATGGACAGGGCCGGAACGACCGGCCCGGTGACGTGATCGTCAGGAAGCGGGAATGGACTGGCCGATCGCGGAGGTCGCCCGCATGTCCGGCGTGACGGCCAGGACACTGCGGCACTACGACGCGATCGGGCTGCTGCCGCCCGCCCGGACCGGCGCCGACGGCCACCGCTATTACGGGGAGCACCAGTTGCTGCGACTGCAACAGATCCTCGTCCTGCGGGCGCTGGGAATGGGGCTGCGCGAGATCGGCCGCGTGCTGGCGTCGCAGGTCGACGAGGTCGAAGCGCTGCGGGGGCATCACCGGCGTCTTCTCGCGGAGCGGGACGGGCTCGACGCCCTGGCCGGCACCGTCGCCCGCACGATCGCCGAGCTGGAGCAGTCCAGAAAGGACGGCCGCGCCATGCGTGTCAACCGACCGGAGAACCTGTTCGAGGGTGTGCAGCCCTCCCAGTACGAGGAGAACTTGCGCGAGTTTCCCGCGCTGGCCGAGGAAGTGGGCCGACGGGCCGCCACCATGAGCCCTGCCGAGACCGAGACCGCGCATCGCGAGCGAACGGCGCGGATGATCCGGCTGGCGGACCTGATGGCGGCCGGCATCCCGGCCGACGCCGCACCGGTCCTGGCCGAGATCGGCGCCCAGTACCGGGCCTTGACGGAGATGCGCGCCGTGTCCGCCGAGGACTACCGGGCCATCGGCCGCGCTTGCGTGGACAACGACGCCTGGCGGGCCGCGTACGAGGCGATCGCTCCCGGGCTGGCGGCGTACCAGAGGGACGCGATCGAGGCGTACGCCGCGGCGCAGCTCAGTTAGCCGGGCGGGCCCGCCGCCGTGCCGACCGGCGGCGGTTCCCTGCCCCTTGCGGCGGTTCCGGCCCCGAGGGCCTCTTCGGCTCCCGGGGCTGCCGTCGCCGGTCCGGCCGATGTGTGAGGTCGGCTCCGCGGCCGTTAGATTCGTCCGTCATGCGATCACGTGAGTACGACCTCGACTTCCGCGACCGGTGCGGCCGGATACGCGCCTGGGGCATCGGCCTGCTGGCCCTGGCGGGACTCCTGTGGGCGTGGTGCGCCGTGCTCGTCCTGACGCCGTACGAGGTCGACAGGAAACCCGACGACAGGTCTCCCCTGGAGTGCGAGTCGCGGCTGTTCACGGACCGGGGCACGGCCAACGACGGGTTGCGTGCCTACGACTACTGCCAGAACGAACGCGACTGGCCCGAGGCGCTCGCCGTACTCGGTCTCTCCGTGCCGGTGTCGGTCGTCGGCGTCGGGCTGTTCACGGCCGGCACGGTGAGCCGCCGGATGAGCGCGCACGGCGAGGCCATGCGGGAACTGGACCGGATCGCGGACGCGCGTGCGGCCTAGGGCCCGCCGCCGACAATGGACCTGGCACGCGCCCTTCACCCGTGCGTCGCACGCGCTGGGCAGCTGCCCAACTGCGAGATTTCACAAGGGTGTTCACCGTCCGCGCGGCACGCTCTCACCTCGGGACGCCCGCCCGACGCCGACGAACAAATTGACCTGTGGACTCCGCCGGGTCCTGCTAACGTCCCCGTCATGAAGCGCGCTGCCATGATGACGACGACGCCGGAGAGTGTCCCGGCGCGCTGACAGACGACCTGATCCGCAGCCCCGGGGCAAGTGCCCCGGGGCTTCGTCGTACGTCCGGCCACTTGCTCCGCCCACCAGCAAGGAGACCGCGATGACCACCGCGCACGACCACCGCCGACTCGGCCGGGAACTGGACCTGTTCGACACCGATCCGCTGATCGGCGCCGGGCTGCCGTACTGGCTGCCCGACGGCGCCGCCGTGCGGCACGCCCTGGAGGAGTACATCCGCGCCGCCGAGCGGCGGGCGGGCTACCAGCACGTGTACTCACCCGTCCTCGGCAAACGGGAGCTGTACGAGATCTCGGGACACTGGGCGCACTACAGCGACGACATGTTCCCCCCGATGGACCTCGGCGGGGAGCAGGTCGTCCTGCGGCCGAGCCTGTGCCCGCACCACGCGGTGATCTACCGCTCCCGCTCCCACAGTTACCGCGAACTGCCGCTGCGCATGGCCGAACTCGGCGGCATGTACCGCTCCGAGCTCTCGGGTGTGCTCGGCGGACTGACCCGGGTGCGGGCCATCCAGCTCAACGACGCGCACATCTTCTGCACCCTGGACCAGGTCGCCGAGGAGGCGCGGGCGGCGCTGGAGATGATCGGCCAGGCGTACCAGGCACTCGGCATCACCCCGGCCCGCTACCGGCTCTCCCTGCCGGGCCGCGGCGGCAAGTACGTCGCCGCGCCCGAGAAGTGGGAACGCTCCGCCGCCCTGCTGACCGACGTGCTCGACCGCTCGGGGCTGCCCTACGAGGCGGCCGAGGGTGAGGCGGCGTTCTACGGGCCCAAGATCGACGTCCAGGTCACCGACGGGGCCGGGCGGGAGTCCACCCTGTCCACCGTCCAGGTCGACTTCCACCAGCCCGAGCGGTTCGACCTGCGCTACATCGGTGCGGACGGCGCCCGACACCGCCCGGTCATGGTCCACCGGAGCATCATCGGCAGCGTGGAACGGGCCGTCGCCCATCTCGTCGAACGGCACGGCGGCGCCTTCCCCGCCTGGCTCGCGCCCACCCAGCTGGTCGTCCTCCCGATCTCCGGCTCCGAACTGCCGGCCGCAGCGGCCCTCGCCGACCGCTGCGCCCGTCTCGGACTGCGTGCCCGGATCGCGGGACCGGACCGCGGCAGCCTCGGCGCCCGCATCCGAGAGGAGCGTCTGGTTCCCTACCAGGCCGTGATCGGCGCCAAGGAGGCCGCAGACGACCAGGTCGCGTTGCGCCTGCGTGACGGACGCAGGCTCGACCCGCGGCCGGCCGGTGACGTACTCACCCGTCTCGGCGCGCTGATCGGCGCCCACAGCACCGACCTGTGGACCGACCTCACTGCCTGACAGGGGTGCGGGGAGCGGCGGTCGAGGTGCCGGGAAGCGGCCCGTACTCTGCGCGGGCCGCTCTCATTCGGCCGCCTGGTGCACCGCGTCGAGGCGGGCCGTCTCCTCGTCCGTGAGCCGGAGCGCGCCCGCGGCCACGTTCTCGGCGAGGTGGTCGGGATCGCCGGTGCCGGGGATGGCCAGCACGTGCGGGCCCTGCCGCAGCGTCCAGGCCAGGCGGATCTGTGCGGGCGTCGCGCCGTGCGCCTGCGCGACGGCCTGCACGGCGTCCTCGTCAGGACCGGCAGGGCCGTCGGTGCCCTGCGCACCGCCTTTGCCCGCGATGGCGAAGAACGGCACGAAGGCGATGCCCTGTTCCGCGCACGAGCGCAGAACGTTGTCGGTCCCGGGGTCCGCCGCACCGAGCCCGTACTGGTTCTGCACGCTGACCACCGGCGCGATGGCCTGCGCCTCGGCGAGGTGCCGGAGTTCGACGGAGGAGACACCGAGGTTCCGGATCAGTCCGGCCTGGCGCAGCTCGGCCAGCGCGCCGAAGTGCTCGGAGATCGACTCCTGCCGCATGCGCCTCAGGTACACGAGGTCGAGGTGGTCGCGGCCGAGCTGGCGCAGGTTCTCCTCGACGTGGCCGCGCAGGTCCTCGGGGCGTGCCGGGGTGAGCCACTCCCCCGAGTAGTCGCGGTACGGCCCGACCTTGGCCGCGATGACCAGGTCGTCCGGGTACGGAGACAGAGCGCTGTTGATGAGTTCGTTCGCCGAGCGCAGGGAGGAGAAATAGAAGGCGGCGGTGTCGATGTGGTTGACACCCAGCTCGACCGCGCGCCGCAGCACGGCGATCGAACGGTTCCGGTCGCTGGGGGTTCCCTGGTGGAAGGCGGCGCTTCCTGTCAGCCGCATCGCGCCGAACCCGACGCGGTTGACGACGAGATCGCCCATGGTCCATGTGCCGGCGGCCGCCGCGGTGATCGCCTCTGAAGTCATCGCGGCAGTCTGACACAGGCGGGTGCTGAGTGGGCACGGGCCGGAAGGGAGGCTCGGTGTACGCGTTGTCGGCGCCGTGCGCTTCGATGTGCGGGTGACCGTACACGATGTCGCGCGACAGCTGCCCGGCCCAGCCGTCCTGCGTGAGCACTGCCGGGCCCTGGCCGTCCTGGACCTGCTCCTGGACCCTGACGGGCCGGACCGCTTCCACTCCTTCGTCGACCGCTGGTCGGAGCGGGAGTCGTCGGCCGTGATGAGCAACGGCTCCGGCGACGAGTACTCCGTCGTCTTCTCGCCGGCCGGGGTCTGCGTCCGTGGTTTCGACCACGAGTCGCCCATGAGCCCCTACGCGGAGGACGGCCCGTGGCCCGGGGTGCTGGACGAGGTGCCCGAGGTGTTCCGGGCGTGCGTCGAGGAGCCCGCCTTCTGCGACGAGGACGGGATGCCCGTCGTCACCGTGTGCCTGTGGCGCGAGGCGGGTGACGACGCCTGGCGGGCCGGGACGATCGACTTCCCGGACTCGCGGACAGCGGACCCGGACGGTGCCGGGCACCTCTTCGAGCTGCTGGTGGACCGCTCACCGGAGGCGTTCCGGCGATGGGCCGAGGACTACTACGAGGTCCCGGTCCCCCTGGCGGCGGTGCGCCACGTCTTCGCGTCCCACCCGCTGACCGAGGAAGTGGTCGCACTCCTGAACCCGGCCCTCACCCTGGCCGACCTCGCGACGGACCTCGCGGAGATCGGCGGTCCGCGGGGCTGAGTTCGGGGGCGGTTTACGTCCCGCCGGGCGGTATCCGGCCTCGCCGGACGTCGTGTCACGGTGCCCGCGGCACCGGCGGCCCCGGCCGCGGGCCGACGGACGTCAGGAGGTCTCCGCGTCGATGCCGAAGTGGCGGGACACCTCTTCGATCGTGAAGCGGGCGCGGAGCTTGCACGCCGAGTTCTGGTTGGCGAAGAACCCGGTACGCCACAACGCAGCCTCGCGCGGCACCGCGCGTTCCCAGGTGACCGGGACGACCCACTCACGGGAGTCCTCCCCGCCCGGGTCCGCCGTCTCCCCGGCCCGTCGGTAGGCGCCCGTCAGCGGGAGGTCGGCCATCCGCCGGGTGTCACCGTCGACGCCGAGAACGGCGTCCTCGTACGGCTGCGCCTCCCCGGAGACCGTGCCGACACCCACGTAGCCCACCTTGGGGATGTGGGTGAAGACCCGCGCCCCGAGGGGCAGGGAGCGCATCGTCCGCGAGAACCACTCACCGCCGCCGGCCGACACGAATCCGTACCGGCAGGCGTCGTCCCAGTTCCGGCCACCGGGCTCGTCGCCGAACGACACGTACCAGTCCGTCCCGTTCCACGGCTCCTGCTTTCCGCGCCCCTTGCCCGCGGCCGCCGGCGCCGCGGTCTCCGCCTCGTCCATCAGCCAGGTACGGGCCAGGTAGGAGCGCCCCTCGTCCTCGAAGTAGCGGAAGAAGAGCACGTTGACCGGGACCTGGAACCCGGACGCGAGATAGGTGACGATCCGCTCCGTGGCCGCGTCGATCTCGCTCGCGACGATGGTGAGGGCGTGGCTGGCGTTGAGAGCTTCCGGCGGGGTGCCCCCGAACCGCAGCGCGAACGCCTCGTCCAGTTCCTCCGGCAGCCCTCTGCCGCGGGCGTAGGACGTGTAGATGTCGCGGATCTGGTCGTTGGTGAGCGCCTGGACCCAGGAACCGTAGTCGAGCACCTGCGCCACCACCTCGCGCGGCGTACGGTCCCTCTTGAGCTCCAGGACGTGCAGGCCCCCCTCGGCGTCCATCCCGAGCAGGTCGACGACCTTGCTGTGCCGGGTGAGCACCTGACGGCCTATCAGCAGCAGTGGCCGCCCCAGGATGCCGGGATCCGCCTCGATGAGTTCTTCGAGCCGGGACTCCAGGGGCATCGGGCGCTTGACGACGCGCACGGGCTTGTCGTCCACGCGCCACAGTCCGAACTCCAGCGGCATGCCCGTTCCCCCTCGGATCGCATGACACGTCCCGGCGCCGGTCATGGCTCAGGACAGTATGCCGCCGCTGGATCGCGCGCAGCCCGCGAGCAGGGGACCCCGTCGGCATCCCGCCGCACCCCCGGAACACCTACGGATAGGTGTACGTGTTCAAGGTGTTCACCGCTGTCGTCGGGTTGCCGAGGTCGTAGCGGTCCACCGCGAGGAAGTTGGGCTTCTTTCGGGCGGCGGGGCGGCAGAAGCGCTGGGCACGGTCGGCGAGTTTGGTGTTGTCGGTGGAAGCGGTGGACGCGATCGTGGCGTCGCGGAAGTGGTTCATGACGAAGAGCGGGCGGAAGGCTCCCTCCGTGCGGGTCAGCGGGATGTCGTACCAGCGGCTGTAGCAGGACCAGTCGGAGGAGCCGAGCCCCGACCCCATGGACCAGTGGTTCTCCACCGTCCACTCCCGCTGGTACATGACGCCGAAGCTGTCCCGGGTGAGGCCCGCGGACTCGTCGGCGGCGCGGCTGTGGTCGGTGAAGATGAGCAGCCGGTCGTCGGCGGCCAGCAGGTCGGCCATCCTGGGCCAGCCGTTCTGGCGCACGCCGGTTCGGTCGGGGCGGTAGAGGACGTCGGAGAGGCCGTTCACGCGGGCGAGTTCGGCGCGCAGGACGCCGGGGTCGACGTAGTCCTCCAGGAAGACGGTGACGAACTGGTCGGGGTGCTGCTTCAGGAAGTCGACCATGCGCTGGAGGTCCACCCACAGGGCGACCGGCCTGCTGACGAGGGTGCAGCTGTTGTGGCAGAGGATCGCGCCGTCGGGGGTCTGGTGGATGTCGAGCATGAACCCGCGTACGCCGTCGCCGAGTTGCCGGTCGATGCCGCGGGTCTGGTTCGGGAACATGTTGACGAAGGGCGGGGCGAAGCCGCCGTCGACCCCGTTGGCGTAGGCGTTGTGGGCGGTGAGGAACGTGACCTGGTCCAGGGTGCGCCGGTCCTCGGCAGGCATCGGGGAGGTGACCGGGTTCACGGGGGTGAGGTACCAGGCCGCGAGGTCCCCGGCGGCGCCGACCACGAGCCGCTCCGGGTGGGTGGAGCCGGCCGGGGCGGCCCCCACGCTCAGGTAGCGGTCCGCCCCGGGGACCTTGAGGGTGTACCGGTCGGCCCCGGCGGGAGCCACTTCCCACGCGGCGTCGCCGCTGCCGCACGGCACCGTTCCGGCCAGGTCCGCCGAGCGGCCGAGGCACCTGTCCGCGCTGTCGGTGCTTTCGAGGACGTACGAGGATCCGCTCGCCCGCAGCGTCCACCGCTGGTGGTCCTCGTCGCCTCGGGGGTTGTGCTGGACGACCGCTCCCCCGCTGTCGGCGGCGTTGAGCCCCGTGGTCGCACTCTGGACGTAGTAGGCGCCGGTGCCGGGCACGGCGGCGGCGCTCGCGGGAGCCGGCGCGAGGACGGCGGAGGCGAGCGCCGCGCCTGCGGCGGTGACGGCGAGCAGGGGGCGGGGATGCGGCATCACGGTGACGGTGTCCTTCCGTGCCGGACGAGAGGAACGGAGCGAAGGCGAACACAGGATGCCGCACCCTGCCATGCACCTGACAGTGCAGAACCGGCAGGAACTCCTCAGCAGTACAGGTTGCCGCCGGCCGAGGTGCCGAGGATCTGCACGAACCGCTGGTAGGCGTCCACCCGGCTCTGCACCTGCGCCGGGTTCCGGCCGTCGCATTCCAGCGAGCCGTTGATGCTGCGGATGGTCTGGCCGAATCCCGCGCTGTTGACCATCGCGTTGTGCGGCGTCATCGTGCCGGGTCCGTTCTGGGTGTTCCAGTACCAGAGGCCCGTCTTCCAGGCCACGGAGGCGTCGGTCTGCACCAGGTTGGGGTTGCGGAGGAGGTCGATGCCCAACGCGTCGCCCGCGGCCTTGTAGTTGAAGTTCCAGCTGAGCTGGATGGGACCGCGGCCGTAGTACGCGGACTGGCCGGCCGGGCAGCCGTAGGGCTGGCTCCAGTCGCAGTAATGCGGGTAGTTGGCGGTGTTCTGCTCCACCACGTGCACCAGACCGCCGGTCTCGTGGTTGACGTTGGCGAGGAAGGCGGCGGCCTCCTGCTTCTTGACCGTGTCGCTGCCGGTGTTCGCGAACCCGGGGTACGAACTGAGCGCCGCCTTCAGGCCGTTGTAGGTGTAGAACGAGTTCCGGTTCGGGAACATCTGGTTGAACTGCGCCTCGCTCACGACGAAGCCCTCGGAAGGCGTGGTGGACCCGCCGTCGCAGGCGTAGGGCTCCCAGTACCAGGTGCTGATGGTCGGGTCGTAGCCCGGGTTGTCGTGCTCGGCGATGTACGCCTTGCCGTCGGTGTACCGCACGATGCTGCCGGTGGCGTAGGACTTCCCGGCGACCCAGGCGGGGTAGCTCGAACAGGACGCGGCGGACGCGTCCGCGGCCGGCATCAGGACGGGTGCGGCCGTGCCGATGATGAGTGCGGCCATGACGGCGGGGATTCGGCGTCTCGACACAGGAATCGACTCCTTCGCGAACACGGCCGCGCCCGGCACGGGGCAGAGCGGAGCAGGCCCGGAAGAACGCGCCGGACCGTGCCGGCCACGGCGTCGGGGCGGCCGCGGTGGGGGGTTGTGAGGCCACACTCAACCGCTTTGGTCTGTACCAGTCAAGGGTGTAGACCAGTCAGATCCGACAACGTTGGCAGACAACTGCCCCGCGAGGCGGCGCGGTTGAGGTGGGCCCGTCCCCGGACGCCGAACGGCCCGGATCGCCCCCGGACAGCGGACGGCCCGACTCGCCCCCGGACGCGGAACGGCCCGGACCGTCCTCGACGGGTCCGGGCCGTGTCGACGCGCGGCTCAGCTCAGCGGCTTCTCCAGCACGGCCTTGCGGTGGCTGAACGTCTCGATCGAGTAGCGCCCGTGGTAGCTGCCCATGCCGCTCTCGCCGACCCCGCCGAACGGCAGGTCGGAGACGGTGAGATGGGCCAGCGGCAGGCCGAACCCGAGGCCCCCGGAGGACGTCTCCTCGGCGAGGCGGCGGCGTGTGTCGTCCGACTCGGTGAAGGCGTACAGCGCCAGCGGCTTGTCGCGGTCGTTGATGAAGCCGATGGCCTCGTCGAGGTCCGCCACCGTGACGATCGGCAGGATCGGGCCGAAGATCTCCTCGCGCATCACGGGCGATCCGGCGTCGACGTCGGCCAGCACGGTCGGCGCGATGTACTTCGCGGCGCGGTCGGCGGTGCCGCCGGTCACGGTCCGCCCGGAGTCGAGCAGGGCGCCGAGCCGGTCGAAGTGCCGCTCGTTGACGATCCGTCCGTACCCCGTGGAGGTGCGCGGGTCGGCTCCGAAGAGCGCCTCGACGGCGCGGGCCAGCTCGGGCTCCAGGGCGCTCGCGGTCGCGGGGTCGGTCAGCACGTAGTCGGGTGCGACGCAGGTCTGCCCGGCGTTGAGGAACTTGCCGCGCACGAGACGGTCGGCGACGACGGCGGGATCCGCGTCACGGTCCACGAACGCCGGTGACTTGCCGCCCAGTTCAAGGGTGACCGGCGTGAGGTGCTCCGCGGCGGCCCGCATGACGACGCGGCCCACCGTGCCGTTGCCGGTGTAGAAGATGTGGTCGAAGCGCTCGGCCAGCAGCGCCGTGGTCTCCGGGATGCCGCCCTCGACGACGGCGACCGCGTCGGTGTCCAGGTACCGCGGCAGCAGCCGGGCGAGTACGGCGGACGTGGCGGGGGCCAGCTCGCTGGGCTTGGCGACGACCGTGTTGCCCGCGGCCAGCGCGCCGAGCAGCGGCGTGAGCAGGAGCTGCACCGGATAGTTCCAGGGGGCGATGACCAGGACGACGCCGAGCGGGTCGTACGTCGTCCACGCCGTGGCGTCGGCGCCGAGGTGCGCGGGGACGGGCGCGGACTCGGGGCGCAGCCAGCTCTCGAGGTGGTCGAGGGTGTGGTCGATCTCGCGGACGGTGAAGTCGATCTCCGTGCGGTGGGCCTCGGTGGAGCTCTTGCCGAGGTCCTCGTGCAGGGCGGCGGCGAGGTCCTCACCGTGGGTGGTGAGCAGCTCGCGCAGCTGCTTCAGCCTGCTCGTACGACAGGCGACGGGCTTGGTGCGGCCGGAGCGGAAGGTGGCGCGCAACCGGGCGACGACGTCGGCGGGCTGCTCGGGGGTGGAGTGGTTCACGGTGCCTCGCTGGTCGGGCGCGGCCGTGAGGCCGCGCGTGGTGCTCGTGAGCTGGTCAACATCTTGATGTATATGCCAACCTTTCAGGTGCCCAAATAATTTCCGGGCACACTGCCCCCCGTCTTCCGGGCACGCCACAGCCGTGTTCCTGGCGGCCGTCGGCTCGTCCCCCGCCCGGAGCCGGTACACGCCGGGACCGCCCGCCCCGTGCGGCATCGGGTCCCTCCCCGCTCACGGGCCAGGCGACCGCGCCTCGGGGCCGCCCCTGACCCGGCCGGCGCTCCTGAGCCCGCGCGTCGGCGTCACCCCTGACCCGGCTCGCGCTCCGGAGGCTCGGCGGGCGGGGGTGGCCGGCGCCGACTCGGGCGGCTCCCGTCCAGCTCCTTCCGGCGGCGCGCCAGAGCGGCCCGCTCCCTCGTGTCGGTGGTCAGGGCGAGGGCGGCGTCGTACGCCTGGGCCGCTTCCGCCCGCCGGCCCAGGCGGCTCAGCAGCTCCGCCCGCACGGCGTGGTAGGCGTGGTAGCCGTCCAGGTCCAGTCGCCCGATCAGGGCGAGGGCGTCCCGCGGGCCGGACGTCTCGGCCACCGCGACGGCCCGGTTGAGGGCGACCACCGGGCTCGGGGCGAGTGCCGTGAGCTGGTCGTACAGCCGGCGGATCTGCCACCAGTCCGTGGCGGCGGCGTCCGGGGCGTCGCTGTGGACGGCGTTGACGGCGGCCTGGATCTGGTAGGGGCCGGGCCGGTCGCGGCGCAGGCAGCGGCGTACGAGTTCCTGTCCCTCGGCGATCAGCTCACGGTCCCAGCGGGAGCGGTCCTGGTCGGCGAGGAGGACCAGTTCCCCGTCGGGTGTCTCACGAGCGGGACGGCGGGACTCCACGAGCAGCATCAGGGCGAGCAGGCCCACGGCCTCGGGCTCGTCCGGCATCAGCTCGGTCAGCAGGCGGCCCAGGCGGATCGCCTCCCGGCACAGGTCGGGCCTGCCGCCGTATCCCTCGTTGAAGACCAGGTAGACGACGGCGAGCACCCCCGCGACGCGATCGGGCAGGTCGGCGTCGCGGGGGACGCGGTACGGGATGCGGGCGTCGCGGATCTTGGCCTTGGCCCGGACGAGACGCTGGGCCATCGTCGGCTCGGGCACGAGGAAGGCACGGGCGATCTGCGCGGTGGTGAGCCCGCCGAGCAGCCTCAGCGTCAGGGCGACCTGGGCCTGCCTGGAGAGTGCCGGGTGACAGCAGGTGAAGATCAGGCGGAGCCGGTCGTCGCGCACGGGGCCCTCCTCGGCGGGTGCGTCCCGCGTGTACAGCCGGGCCGCCTCCGCGTGCCGGCTCTGCCGCGAGGACTCGCGTCGCAGCCGGTCGACGGCGCGGTTGCGGGCGGTGGTGATGATCCAGCCGGCCGGGCTCGGCGGCACGCCGGCCTCCGGCCAGGTCCGCGCCGCCGTCGTGAACGCGTCCTGGACCGCTTCCTCCGCGAGGTCGATGTCGCCGAGGAAGCGGACGAGCACGGCGACGGCGCGGCCGTACTCCGCGCGGAACACGGCCTCGATATCCGCGCCGGTGGTCTCCATCAGTCCTCGGCTTCCCCCATGAACGGCCGCACTTCGATGGGCAGCGTGGTCGCCCGCGCCGCCCTGCGGCCCCATTCGAGGGCGGCGTCGAGGTCGGGGGCCTTGATGAGGCAGATCCCGCCCAGGTACTCCTTGCTCTCCGTGTAGGGGCCGTCGGTGACCAGGACGTCGCCGCCGTCGCCGGCCCGCAGGACGGTGGCCGTCTCCGGGCCGTGCAGTCCCCCGGCGAAGACCCAGGCACCGGCCGCCCGCAGCTCGGCGTGGAACACCTCGAGTCTGTGCATGATCTCTTCCAGCACCTCCGGCGGCGGCGGCTCTCCGGCCGGCTGCATCACGCTCAGCAGGTAGTTCTTCATGACGTGTCCTCCTCGGTGTCGGCCCGCTTGTACTGCCTACACGAACGGGACACCGCCGGATCGACACCTGACACGACGACACCGGGAGGATTTTCTCCGATGACCACGGCACCGCACCCTCTCGTCACCCGTGCGCGACAGCTGGCGGCCGGCCTGCTGGCGCCCGCCGCGCAGCGCGTGGACCAGGAGGGAGTGCCGGCCGGCCACCTCGACGCGATCGGGCGTGCGGGGCTGCTCGGCGTGAGTGCTCCGGTGGAGTACGGCGGATCGGCCGCGCCCGCCGCGGTGGCCCGGGAGGTCGCCGAGGTCCTCGCGGGCGCGTGCTGCTCGACGTGGTTCGTCCAGACCCAGCACCACACGCCGGTGCAGACCCTCGTCAGGAGCGAACTGCCGGTGCGGGAGCGGCTGCTGGGTCCCCTGGCGCGCGGGGAGCTGCTGTCGGGGGTGGCGTACGCGCAGCTGCGGGCGTACCCGCGCGTGCCGGTCCGGGTGACGCGGGAGCGCGGCGGGCGGCGCTTCGACGGGACGGTCCCCTGGTACACGGGCTGGGGGCTCAACGACGTGATGCTGCTGGCCGGGGTGACGGAGTCGGGTGAGGCGCTGTTCGCGTTCACGGAGGCACGGGAGCAGCCGGGGCTGCGGCCCTCGCCGCCGATGCGGCTGGCGGCGCTCACCGCCTCCCGTACGGTCTCCCTCGCGCTGGACGGCCTGTGGCTCCCGGAGGAGGCCGTGGCGCTGTGCGTGCCGTTCGAGACGTGGGCGGCCGGCGACCGGCCCAGGAACACCAACGCCTCCCCGGCCGTCTTCGGGGTCGCGGAGGCGGCGCTCCGGCTGCTGGACGGCGACCCCGTCGCCGCGGAGACCGCGCGTGACCTGCGTGCGCGGCTGGGCCGGGTGCGTGAACGGGCGTACGCGCTGGCCGACCATCCCCATCCGCGGGAGCGCGTCGCGGAGCGGCTGGCCTGCAAGACGCGGGCGTACGACCTGATGCGCGCGGCCACGACGGCGGCGGTCGTGGCCGGCGGCGGACGGTCGATGGACCTCGGCGGCCCGGCCCAGCGGCTGGCGCGGGAAGGGATGTTCCTGCTGGTGCAGGGGCAGACGGCGGAGGTGCGCGCGGCACACCTCGGATCGCTCGCGGCTCCTGGGGACGGCGTCTGAGGGCCGCTGTCCGGTTCGGCTGTGCTCGGCGTCCCCGGACGCAGGTGCCCCCGGGCGCACAGGACGCGTGGCGATCCGGCACCTCTCGGACGTGGTCTGACCGCCGCTGTCCGGTTCGGCCCTGCTCACGGCGTCCCCGGCCCCGAGGTGCCCCCGCGCGCACCGCACGCGCGGTGACCCGGTGCCTCGTTAACTCGTGAAGGGCACCTGGGCCGCGGGGGCCGGTGACGGGGCGGACGGGTGCTGCCACAGTCCCCGGGCCGCCAGCCGCGGGAGCACGCCCTCGCCGAACCAGTACGCCTCTTCGAGGTGCGGGTAGCCGGACAGCACGAACTCGTCGATGCCCAGGCGGTGGTACTCGACGATGCGCTCCGCGACGTCGTCGTGGCTGCCGACGAGCGCAGTGCCCGCGCCGCCCCGGACCAGGCCGATCCCGGCCCACAGGTTCGGGTGGATCTCAAGACCGTCCCGGCCGCCGCCGTGCAGCGCGAGCATCCGCTGCTGGCCCTCGGACTCGCTGCGCGCGAGGCCCGCCTGCACCGACCTCACCGTCTCCGGGTCGAACCCGTCGAGCAGCTGCCGCGCCTCCGCCCAGGCCCGCTCCGAGGTGTCGCGCGTGATGACGTGCAGCCGGATGCCGAAGCGCACCCGGCGCCCCTCCTTCTCGGCCAGCCCACGGACCCACCGGATCTTCTCGGCGACCTGGGCGGGCGGCTCGCCCCAGGTGAGATAGACGTCCACGTGCCGCGCGGCGACCTCCCCGGCCACGGGTGAGGAGCCCCCGAAGTAGATCTCGGGGACGGGGTCGGGCACCCGGGCGAGGCGGGCGTCCTCGACCCGCAGGTGCTCGCCGGACAGGTCGACGGTCTTGCCGTCCCACAGGTCCCGCACGATCCGCAGGAACTCGCCGGTACGCCGGTAACGGGCGTTTTTGTCGAGGAAGTCGCCGTAGGCCCGCTGCTCGTGGCTCTCGCCACCGGTGACCACGTTGAGCAGGAGCCGGCCGCCCGTCTGCCGCTGGAAGGTGGACGCCATCTGCGCGGCCAGCATCGGCGACACGAAGCCGGGCCGGAAGGCGACCAGGAACTTCAGCCGCTCCGTGTGCCGGCTCACCATCGCCGTGGTCAGCCAGGCGTCCTCGCACCAGGCGCCGGTCGGCGTGAGCGCCCCGACGAATCCCAGGTCCTCGGCGGCGCGCGCTATCTGGCTCAGGTAGCCGACGGTCGGCGGCCGGTCCCGGCCGGAGGCGGTGGCCGGGGTGCCGTGGCCGCCGCCGACGACGTGCCGGCTGTCGCCGTTGGTGGGCAGGAACCAGTGGAAGGTGAGGGACACGGGGGTCTCCGATCGTGGGGGACGCAGAGGAGTCGGGGGCAGGGTTCCGTTCCCGTGCCGAGGCGCCGGCGCGGGACTCCTCCGCGAGCGCGGCGGCCACGCCAGGGCCTCGGCGCGTCGGCGATCACGGGGGAAGGACGCGGGGTCAGCCCGCCGCGGCCAGCAGGGGCGTACGGCCGAGGGCCGCCGCGAACTGGTCGACGACCTGGGTGAGCGCCTCGGCGGCGGCGGGCGCCACGGAGATCCCGCCGTCCTCCGCCGGGGTGATGTCCTTGTCGAGGGTGAACCAGCCCTGGACGATGTGCGCGGCGCCCATGGAACTGAGGACGGGGCGGAGCGCGTAGTCGAGCGCGAGGACGTGTGCCGTGCTGCCGCCGGTGGCGAGCGGGAGGACGGTCTTGCCGGTGAGCGCGTACTGCGGGAGCAGGTCGAGCAGGGCCTTCAGCACGCCGGAGTAGGCGGCCTTGTAGACGGGGGTGCCGACCACGACGCCGTCGGCGCGCGCGAAGAGCGCCGTCGCCTCGACGATGGCCGGGTGCCGGAAGTCCGCGCCGAGCAGGGCCTCGGCGGGGATCGTACGGATGTCGAGCGGGATCACCTCGTGTCCCTGGGCGGCCAGCCGGGCGTCGAGGTGGCGCAGCAGCTTCGCGGTGCGGGAGGAGGCGGAGGGACTGCCGGAGACGGACAGGACGGTGGCCATGGGGCCCTCTTTCGTGAGCGGAGGTCGGTGGATGTCAGGCGGGCGAGGGGCGGACGCGGCCTGGCCGTCGGGGAGCCGGGTCTCCAGCTCGCGGACCAGCGGCAGCGCCCGGAGGCCGAAGCACTCGACCTCCTCGTGGTAGTGCGGGAAGCCGAGGAGAAGGAGGTCGACGCCGAGGCGCTTGTGGGCGACGGTCCGCTCGGCGACCTGCTCGGGCGTGCCGATCAGGCCGGTGCGGAAGCCGTCGTTGTCCTGCACGAGGTCCTCGAAGCCGGAGTCCTGCCACATGCCCTTGCCGTCGGCGGTGGACGAGCCGGCCCGTCGCACGGCGGCCCCGAAGCCCTCGACGGCCTCCGTGTCGGCGCGGGCGACGATCTCGCGGAGGGGAACTCGGCGCCGTAACCGGCCATGTGGCGGACCTGGCTGAGGGCGTAGTCGAAGCCGTTGTTCTCGATGAGGACGACGAGTTCGCGGTTGTCGCCGTAGCCCCAGTCGGTGCGCTGCTCGATGGTGCTGGTGACGAGACCGCCGCTCACGTTCGGCACCCAGTAGGCGAATCGGACGGGTTCTGTCGCGGGCACGGAGATGCTCCCGGCGTGCTGGAAAAAGGCATGATGAAAGGAGGTCCGGCATTTCTCACGGGAAATGGCGGACGGCTTCGCATTTCATGGATCGCGACGGTGACCGGAAAAGGAAGGCGCCGCGTGGAAAAGGGCGGAGCCGGGCCTTGTGCGGGTGGCGGGGGCCGGGCCGGACGCCGCTGTGAGGGGGAGCCGGCCGCCGGTGCGAAGGGGACCCTACCGTCGGGAATCGTCAGGCTTCACGACAACAGAAGGAGCTGGAGACACGCGCGAGGTCGACATGGCGTCGCCGCGTGAGGTCCAGTCGCATCGTCATGTCGTCGATCGTCGCAGCCGGCCGTCGAGGCCGTCAAGGAACGGCGGCCCGGTCTCGTCATCCGGACCGCCGAATTTCACGAAGGCGTGACAGGGAAACCCTTGAACCCCTCGGTGCGCCGCCCGCATTCTGCTGCGGTGCGAACAGAGCAGCTGGAATACATAGCGGCGGTCACCCGGCTCGGTTCCCTGCGCCGGGCCGCCGAGGAACTCCATCTCTCGCAGCCCGCGTTGAGCGAGACGGTGCGCAATCTGGAGCGGGAGCTGGGAGTCGATCTGCTGGAGCGCAAACGCTCGGGCGCGCGGATGAGCGCGGAGGGCCGCGAGCTGCTGCCGCACATCATCAACGTGCTGGACGCGGTGGACCGGCTGCGGGGCGCGGCGGGCGAGCAGCACCGCATCAGCCGTATGGTCCGCGTCGGCACGGTGAACGCGGCGACGGTGCCGCTGCTGATCCCCGCCGTCCGGGAGTTCCGCGCGGCCCATCCCCTGACCCAGGTGGAGGTGGTGGGCGCCCAGCAGTCCGACATCCACCGCACCCTGGCGGAGGGCGGCCTCGACCTCGGGCTGGTCAACCACCTCGACGGCGACGACATGCCGGCCGGTTTCGAGAGCACCGAACTCCTGCGCGGAAGGCCGGTGTTGTGCGTGCATCCGGACAGTCCGCTGACCGCACTGCCGGTCGTGCCGGTGTCCGCACTCCTCGACGAACCGCTGATCGCGATGCGCTCCGGGTACGTCATGCACCGCTACGTCCGGCGGCTGCTGGAGGGGCACGGGCCCGTCTTCGCGTACTCGACGGACGGCGCCGAGATGGGCAAGCTGATGGTCGCCGAGGGACTCGGCTGCACGGTGCTGCCCGACTTCAGCGTCGTCGGCGACCCGCTGGAGCGGCGCGGCGCGATCACCCACCGTCCGCTCGGCGACGACACGACCCGGGTCCTGCTGATGCTGCGGCGCCGCCGGGCCGAGTCGGTCCCGCGCGCGGCCCAGGACCTGCACGAGGCGTTCGTGCGCAGGTCCGCCGAGCTGGGCGGGTCCGTGAGCCGACCGGACCGGCCGACGCGCATGCCCGAATGAACTCGGCGGCACGGCCGAGGCGTTGGGCGCGCTCGGGACCGGCCGGGAAGGAGGGCACCGTACCGCTTCGGCGGGTGCGCGACACCGAACTCGCCGTTCCCCCCTGCGACATCCGCCCCCGCCCCTACGCTGTGTAGCACCGCGACAGCAGTCGGGAGGTGAACGGGCCTGCTCATGAGCGAGCACGAGGAGCACACGCGGCATCCCGGGACGATACCGGTCCAGCAGATGCGACCGGGCGACCACGCGTTCTTCGGCTACGAGGGTGACACCCACGGCCGGGACGTGATGTCCGCGTTCGTGTGGGCGGGCCTGGCCCGCGGCGAGAAGGTCATCGTCTTCGGACCCCCGCATCTGACGGAGAGCCAGCTCTGGTCGGCCTTCGAGGAGGCGCCCGGCCCGCTGCTGGCGACGGCCCGGCACACGGGCCGCCTTTCGCTGAGCAGCATGCGCCAACTCATCGCGCCGCAGCGGGAGTTCACAGCGGACCGGCAGTGGGAGCGGATCACCGAGGAGACCCGCAGCGCACGCGCCGAGGGCTTCACCGGGCTGCGCACCTACATCGACATGGGCTGGGTGGCGGACCTCGGCGCCGACGTCGAGGCGATGATGGACCGGGAGCAGCGGGCCGGGCACCTGTTCGCCGACGGCTTCTACAGCGAGATCTGCGCCTATGACGAGGACCGCTTCGAGGAGCCGGTGCTGCGGACCATGCGGCACGCGCACCCACGTGATCTCCTCACCCGGATCGGGCAGTTGAGGTGCCTGCGCGCGGGGAGGACGCTGCACGTGGTCGGTGAGGCCGATCTGACCACCCGGGCACACTTCGTCCGCGCGCTGCGGGACACGCTGGACCGCAGCCCCGGGGACGTCCCGGTCACGATGGATCTGCGGCGCGTCGAATTCCTGAGCGTGCGCTGTGCGCGGGATCTGGTGCGGCTGCTGGGCGGGGACGCCGGGCGCCCGGTGCGGATCCGCTGCTCCGCCCGTCACGCCACGCTGCTGAGCCGCCTGGGTGCGCGACCGGCCGACATCGAAGTGTCCGGGTGATCGGTCCATGGCTCTGGACACCGGTGACGGACGTGCGCCGACCGCTCAGGACGTCCTGCTGCGCAGCCGGTTCGCGGGTGCCGACATCCCGCGCCTGCGAGTGCTCGTGGAGGGTCACGCGACCCTGGCCGGGCTCGTGGAGGCGCGGCGCGCCGACTTCGTCGTGGCCATGGACGCCGTGGCCACCAACGCCGTCCAGCACGGCGGCGGGGACGGGACGCTGGTCCTGCTGCGGCGGGGCGGTGAGCTCGAGTGCCGGATCAGCGACCGGGGTCCCGGCTGCACGGAGGCCGTGCTCACGGGCCTCGCCCACGGCCCCGGAGGGCCCGCGCGGGGCGGCGGGCTGTGGCTGACCCGGCTCGTGGCCGACCGGCTCTCCATCACGCCCGGCGCCCCCGGGACGACCGTCAGCTTCGCGATGCGGCTGCTCTGACGCCCGCGGCGCCCGCCTCCCGCGAGCGACGGGCCGGGCTGCCCCTCCGGTCCGGGACCACTCCTGGTTCCTGGGCCGCCGGCCCGCTCACCCGCGGCCCGGTGCCGGCGGACGCGGCCACCAGCCACCCGGCACCGGGCGGACGCCTCAGCCCCCGCCCGGTGCCGGCGAGGCGCTCACCCCGCCGGCCCGCGTCGGACTCAGCCCCTGCCGTCTTCGTCCCGCGCCGGGACCACCACGAGGAACGCGTCCGACTTGAGGTCCATCACCACGGTGGCGGGCTCACCCTCGGCCCGGCGGCGGGCGGCGTACTCCTCCGCCGGCCACGATCCGCGCGGAGACCCCGCTGGAAACCGCTCCAACACCTTCGCACCCATACCGGCAGACACCTCCGCCATCGACTCCGCCTGGAAACTTCGTACATACCGGCTGCCCGCGTTCCGCCGGGACATGTCAGTCCGCTCGGCCGCCCTCGCGGTTCCGGCTGAGGGGGCCGGGCCACCACGCGACGGGCCCCAGGTCCCGCACCAGCGCGGGTACCAGCAGGGACCGCACCACCAGGGTGTCGAGCAGTACTCCGAAGGCGACGATGAAGGCGATCTGGACGAGAAAGGCCAGCGGGATGACGCCGAGCGCCGCGAAGGTGGCCGCCAGCACCACACCGGCCGAGGTGATGACACCTCCCGTCGCCACCAGTCCGCGCAGCACGCCCTGGCGCACCCCGTGGCGCAGCGACTCCTCGCGGACCCGGGACATGAGGAAGATGTTGTAGTCCACGCCGAGGGCCACCAGGAACACGAAGCCGTACAGGGGGACGGAGGCGTCGGTGCCGGTGAAGCCGAAGCCGTGCCGGAAGACGAGGGCGGAGACGCCCAGCGTGGCGAGGAAGTTGAGGGCGACCGTGGCCACCAGCAGGACCGGCATCAGCAGGGAGCGGAGCAGCCCGGTCAGGATGAGCAGGATGATGGCGAGCACCACGGGGACGATGAGGGTGCGGTCGCGCTCGGCGGTGTTCTGGGTGTCGTACTGCTGCGCGGTGTAGCCGCCGACCAGCGCTTCCGCGCCGGGCACGGCGTGGACCGCCTCGCGCAGGCGCGCGACGGTGTCCTTGGCCGCGTCGCTGTCCGCGGGGGCCCGCAGCGTGACGTCGAGGCGCGCCCTGCCGTCGACGACCTGGGGGTCTCCCCCGCCGGGCCGTCCGGTGGCGGTCACCGGCACGGCCGAGACGACGCCCTCGGTGCCGCGCGCCGCGGCGGTGACCCGCGGGAGGCGGTCCGCGTCGGCGACGACGACGGCCGGGTTGCCGGAGCCGCCAGGGAAGTGCCGGCCCAGGGTCTCCTGGGCGGCGACGGAGGGGGCGTCGTTGACGAAGGTCTCGTCCAGGGGGACCCCGCGCGCGGTGAGCGTCGGCACGAACGCGGCGCAGACGAGCAGCGCGGCCAGCGCGGACGCCCACACCTTCCGGGGTGCGCGGTCCACGAGCGCCGCGACCCGGCGCCAGACGCCGTGTCCGCCTCCCCCGGCCTCGGCGGAACGGGGCCTGGCCGGCCAGTAGGCGGCGGGGCCGAGGAGTACCAGGGCGGCGGGCAGGAAGGTCAGCGTGCTCAGGACGGCGCAGACGATGCCGATGGCGCCGACGGGTCCCAGGGCCCTGTTGTTCGTCAGGTCGCTGAGCAGCAGGGCCAGCAGGCCGAGCGCCACGGTCCCGGCGCTGGCGACGATCGCGCCGCAGGACCGGCGGAGGGCCGCCCCGGCGGCCGCGAACCGGTCGTCGCGGGCGGCGAGTTCCTCGCGGTAGCGCGCGGTCAGCAGCAGGGCGTAGTCGGTGGCGGCGCCGATGACGAGGATGGACAGGATGCCTTGCACCTGGCCGTCGACGCGTACGACGTCGTGGTCGGCGAGGACGTAGACGACGGCGCAGGCGAGGCCGAGCGCGAAGACCGCGCCGACCATGATGACCAGGGGCAGCAGCAGGCTGCGGTAGACGAGCAGCAGGATCACCAGCACGGTCACCAGGGCCACCCCGAGCAGCAGTCCGTCGATGCCGGCGAACGCGTCGGACAGGTCCGCCTGGCTGGCGGCGGGGCCCGCGACCTGGACGGTGGTGCCGGGGACCTGTCCGGCGGCCGCACGGATCCGGTCGAGTGCCGTGGGCAGTTCGTCACCGAGACCGGGTTCGAGCCGGACGACTCCCTGGAGTGCCTCGCCGTCCTCGGAGGGGAGTGCGGGCGACACCTTGCCGACGACGCCCGGCGCGTCGGCGAGGGAGGCCAGGGCGCGGGTGGCCGCGGCGCGCTGGTCCGCCTTCATCCGGGCGCCGTCGGCGGTCCAGACGACGATCGCCGGCAGTGTCTCGCTCTGCCGGAACGCGCGCTGCTCCGCGATGACCTTGGTCGATTCGGCGTTGCGCGGCAGGAAGGCGGCCTGGTCGTTGGTGGCGACATCGCCCAGTTTTCCGGCGTAGGGCCCCAGGGTCGCGCCGATGCCGAGCCAGGCGACGAGCAGGACGAGGGGCAGCAGCCAGCGGGCTCGCCGCGGGGTGAGGGACATCGCTCTCCAGGGATGACGACAGGGCCAGGTATCTCAATGAAAAACAATCTCAATCATTGAGAGATAGTGGGTCCGGATCGTAGCCCACGCTCTTCCCTTCCCGACAAGGCGCCTGCCCGGATGCAGCGGGCAGATGCCTTTCAGCGGCCAGCCGGTTCAGCGGGCTCAGCGGGCTCAGCGGGCGGACGAGCCAACGGCCGTAGAAGGCTCAGCGGCCGGGTGACCGCACGGTGGACAGCTCCTCGTTGAGAGCCGTCAGGAACCGGAGCACCACCGACAGCTCCTCCTCGCCGAAGCGCGAGCGGACCGTCTCGGTGGCCTGCGCGAGCGGCCGGAAATGCGCGCGGGCCACAGACCGGGCGTCCGGGACGTAGTGGACGTGGACGACACGGCGGTCGGCGCTCTCCCGGACCCGGCGGATGTGACCGGCCCGCTCCAGCCGGTCAAGACAGGCGGTCACGGCGCCCGAGGTGAGCCCGAGGTGCTCGCGCAGCCGCCCCGGCGTGAGCGGCTCGGCCGAGTCGAGGATCGCGGCCAGCGCCTGGATGTCGGTGGCGTGCAGGCCGTGCTCGCCGGCGAACCCGTGCACCAGGCGGTTGATCTCACCGTTCATCCGGCGCAGCTGCACGGCGAAGGCACGGAGGTCCGCGGGCGCCGTACCGGTGCGCGCCGGGTCGCCGTCGCGCTCGCGGTCACGCGCGCGGTCGTCACCGCCGTCTCGTCCAGCCACGCGATCAGCCTATAGAAGTCCGCGTTCCCCCACGCGCGCGAAGGCCCCGGCCCCGGACGGAGTACACGCGCGCATCCGTCGGGGCCCTCCGCGTGGAAGAGATCGCGAAGGGGGCCGACGGAAACGGACGACATGGTGAGCGGAGAAGCGATGAGCGCTGACGAGGCCGGCCCCGGCCTGAACTGTCTGGTGACCGGCGCCACGGGCTACATCGGAGGCCGGCTGGTCCCCGAGCTGCTGTCGGCGGGACACCGCGTCCGCTGCCTGGCCCGCTCCCCCGCCAAGCTCCGCGACCATCCCTGGGCGGGCGACGCGGAGGTCGTACGCGGCGACGTCACGGACGCGGAGTCGGTCGGCGAGGCGATGCGCGGCATGGACGTCGCGTACTACCTGGTGCACGCGCTGGGCACCGGGGACGACTTCGAGGACACCGACCGCCGGGCGGCCCGCGTCTTCGGGGAGCAGGCCCGGGCCGCGGGCGTCCGGCGCATCGTCTACCTCGGCGGCCTCACCCCCGAGGGCGTGCCCGAGGAGGAGCTGTCGCCGCACCTCAGGTCCCGCGCCGAGGTGGGCCGCATCCTCCTCGACTCGGGCGTGCCCACCACCGTGCTGCGGGCGGCCGTCATCATCGGCTCCGGCTCCGCGTCGTTCGAGATGCTGCGCTACCTGACGGAGCGGCTGCCGGTGATGGTCACCCCGAGCTGGGTGCACACCCGCATCCAGCCCATAGGGGTACGGGACGTGCTGCGCACCCTCGTCGGCAGCGCGCGGATGCCGGCCGACGTCAGCCGGGCCTTCGACCTCGGCGGCCCCGAAGTGCTCACGTACCTCGACATGATGCGCCGCTACGCCTCGATCGCCGGCCTGCCGCGTCGCCTCATCGTGCCGGTGCCGGTCCTGACCCCGCGGCTCTCCAGCCACTGGGTCGGACTGGTCACCCCGGTGCCCCGGTCGATCGCCCGCCCGCTCACCGAGTCGCTGCGCCACGAAGTGGTGTGCCACGAGCACGACATCGCGCGGTACGTCCCCGACCCGCCCGGGCACCCGATCGGTTTCGACGAGGCGGTGACGCTGGCCCTTCAGCGTGTCCGCGACGCCCAGGTGAGCACGCGGTGGTCGTCGGCGTCCGTGCCCGGCGCCCCCAGCGATCCGCTGCCCACCGACCCCGACTGGGCGGGCGGCAGCCTCTACACGGACCGGCGCGAGCTGACGGTGGACACCTCCCCCGCCGCGCTGTGGCGGGTCATCGAGGGCATCGGCGGGGACAACGGCTGGTACTCCTTCCCGCTGGCCTGGGCGATCCGGGGCTGGCTGGACCGGCTGGTGGGCGGTGTCGGACTGCGCCGTGGCCGCCGCGACGCCGCCCGGCTGCGGGTCGGCGACTCGCTGGACTTCTGGCGCGTCGAGGAGATCGAGCCCGGCCATCTGCTGCGGCTGCGCGCCGAGATGCGGCTGCCGGGCCTTGCCTGGCTCGAGATGTACTCGGAGGTGGGCGACGACGGGCGGACCCGCTACCGGCAGCGGGCGCTGTTCCATCCCCGCGGGTTCCTGGGACACGCCTACTGGTGGAGCGTCTCGCCCTTCCACGCCGTCGTCTTCGGCGGGATGGCCCGCAACATCGCCAAGGCCGCGGCCAGGGACGCCACCGCCGGCGTGCCGGAGCCCGCGCCCTCCCGCGTCCCGTGACCGTCGCGCGCCGGGCCGCCCGCACCCGCGCATCCGCCGGGGGCGCCGCGCCCGAATCAGTCGGTCGCCCCCTCCCCGCCGCCCGCACCGGAGTCGCACCATGAACGTCTCGGTCGTCCTGTTCACCTCCGACCTGCGCCTGAACGACCATCCGCCGCTGCGGGCGGCGCTCGACGGCCCGGCGGAGGTGGTGCCGCTGTTCGTGCGCGACGCGGCCATCGACGCGGCCGGATTCACCGCGCCCAACCGGCTGGCGTTCCTCGCCGACTGCCTGACCGACCTGGACGCCCAGCTGCGCGAGCGGGGCGGCAGGCTCGTCGTGCGCTCGGGCGACGTCGTCGACCAGGTGTGCAAGGTGGTGGCCGAGGCCGAGGCCGACGAGGTCCACATGGCGGCCGGGGTCAGCGCCTACGCGCACCGCAGGGAGGAGCGGCTGCGGGCGGCGCTGGAGGCGGAGGGGTGCCGTCTGCACGTCCACGACACGGTGATCACGGCGGTCGCGCCGGGGGCGGTCACGCCGGTCTCCGCCGACCACTTCTCCGTCTTCACGCCCTATTTCCGGCGGTGGTCCGGACAGCACCTGCGCGACGTCCTCGGCGCGCCCCGGCGGGTCCGGGTGCCCGAGGGCGTCCACTCCGAGCCGCTGCCCTCGCGAGACGCCACGCCGGGCGTCTCCGAGGGGCTGGCCGCCGGGGGCGAGACCGTGGCGCGCAAGCGGCTGGCGGCCTGGCTGCGCGGCGGGCTCGCGGGCTACGAGGACCGCCACGACGACCTGGCCGGGGACGCCACCTCGCGCTTCTCGCCCCACCTGCACTTCGGGACGCTGTCGCCCGTCGAGCTGGTCCACCGCGCCCGCCAAGCGGGCGGACCGGGCTCCGAGGCCTTCGTACGGCAGCTCGCCTGGCGCGACTTCCACCACCAGGTGCTGGCCGCGCGACCGGACGCGGCCACCGCGGACTACCGCACGCGCAACGACCGCTGGCGGTCCGGCACCTCCGCCGAGCGGGACCTGACCGCCTGGAAGGAGGGGCGCACCGGCTACCCGCTGGTCGACGCGGCGATGCGCCAGCTGCGCCACGAGGGCTGGATGCACAACCGCGGCCGGCTGCTGACCGCGAGCTTCCTGACCAAGACGCTGTACGTGGACTGGCGCGTCGGGGCCCGGCACTTCCTGGACCTGCTGGTCGACGGTGACCTCGTCAACAACCAGCTGAACTGGCAGTGGGTCGCGGGCACCGGCACGGACACCCGGCCCAACCGGGTGCTCAACCCGGTGATCCAGGCGAAGCGGTACGACCCCGACGGCTCGTACGTACGGCGCTGGGTGCCCGAGCTCGCGGGGCTCGACGCCTCCGCCGTGCACGAGCCCTGGAAACTCGCGGCCCCCGAGCGCGCCGCCTTCGACTACCCGGGCCCCGTCGTGGAGCTGTCGGAGGGACTCGCCCGCTTCAAGCAGGCCCGCAGCGGCGGCTGAGCGGAGCCCCGGCCGGGGCGGGCCGGTCGGCGCGGCTACCTGCCCAGGTCCCGCAGCACCTCGCGGGCGGCCCGTGCCCCGCTGGCCAGCGCTCCCTGGACGGATCCCGTGGCACGGTGGTCCCCGCACACGTAGCGTCCCGGGGCGACGAGGGCACGGCGGCTGAGCGGCTGCGGGGGCGGCATGGCGGGCAGCGCGTCCGGCACGGTCCGCAGCGTCAGCAGCTGCCAGCCGTCCGTCGGTGTCCCGTACACCTCCGCGAGGGCGGCGCGCACACCGGCCTCCCGGCCCTCGTCGTCGCCGCCGAGGACCGACGTCGCGACCAGCGAGGAGCCGGGCGGCGCGTAGCCCGGGACCACCTCGCTGAGCACACACGTGTTGAGGAACCGGCGGCGGGTGTCGGTGAGCAGCGTCGGTTCGGCGAGCGGCGGGCGCTCCGCCACGTGGTAGTACGTCGTGACGACGCGGTACGGCGGGAGGTCGAGCTCGGGCAGCAGTCCGACGGCGGGGCCGGGCCCGGTGGCGACCACGACGGCGCGCGCGGGGACCTCGTCGCCCGCACCGAGCCGGACTCCCTCGTCGGTGAGGCCGTCCACGGGGGTCTCCAGGCGGACCGTTCCCGAGGGCAGGGCGTCCGCGAGCTGACGGGGCACGGCTCCGATGCCGTGGGCGGGCAGGCAGAGGGTGCCGCGCAGCATGCTGCGCCAGACCAGGTGGAAGACGCGGCTGGAGGTCTCCAGCTCGTCCTCCAGGAAGACGCCGGAGAGGAACGGGCGGAAGAAGCGCTCGACGAACTCCTCGGAGAACCCGGCGGCGGCCAGCGCCGTCCGGGTCGTGCGGTCCTGCCCGCGCTTGAGCAGGCGCACCGGGGCCAGCATGTCCCGGGCCGAGAGGGTGCCGAGGGCGAGCAGGTCGCGGGGGCCCGCGAGCCGTCCGGGCAGCAGGTCGGCGGCCATGCGGGGCGTGCGGGTCGGGTCGGCGAAGCGGAGCCTGCCCTCGTCGGTGTGGACGAGGACTCCGGGGGTGAAGGGCCGCAGACGCAGGTCGCGCACGGACAGCCGCCGGCGGGCCTGCGGGTAGGAGGTGTTGAAGACCTGGAAGCCGCGGTCGACGGTGAAGCCGCCCACGCGGTCGGTGCGCATGCGTCCGCCGACCGCGTCGGACGCCTCCAGGACGCGGACGGTCAGCCCCGAGTCGATGAGGTCCCGGGCGCAGGCGAGGCCGGCGAGACCCGCTCCGACCACCAGCACGTCCGCCGCTGCGCGGGTCCCGGCCATGGCTACCACCCTTCACATTGTGGAGGGCGTCCCGCCGGAACGCCCGCGGGCATCCGCCGTACGCGGTCGCGTACGTGCCGCACCCCGTTCTTCCCGTTGCCCCGGTTCCGCGGATGCATGGATGCCGGGACCCCGGAGGCAGCCGGGCACGGGACGGGACGGTCAGGCGTGTGCTTCCTGGGCGCCGGGGCCGTGGGTGGCGGCCAACGCGGCGAGCGCTTCCCGCAGCCCCGGGGGACGCAGCATCCCCTGGGTCCGGTGGCCCGCCCAGCCGGGGCCGCCGAGCACGACGACCGGCCGTCGGCGCGCGCCCTTGACGCCCCAGCGCGTGCCCGCGACGTGCCGCGCCAGGGGCAGGCTGGCCGTGGACCGCGCCTGGGACCACAGCACGACGGCCGAGGGGCCCAGTCGCCCCACGGCGGCGGTGAGGGCCTCCACGGGGACGGCCGAGCCGAACATCCGGGTGGGCAGGCCGGCCTCGGCGAGTCCGGCGTTGAGTGCCTCCAGGGGCAGCGTGTGCTGTTCACCGGGGACGCAGGCGAGGACGACGGGGCCCGCCCCGGTGTCCACGGTCTTCGGGCCGGCCGGCCAGGTCGCGCGGCGCAGAGCCGTGGACATGTGCCAGGACAGCAGGTGCTCCACCTCCACGTACCGGTCCCCGGAAGACTCCCATTTGCGTCCGACGGCGTGCAGCGTCGGCACCATCACGTCCTCCCAGGTGGCGACCACACCGTGCAGTTCCACCAGGGCCGCCAGCTGCTGCTCCACGGCGGGGGCGTCGAGCCGGACGGCGGCGCGGGCCAGGCCCCGGCACTCCTGCCGGGCGTTGCCGAGGGGCAGGGCGCCGGCCGCGCGCGAGCGGCCGGGGGCGGCGGTCCCGGCGGCCGACGAGGGGCCGGGGGACGACGGGCGGGGCGAGGGCATGAGGGCGCCGGCGGCCTCCTTGGCGGCGCGGGCCGCCTCCGCGGGCGGCACCCCGGACGACGTCAGGCGGCACATCGTCTCCAGCATCGCGACGTCCTGGGGCGTCCAGCGACGGTGGCGTCCGTCCGCACGCACCGCGGGCCCCACGCCGTACCTGCGGTCCCAGGAGCGCAGGGTCGTGGGCGACACCCCGAGCCGGCGGGCCAGGGCGCCGGTGGTGACGCCGGCTTCCGGGGGCGGCGGCTCCGGCAGCCGGCGGGACGGTCCGGTCTCGCTCATGCGTCGACTATACGACGCAGAAACGATGCGAGTTGTCGCCCATCTGTGCGGTTCGGAGCATGAGAGCACCGGAGAAGCGGATTGCGCCCCACCGTGAGGAGTCGTGGTCATGACGGCAACTACGTTGCCCCGAAGGGACCCTGAGGCGGAGACGATCGCCGACACGGCCCTCGTCGAGGGCTTCGTGGCGGGCGACGAGCGGGCCTTGGCCGTCGCCTACCGGCGCTGGGGAGCGCTGGTGCACACGCTCGCCTGGCGTTCCCTGGGCGACACCAGGGAGGCCGAGGACGTCACCCAGCAGGTGTTCCTCGCCGCCTGGCGGGGCCGCGGCGGCTATCGCGCCGACCGCGGTGTCTTCGCCGGCTGGCTGGTCGGCATCACCCGGCGGAAGATCGCCGACGCCCTGTCCGCGCGGGCCCGGCGCAGCGACCTCGTCGCCGCCGCGGGATCCGCCCTGGCCGCCGCGGACCATTCCGCGCAGCATCCCGAGTCCGTCCTCGACCGGGTCCTGCTGCGGCACGAACTGGCGAGACTGCCCGCGCCGCAGCGCCGGGTCCTGCATCTCGCCTTCTACGAGGACCTGACGCAGACGCAGATCGCCCAGCGCACCGGCTGGCCGCTGGGCACCGTCAAGAGCCACGCCCGGCGGGGGCTCCACCAGCTGCGCAGCTGCCTCCAGCAGGAGGTGACGGCCTGGCGGTGACCGGCTCGGAAGACGCACCGGCACCTGTTTCCCGGATGCGGTGACGGCACGGACGCGGCCCACCGGACCCGGCGGTTTCGGGCGTGGACCAATCCGCCGCGGCACCGGCTCCGGATCAATCCCGTAACACTCGCACGCCCTGGAGGACCGTCCCGTGAGAGAAGCCGTGGAGATCGGGAGAAACCCGTACACGGAGCCGAGTCTGCAGGAGCTGATGGGCGAGGTGGCGCGCGGGGACCAGGATGCCTTCGCGTCCGTCTACGACGCCGTGGCGAGTCCCGTGCTGGGCATCGTGCGCGCCGTGCTGCGCGACCGGGCCCAGTCGGAGGAGGTCGCCCAGGAGGTGCTCGTCGAGGTGTGGCGGACGGCCGCCCGCTACCGGCCCGACCGCGGCTCGGTGCTCAACTGGGTGCTGACCCTCGCCCACCAGCGCGCCGTGGACCGGGTGCGCTCGGTCGAGGCCTCGGCCGCGCGCGACCACAAGGCGGCCCTGCTGGAACGCACGCCCGAGTACGACGAGGTGACCGAGCAGGTGGAGGCCCGTCTGGAGCGCGAACAGGTGCGGCGCTGTCTGCGCACCCTGACGGAACTGCAGCGCCAGTCGGTGACGCTGGCGTACTACCGGGGCCTGACGTATCGGGAGGTGGCTGAATTGCTGTCGTTGCCGCTCGGCACGGTCAAGACACGATTGCGCGACGGCCTCATCCGGATGCGCGACTGCCTGGGGGTGGCGGCGTGACCACCGTCGACCTGCACACACTGACCGGCGCGTACGCCCTGCACGCGCTCTCCGAGGACGAGCGCGGCGCCTTCGAGCGGCATGCCGCGGACTGCGAGGCCTGCACGGAAGAGGTCCAGGAACTGACCGAGACGGCCGCGCGGCTGGCTCTCGCCATGTCGGCCGTGCCGCGCCCGGAACTGAGGACCCGCGTGCTGCAACGGATCACGACGGTCCGCCAGGAGGCTCCCGTCACCGTCCCCCTGCCGCGGTCCGCGCGGTCGGCGGCCCGCGCCCGCGGCCTGTCGCGCTGGGCGCTCGCCGCGTGCCTCGCCGCCGCGGCGGCGCTGGGCGGGACGACCGTGTGGCAGCGCGAGCAGGCGCAGGACGCGCGACAGCAGGCGCAGCGGGCCGAGCAGCGTACGGACGCGGTGGCGTCGGTGCTGAGCGCCCCGGACGCGAAGACGCGCAGCGCGCAGCTCGCGGACGGGGCCCGGGGCACGGTCGTCGTCTCCAAGAGCCTCGACGAGGCCGTGTTCATCGCCTCGGGCATGGCCGAGCCGCCGGACGGCAAGGTGTACCAGCTCTGGTTCGACGACGCGGGGACCATGCGGTCCGCCGGGCTGATGGATCCCGGGCGCACGACGGAGGCCGTCCTGATGGAGGGGTCCGTCGACGGGGCGTCCGGGATGGGCATCACCGTCGAACCGGCCGGCGGGTCCGCCGAGCCGACCTCCTCCCCGGTGGCGCTGATGGCGCTGCCGGCCTGAGTACCGGGCCGTCGGGTACGCGGCGGCGGCCGCGTACC
>NZ_JBSGZN010000071.1:0-32313 GCF_053611025.1 Streptomyces sp. NPDC054842
GCCATGTGGGCAGGGTGCCCGGCCCGCCCCGGGGGCGGTGCCGCCGGGCCGGACGCTTCCCCGGAACGGGGGAACGGCGCCCACCGGGGGAGTGGGGGCCCCGTCCGCGTCAGCCCTGCGCGCCCGGCGCCGAGGCGACACCCCGGGGACCTGCCGGACCGCCCACGCCTACGAGTCGGCGCGGCGCTCCCGAACGGGCTCCGGGTCCGCCGGGGCGTCCGCGGCGTCGTACGAGGAGGTCCCGGAGTCGAGCAGCGGCTCCTGCGTCCTGAGGTGGGCCGGGGCCATGGCCCGCAGGGCGTGGTAGCCGGTGATCACGACGACGGTGCCGAGCGCGATGCCGCTCAGCGAGAAGGTGTCGGTGAAGGTCATGGTGACGTTGCCGACGCCGATGACGATGCCCGCGGCGGCCGGCACCAGATTCAGCGGGTTGCGCAGATCGACGCCCGCGTTCAGCCAGATCTGCGCGCCGAGCAGGCCGATCATGCCGTACAGGATGACGGTGATGCCGCCGAGGACGCCGCCCGGGATCGCGGCGACGACGGCGCCGAACTTGGGGCAGAGGCCGAAGAGGAGCGCGAAGCCGGCGGCGGCCCAGTAGGCGGCCGTCGAGTAGACCCGGGTCGCGGCCATCACGCCGATGTTCTCGGAGTACGTCGTGTTCGGCGGGCCGCCGACGGCCGTGGAGAGCATGGAGGCGACGCCGTCCGCGGAGATCGCGGTGCCCAGCTTGTCGTCCAGCGGGTCGCCGGTCATCTCGCCGACGGCCTTCACGTGCCCGGCGTTCTCGGCGACGAGGGCGATCACCACCGGCAGCGCGACGAGGATCGCCGACCACTGGAAGCTCGGCCCGTGGAAGGACGGCAGGCCGACCCAGTCCGCCGAGCCGACCCCGGAGAGGTCGAGCCGCCAGTGGTCGGTGAGCTTGCCGCTCGCGTCCACCGAGTGGATCCGGCCGAAGACCCGGTCGAACACCCAGGAGATCGCGTAGCCGAAGACCAGGCCCAGGAAGATCGCCACGCGGGACCAGAAGCCGCGCAGGCACACCACGGCCAGGCCCGTGAACAGCATGACGAGGAGCGCCGTCCACTGGTCCTGCGGCCAGTAGGTGGTGGCGGTCACGGGCGCGAGGTTGAAGCCGATCAGCATGACGACCGCGCCGGTGACGACCGGGGGCATGGCCGCGTGGATGATCCGCGCCCCGAACCGCTGCACGGCGAGCCCCACGAGGAACATCGCGGCGCCCACCACCAGGACCGCGCCGGTCACGGTGGCGCTCGTGCCGCCCTGGGCGCGGATCACCGCGGCCACGCCCACGAAGGACAGCGAGCAGCCGAGGTAGCTGGGCACCCGGCCGCGGGTCGCGAGCAGGAAGATCACGGTCGCGACGCCGGACATCATGATCGCGAGATTGGGGTCGAGGCCCATCAGCACGGGTGCGACGAAGGACGCCCCGAACATGGCCACCACGTGCTGGGCGCCGAGCCCGGCCGTGCGGGGCCACGACAGGCGTTCGTCGGGGCGGACCACCGCTCCGGGCGCGGGCGTGCGCCCGTCACCGTGCAGCTTCCAGCGCACGCCGAGATTCATGGTGATGCTTCGCTTTCTTCGTACGTGAAATGTGTCCGGACCATTGTCAGGGCTGTGCGGGGGTCCTACGCTCACCGGGTCCTGCTCGTGAACTGCGTTCATGTACTTGATCGGAGTGCTCGATGCGCGCACGCTCGCGCCTGGGTGTCGTCCTGGTGGCCGTGGCCGCCCTCGCCGCCGGTGTCACCCCCACCGCCACCGCCCACGAGGCCCCCCGCGCCCCGAGAACCGTCGTCCTGGACGGTGCCGGGCTCCAGCGGGCCAAGGCCCGGCTCGACCGCGGCGATCCCCGGCTCGTGAGCGCGCTCCGCGGCCTGACGGCCCGCGCCGACGGCTGGCTGGACCAGGGCCCCTGGACGGTGGTCGACAAACCCCGCCCGGCGCCCGGCGGCGACGTGCACGACTATCTGAGCCAGGCCCCCTACTGGTGGCCCTCGCAGCCCAGGACCGCGGACAACCCCTGGGGCTGCCCCTACGTCCAGCGGGACGGGCAGCGCAATCCCGAGGTCGACACCGGCACCGACCGTCAGGACGCGGAGAAGGTCTTCGACTCCACCTACGACCTGTCCCTGGCCTGGTACTACACCGGGCAGCGGCGGTACGCCGAGAAGGCGGCCTCGGTGCTGCGGACCTGGTTCCTCGACCCGGACACCCGGATGAACCCGAACCTGGACCACGGGCAGTTCATCCCGTGCCGGTACGACGGCCGGGCCATCGGCATCATCGACTTCTCGCAGTCGTACACCAGCGTCCTCGACGCCGTCGCGATCCTGGAGGCCGGCGCCCCGGGCTGGACGAAGGGCGACCGCTCCGCGATGCGCGAGTGGAACACGGGCTTCCGCGACTGGCTGACCGACAGCCCCTTCGGCCGGGAGGAGGGCGCCGCGAAGAACAACCACGGCACCTTCTACGACCTGCTGGTCGCCGCCCTGGCCTCCGCGACCGGCGACCGGGACCTCGCCCGGCGGACCGTCCTGGACGCGCGGTCCGCGCGCATCGACCCGCAGATCGCCGCCGACGGCAGCCAGCCGCAGGAGCTGGCCCGCACCCGCAGCTGGCACTACTCGACCTTCGACCTGGTCGCCTGCACCCGGCTCGCGGCCGTCGGCCGGCACGTCGGCGTGAACCTCTGGGCGTACGAAGGACCGGACGGGCAGAGTCTGTTCAAGGCCGTCCGCTTCCTGCTGCCGGCCGCCACCGGGGCGAGCCCCTGGCCGTACCCGGAGCTGGAGTTCCACCGCTTCGCCGCGAGCGACGTCGTGCACGCCGCCGCCGACGCGGGGGACCGGGCCGCCCGCGCCGCGCTCCCGGAGCTGGAGGCGCCGCCCGGCGGCGACCTCTGGTACCTGCGGCCGGCGGCGGAGCAGCTGGACTCGATAGCGGGCTGACCTGCACCTCCCCGGCGGGGGCTGCTGAGCGGTTGCTTAGTATGGGGCGGTTGCACCCTTTCCTCCGGCACCCTCAGGAGCCCCGCCCGTGACCGTCGAAGCACCGCCCGCCGTACCCGCCCTGCGGGACGGCCGGCTCGTCCCCGTCACCGTCCACTTCGACGACCTGGACGCCCTCGGACTCCTCCACAACGCCCGCTATCCCGTCCTGGTCGAGCGTGCCTGGACCGCCCTGTGGCACGAGCGCGGCTTCGGCTTCGAGGGCGACTGGGAGGCGGCGGGCGACTTCTGCAACGCGGTCAAGGAGCTGCGGATCAGCTACGAGGCCCCGGTGAACCGGCCCGGCGAGTACGCCGTCCACCTCTGGCTGGAGCGGCTCGGGAACACCGGACTGACGTACGGCTTCCGCTTCTGCTCGGCCGACGGCGCGGTGACCTACGCGCACGGCAGCCGGGTCCTCGTCCGGCTCGACGCCGGCACGCTGCGCCCCACGCCGTGGAGCGAGCGGTTCAGGGCCGTGGGCCGGGAACTGCTGCGCTCGCGGGACTGACCTGCGTGCGGTTGCGGTCGCCGGCGCGCAGGACGCCCGCGAACACGACGAGGGCGCACGCGAGCACGGTCACCAGCCCGAACGACACCATCAGGCTGGTCGCCTGCGCCAGCGTGCCGATCGCGCTCGGCGCCACCAGCCCGGACGTGTAGGTGATGGTGGCGACGCCCGCGATGGCCAGGCTCGGGTTGGGGCCGCTGCGCCCCGCCGCCGCGAACGCCAGCGGTACGACGACCGCGATGCCGAGGCCCATCAGGGCGAAGCCCGCCATCGCGGCGGCCGGATGCCCGGCGAACACCACCAGCAGTCCACCGAGCGTGGCGAGGACACCCCCGACGCGCACGGTGTGCACGGCCCCGAAGCGGTCCACGACCTTGTCGCCGGCCAGCCGCGCGATCGCCATGGTGAGCGTGAAGCCGGTCGTCGAGGCCGCCGCGAGCCCCGCCGAGGTCTCCAGCTGGTCCCGCAGGTAGACCGCCGACCAGTCCAGGCTCGCGCCCTCGGCGAACACCGCGCAGAACCCGACCGCGCCGATGAGCAGCGCCGACTTGGGCGGCAGCGCGAAACGCGGCGGCGGCTCCTCGTCCTCCGTGGGCTTCAGGTCGAGCACCCAGCGGCAGGCGACCAGGCCGAGCACGGTCAGCACCGCCGACGCCAGGACGTGGTGCAGGCGCGCGTCCGAGCCGAGGTGCGCGGCGAGGGTGCCGGCCGCCGAGCCGGCCAGGGCGCCCGCGCTCCACATGCCGTGCAGCCCGGACATGATCGACCGGTCGAGACGGTTCTCGACCTCGACCCCGAGCGCGTTCATGGCCACGTCCGCCATGCCGGCGGTGGCGCCGTACGCGAAGAGCGCGAGGCACAGGGTGAGCAGGTTCGGCGCCAGGGCCGGCAGGACCAGCGACAGCGTCCACAGGGCCAGTAGCCCGCGCAGTGCCGTACGGGCGCCGAAGGTGTGCGTGATCCGGCCCGCGAGCGGCATCGCCACCGACGCCCCGATCGCCGGGAACGCGAGCGCGATGCCGAGCTGGCCCGCACCGATACCGGCGTGGTCCTGGATCCACGGCACGCGCGTGGCGAAGGAGCCGGTGACCGCGCCGTGCACCGCGAACACGGCGGCCACGGCGTACCGCGCCCGCCTCAACTCGCGCTTGTCGTAGATCACTTCGCTCATGCCCCGCTGCCCCTCCCGGACGTCCTCCGACGCTTGCCGTCGTAAACTATCAGGAACCCTGCCTGATAAATAGACGGGGTCAGGGCCCGGTGGCCCGGGGCCGCGTGCCCTCCGCATCTGGAAGGATCCCGGCATGCCCGCATCTCCGAGCACCGCCCGGGCCATCAACGACCGGCTCGCCCTGCGGCTCCTGCAGCAGGAAGGGCCCCTGACGGCCGGCCGGTTGAAGCAGCTCACGGGACTGTCCCGGCCCACCGTCGCCGACCTCGTCGAACGCCTCACCGCCGCCGGCCTGATCGCGGTCGTGGGGGAGTCCGGGGAACAGCGCCGCGGCCCGAACGCCCGGGTGTACGGCATCGTCGCCGACCGCGCGCAGCTCGCCGCGCTGGACGTCAGGACCGAGGGGGTCACGGTCGTCGTCGCGGACCTGCTCGGCGCCGAACTCGGGCGGGCCTCGCTCCCGATCGCGGGCGACGCGGGGACGGGCGCCGCCGTGGAGCAGGCCGTCGCGCTGGTCGAACGCACGGCCAAGGACGCGGGCGCGGAACGGCTGCACACGGTCGGCATCGGCGCCCCCGGCCTGATCGACCCGGCCTCCGGCGAACTGCGCGACTCCTCGGGCCTGCCGGAGTGGCACCGGCGGCTCATCGCGGCGCTCCAGGAACGCCTGCCGGCCCGGGTCCTGGTGGAGAACGAGACCAACCTCGCGGCCCTCGCCGAACAGCGCGACGGGGCGGCCCGCGACCGCGAGACCTTCGTGCTGCTGTGGCTCGGCCACGGCACCGGTGCCGCCGTCGTGCTCGACGGCGCCCTCCGCCGGGGCGCCTCCGGCGGCACGGGGGAGATCGGCTTCCTTCCGGTGCCGGGCACCACGACCCTGCCCTCGGCGACCGACTGCGAGGGCGGCTTCCACTCCCTGGCCGGGTCCGCCGCCATCGCCGCCCTCGCGGCCGAGCACGGCGTCACCGCGGTCGCGCCACCGTACGAGCCGCACGCCGCGGCCCTGGTGCGGGAGGCGGTGGCGGCCCCCGGCGACCCGGGAGCCGTCCGGTTCCTCGACGTCCTCGCCGACCGCGTCGCCATCGGCGCCGCCTCGGTCATCGCCGTGCTGGACCCCGGCTGCGTGGTCCTCGGCGGCGAGACCGGGCAGGCGGGCGGGCAGGCGCTGGCCTCACGCGTCTCGCGGCGGCTCCTGCGCATGTCGCCGCTGCCGACGGAGGTCCGGGCGAGTGCGCTCGGCGGTACGGCCGTCCTGCGCGGCGCGCTCCTGACGGCCCGCGACGGCGCCCAGGACGCGCTGTTCCCGCCGGGGGACCGTGCGGTGCCGCGCCCGGCCTCGGGCTGAGGCGGGAGGCTTTCGGGGCACGCGCGGGCGGCCAGGGTTCCGGGGCTCGCGTCGACGCCATGGACTCCCGGGCTCGCGCCGACGCTCGGACTCCCGGCCGGCACTTCCACGCCGGGCCGTGAGCGCCGTACGGGGACCGCCTTGGCAGGCAGGCAGCGTGCGGCTCGTGCCCCGGTGGGGGCGGGCGCGGTGACGGGCGGGCCGCCGGGAGGTCAGAAGCGCCGCGCCAGGTACTCCTCGAAGGTCCCCTTCCCGGCGGCGTGCTCCGGGGTCAGGTGACCGCCGGCCCGCATGCCCCGGTACGCCTTGCCCGCGAGCCGCACTCCCACCAGCGGGCGCTTCTTCCCGGCGGCCCGCAGATACGCCCGCGCCAGCGAGGGGAACGTCCTGACCTCGGGTCCTCCCATGTCCTCGACGCGCCCCGCCGGAGCGCCGGCCGCCAGTTCCGCCAGCCGGTCGGCGACCTCGGAGACCTCGACGGGCTGGTCGCTCACCCCAGCCGGGAGCAGCAGCACCGGCGACTTGGAGAGCCCTTCCAGCAGCCGCACCACCAAGTCGTGGAACTGGGTCGCGCGCAGGATCGTCCAGCCGAGCCCGGACTCCTCGACGAGCTTCTCGACGGCGAGCTTGGACCGGTAGTAGCCGAGAGGCACCGCGTCCACCCCGACGATCGAGATGTAGAGCAGGTGCGGCACGTCCGCCTTCCGGGCCGCCGCGATCAGGTGCGCGGCCGCCTGCTCGTCACCGCGCGGGGCGCTCGCGCAGTGCACGATCGTGTCCACACCGGCGACGGCCGCGTCCAGGCCGGGCCCGCCGGCGCGCAGGTCGACGGCGTACGGCTGCGCGTGCCTGCTGAGCACCCGCACCTCGTGGCCGTCCGCGCGCAGCCGCTCCGTGACGAGCCGGCCGAGGGTTCCGGTGCCGCCGGTCACCAGGATTGTGCTCATGTCGTTCAGCCCTTCGGGACGCCGGACGTCCCCGACTGGAACGCCCTCGCTCCGGTACGACCGGAAAACGGCCGTGGAATGTGACATCCCCGCCGGGGCCGCCGGGTCGGCGTCCCGGCCGCGCTTGCCGGCCGTCCCCTCCATGGTGAGACCCGGCGGCGGGCAAGGGCCTTTCGTCACCGCCGCCGGGCCGCTCGGGGGCCGCTCAAGGGGCCGTGATCGCCGACCCTAAGAGGACTAGACCAGAGCGTCAATAGGTATGGACCAAACCTGGAATCCCGTAGCGCTTACCGGAGTTGACCTGGCCAGAGCGCGGTACAGAAGTCCATGGAACCGTCCTGTGAGCCACCACACAGGGGTTCACCCGCACGGGTGCCGATCAGCGTGGCACACTGGCCCTGTACCAGAAGCAGCGCACTCCGGGGTCGGTGTAATTCCGAACCGGCGGTTACAGTCCGCGACCCGGCCGCATCCAGTGGCCGGTTGACCAGGTGAAATTCCTGGACCGACGGTGAAAGTCCGGATGGGAGGCAGTGCGCGGCGGGCGGGCATCATGCACGCCGCCGTAGTAGGTCCGTTCCCTGTGGACGGACCTCCGTCCGGCGTCGCCCCTGATGTCGTCGTCCGTTGATTCTGTCGTCATCGACAGGCCCCGGAGTCCGTGCCCCAAGAGGCAGGGAGGACCCGGGAAGTGTTCACCGGAATCGTCGAAGAGCTGGGCGAGGTCACCGCCGTCGAGAACCTCGGCGACGCGTCCCGCTTCAGGCTCCGCGGACCCGTGGTGACTCAGGACGCCCAGCACGGCGACTCCATCGCGGTGAACGGCGTCTGTCTGACCGTCGTGGACCACGAGGGCGACGAGTTCACCGCCGACGTCATGGCGGAGACCCTGGACCGCTCCAGCCTCGGCGCCCTGTCCGTCGGATCGCGCGTCAACCTCGAACGCCCCACCGCCGTCGGCGCCCGTCTCGGCGGGCACATCGTGCAGGGCCACGTCGACGGCACCGGCACGGTCCTGGAGCGCCGGCCCTCGGAGAACTGGGAGATCGTGAAGGTCTCCCTGCCCGCGAGCCTGTCCCGGTACGTGGTCGAGAAGGGCTCCGTCACGGTCGACGGCATCAGCCTCACCGTGGTCGAGGCGGGCCCCGACTTCTTCACCGTCAGCCTCATCCCCACCACGCTCGCGCTGACCACGCTCGGCCTCAAGCAGGCCGGCGACCCGGTCAACCTCGAGGTCGACATCATCGCCAAGTACGTCGAGCGGCTGCTCGGCGCGCGGGCTGAGCAGCCGGCCGGGCTGCCTGGCCTCCCGGGGGCGGCGTCGTGAACTGGCTGAACTCCGAGGCGTTCACGCTGTTCGGCCAGCACATCAAGTGGTCGGACATGATCGGCAACACGATCGGTCTGATCGCCCTCGCCCTCGGCTGGCGGCGCTCCATATGGACCTGGCCCGTGCAGTTCCTGTCCGGCGTCATCCTGCTCGCCGCCTTCGCCACGGCCCACCTCTCGGGCAGCGCCGGCAAGCAGGTCGTCGTCATGGCCGTCGCCCTCTGGGGCTGGTGGCAGTGGAACCGCGGCCGGGGCGGGGCGCAGGACGGCTCCATCGCCGTCCGCTTCGCCACCTGGCGCGAACGCGCCTGCCTGGTGGCCGGCGCCGCGGTCGGCACCCTCGCGGTCGGCGGCCTCTTCACGGCCTACCCCACGCTCTCGTGGGACCCCTGGCCGGACGCGTACATCTTCGTCGGCACCGTCGTCGCCATGTACGCCCAGGCGCGCGGCATGGTCGAGTTCTGGTTCGCCTGGCTGCTCGTCGACCTGGTGGGCGTCCCCCTCAACTTCGCCAACGGCTTCGCCTTCTCCGGTTTCGTCTACGTCGTCTACGGCGCGCTCGTCCTGTGGGGCATGCGCGACTGGTGGCTGCGCTCCCGCCGGAGTTCGCGGCCCACCCTGGAAGGAGCCCCGGCATGACCACGGCGCCCGTCTGGTACAGCACCGACAACATCGAGGACTTCGCGCTCGACCCGGTCGAGCGGGCCATCGCCGACATCGCGGCCGGCCGCCCGGTCGTGGTCGTCGACGACGAGGACCGCGAGAACGAGGGCGACCTCGTCATCGCGGCCGAGAAGGCGACCCCCGAGATCATCGCCTTCATGATGAGCGAGTGCCGCGGTCTGATCTGCGCGCCCATGGAGGGCGACGAACTGGACCGCCTCCAGCTCCCTCAAATGGTGGACAACAACACCGAGTCGATGAAGACGGCCTTCACGGTCTCCGTCGACGCGAGCGGCGCGCACGGCGTCACCACCGGCATCTCCGCGGCCGACCGCGCCACCACCCTGCGGCTCCTCGCGGACGGCGGCTCCGAGGCGGGCGACTTCGTGCGCCCCGGCCACATCTTCCCGCTGCGCGCCAAGCCCGGCGGCGTCCTGGTCCGCAACGGCCACACCGAGGCGGCCGTCGACCTCGCCCGCCTCGCCGGCCTGCGCCCCGCGGGAGCGATCGTCGAGATCGCCGGCGAGGACGGCCACATGCTGCGGCTGCCCGAGCTGATCCCCTTCGCCCGCAAGCACGGCCTGACGATCATCTCCATCGAGGACCTGATCGCCTACCGCCGCACCGCCGAGCCGACCGTGCGCCGCGAGGCCGAGGTCCAGCTCCCCACCGCCTTCGGCGAGTTCACCGCGTTCGGCTACCGCTCCACCGTGGACGGCGTCGAGCACGTCGCCCTGGTCCACGGCGACATCGGCGACGGCCAGGACGTCCTCGTCCGCATCCACTCCGAGTGCCTCACCGGCGACGTCTTCCACTCGCTGCGCTGCGACTGCGGCCCCCAGCTGGAGGCGTCCCTGCTCAACATCCAGGCCGAGGGCCGCGGAGTCGTCGTCTACCTGCGCGGGCACGAGGGGCGCGGCATCGGACTGCTGTCCAAGCTGCGCGCCTACGAACTCCAGGAGCGCGGCCGTGACACCCTCGACGCCAACCTGGAGCTGGGTCTGCCCGCGGACGCCCGCGACTACGGCGCCGGCGCGCAGATCCTCCAGGACCTCGGTGTCCGCAGCCTGCGCCTGATGACCAACAACCCGGAGAAGACCGAGGCGCTCGTGCGGCACGGCCTGGAGGTCATCCGCCGGGAGCCGATGCCCGTCCAGGCGGGCGAGCACAACCTCCGCTACCTGCGCACCAAGCGGGACCGGATGGGGCACGACCTGCCCTGGCTGGACGCGACCGCCGTGTCGGCCTGCAACAACCAGTAACAGCACGAACCGCACGAACTGCATCAACGCATCAACTGCACGAACAGCACGAGCAGTACGAGAAAGAACGCTGAGGAGAGACGTGAGCGGCAAGGGTGCACCTGAACTGTCCGTACGCAACTGCGGCGACCTGCGCGTCGCGGTCATCGCGGCACAGTGGCACGAAAAGGTGATGGACGGCCTCGTGGACGGCGCCCTGCGCGCCCTGCACGAACTGGGGATCGACGAGCCGACCCTGCTCCGGGTCCCGGGCAGCTTCGAACTCCCGGTCGTCGCGAAGGTCCTCGCGGGCCGCGGCTACGACGCGATCGTCGCGCTCGGCGTCGTCATCCGCGGCGGGACCCCGCACTTCGAGTACGTCTGCCAGGGCGTCACCCAGGGACTGACCCAGGTCTCCATCGAGACCGGCGTCCCCGTCGGCTTCGGCGTGCTGACCTGCGACACCGAGGAGCAGGCGCTCGACCGCGCGGGCATCGAGGGCTCCCGCGAGGACAAGGGGCACGAGGCGGTGACCGCGGCCGTGGCGACCGCGGCCACACTGCGCTCGGTATCCGAACCCTGGCGCTGAGGCACCGGCGCTTGCGCGTAGGGTAGGCAGCACCATGTCCAAGAAGACTTTCGAGGAGCTCTTCACCGAGCTCCAGCACAAGGCCGCCAGCGGCGACCCCGCCACTTCCCGCACCGCCGAACTGGTCGGGAAGGGGGTCCATGCCATCGGCAAGAAGGTCGTCGAAGAGGCCGCCGAAGTGTGGATGGCCGCCGAGTACGAGGGCAAGGAGGCAGCCGCCGAGGAGATCTCGCAGCTGCTCTACCACGTCCAGGTGATGATGGTCGCCCGCGGCATCACCCTCGACGACGTCTACGCCCACCTCTGAGCCGTCCCCCGCTCCCGCACCGTACGAACGAACGAACAAAGGAAGCCGACCTCATGCTGCGCATCGCCGTCCCCAACAAGGGTTCCCTGTCAGGCCCTGCGGCGGAGATGCTGCATGAGGCCGGCTACCAGCAGCGCCGGGAGTCCAAGGAGCTGCGCATCGTCGACCCGGTCAACGAGGTCGAGTTCTTCTACCTCCGCCCCCGCGACATCGCGATCTACGTCTCCTCCGGGCGGCTCGACATCGGCATCACCGGCCGCGACCTGCTCATCGACTCCGGGGCCAACGCGGAGGAGATCCTCCCGCTCGGCTTCGCCCGCTCCACCTTCCGCTTCGCCACCAAGCCGGGCACGGCCACGACGGTCGAGGACCTCACCGGCATGACCGTCGCCACCTCCTACGAGGGCATCGTCGACAAGTACCTCGCCGACAAGGGCGTCGACGCCTCCGTCGTGCACCTCGACGGAGCCGTCGAGACCGCCATCGAGCTCGGCGTCGCCGAGGTCATCGCGGACGTCGTCGAGACCGGCACCTCGCTGCGCAACGCGGGCCTGGAGGTCTTCGGCGAGCCCATCATGAAGTCCGAGGCCGTCGTCGTCCGGCGGGTCGGCGCGGACGTCGACGAGGCCACCGAGCCCAAGGTCCAGCAGTTCCTCCGCCGCCTCCAGGGCGTCCTGGTCGCCCGGACGTACGTGATGATGGACTACGACTGCCGCGCCGAGCACCTGGAGCGGGCCGTCGCGCTCACCCCGGGCCTGGAGTCGCCGACCATCTCGCCCCTGCACAACGAGGGCTGGGTCGCCGTCCGCGCGATGGTCCCCGCCAAGGAAGCCCAGCGGATCATGGACGACCTGTACGAGCTCGGCGCGCGGGCCATCCTCACCACCGCCATCCACGCCTGCCGGCTCTGACCGGGAGACGGATCACACCCATGGCGGAACCGCCCGTGCTCCCTGTCACCTTCCGGCCCTCGCGCACCCGGGCCGTCCTGCTCACCGCGGGCGCCGCGATCTTCGTGGTGATCACCACCGTCGCGATGCTCCTGGAGCAGCTCAGCCCGGGGGAGCGCGTCAGCTTCGTCTTCACCGCGGCCCTGCTGTGCGGGGTCCTCTTCCTGCTCGCCCGGCCCAAGGTCGTCGCCGACGAGGACGGGGTGACCGTCGTCAACATCGTCGGCCGGCGGCACCTCGAATGGCCGGAAATCCTCCAGGTCAACCTGCGTCCCGGCGACCCCTGGGTGTTCCTGGACCTCAGCGACGGCACGAGCATGCCCGCCCTCGGCATCCAGCCCGGCATCGCCAAGCAGCGGGCCATCGAGGACGCCCGCGCCCTGCGCGCCCTCGCCGAGGCCCGCGCGGTCCACGACCCCGGGCAGTCCGAGGGGTAGACCGAGAGCGGTCTCACAGACAATCCGGGCCGGCTCGGGGGATCCTCCCCTGACGTTCCGGCCCGTGTCTTGATTAATCTGGTGACGGAGGCGTTCTCGTTGCGCCTCCGCCCCTGTGGCTCCGACCGGTGCCCGGGGGCTCCTGCTACCCGAGGAGTGACTCCCTCCAGCGATGGACGGATCGTCCTGTAGTACCTGCGCCGCCCCCTCCCGACACAGCGAGGCGGCGGCATCATGACCATCCCTCTGCTGCTCCTCGGGGCGGCGTTCCTGTTGATCCTCGCCAACGGCTTCTTCGTGGCGGCCGAGTTCGGCCTTATCACGGTGGACCGCCCCGACGCCGAGCGCGCCGCGGCCGAGGGCGACCGCCGGGCCCGTACGGTCGTGAACTCGCTCCGGGAGCTGTCCTTCCAGCTCTCCGGCACCCAGCTCGGCATCACCATCACCTCGCTGGTCGTCGGCATGCTCGCCGAACCGGCGCTCGCCGAACTGCTGCACGGACCCTTCACCGCGATCGGCATCCCCGAAGGCGCCGTCGCCGGCGTCGCCGTGGTCGTCGGCATGCTGCTCGCCTCGGCGGTGCAGATGGTGATCGGCGAACTCGTCCCGAAGAACTGGGCGGTGTCCCGTCCGCTCCAGGTCGCGCGTTTCGTCGCGGGCCCGCAGCACGTCTTCTCCAGCCTGTTCCGGCCGGTGATCGCCGCGCTGAACACCGTGGCCAACCGGCTGGTGCGCGCCCTCGGCGTCGAGCCCGCCGACGAGCTGGCCTCCGCCCGCACCCCCGGTGAGCTGGTCTCGCTGGCCCGGCACTCGGCCCAGGCCGGCGCGCTGGAACAGGACACGGCCGACCTCTTCGTGCGGACCCTGTCCCTGGGCGAGCTGACCGCGCAGCACGTCATGACCCCGCGGGTGAAGGTCAGCGCGCTCCAGTCCTCGGCGACCGCCGAGGACGTCGTCAACCTCACCCGGGCCACCGGCCTCTCGCGGTTCCCCGTCTACCGGGAGCGCATCGACGAGATCGTCGGCATGGTCCACCTCAAGGACGCCCTCGCGGTGCCCTCGCACGACCGGCTGCGCACCCCCGTCGGCCGGATCGCCCAGGCCCCGCTGCTCGTCCCGGAGACCCTGCCCGTGCAGCCGCTCCTGGAGCAGCTGCGCAGCCAGCAGCCGATCGCCGTCGTCGTCGACGAGTACGGCGGCACGGCGGGCGTGGTCACCCTGGAGGACATCGTCGAGGAACTCGTCGGCGAGGTCCGCGACGAGCACGACGCCAAGGACCTGCCGGAACTCGCGGCGGCACCGCCGGAGGACGGACGGCCCGCGTGGGACGCCGACGGCAGCTGCCGGGTCGACGTGCTCCAGCGCATCGGCCTCGACGTGCCCGAAGGCCCCTACGAGACCGTCGCCGGTCTCGTCGCCGACCTGCTCGGCCGCATCCCGGCCCCCGGCGACAAGGCGGAACTCCCGGGCTGGCGCCTGTCGGTCCGCCAGGTCGGCCACTACCGCGCCGAGCGCGTCCGGCTGGTCAGGACCGCGGACGCCGTCGCTGTCGCGGAGGCGGTCCGATGACCCTGCTCCAACTCCTGTTCGCCGCCCTGCTGGTGCTCGCCAACGGCTTCTTCGTCGGCGCCGAGTTCGCGCTCGTCTCCGTACGGCGCAGCCAGATCGAGCCGCTGGGCACCGCCCGGGCCCGCCAGGTGCTGTACGGCCTGGAGCGGCTCCCGCAGATGATGGCGGCCGCCCAGTTCGGCATCACCGTCTGCTCCCTCACCCTCGGCGCGGTCGCCGAACCCACCGTCGCCCACCTCCTGGAGCCCGGCTTCGAGGCGGCCGGGCTGCCCGAGGGGATGATCCACCCCCTCGGCTACGTCATCGCGCTCGCCCTCGTCGTCTTCTTCCACCTCGTCATCGGCGAGATGGTCCCGAAGAACCTGGCGATGGCGGCGCCCGAGAAGACCGCGCTGTGGCTCAGCCCGGGGCTGGTCGCCTTCGCGCGCCTGTGCCGTCCGGTCACCGTGGCCCTCGGTGCCTGCGCGCGGCTGATCCTGCGGCTGTTCCGCGTCGAGCCCAAGGACGAGGTCGAGGCCGTCTTCACCAGCGAACAGCTCAACCGCCTGGTGGAGGACTCGGGCCAGGCCGGACTCCTCGACCCCGAGGAGCAGGAGCGCCTGGAGGACGCCCTGGAGCTGGGCTCCCGCCCGGTCACGGACGTCCTCCTCGACCGGGCGTCCCTGGTGACCGTGGGTCCCTCGGTCACCCCCGGCCAGGTCGTCGCGCTCACCGCCCGTACCGGCTACTCCCGTTTCCCGGTCGCCGCGGAGAACGGTGCCTTCATGGGCTACCTGCACGTGAAGGACGTACTCGACCTGGAGGAGTCGCAGCGGGCGGTGCCGCAGCACGTCTGGCGGCCCATGACGACCCTGCGGGCCGAACTCCCGCTGGACGACGCCCTGACGGTGATGCGCCGCGCGGCGACCCACCTCGCCCAGGTCGCCGACGCGTCCGGGAAGGTGCTCGGCCTGGTGGCCCTGGAGGACGTCCTGGAACTCCTGGTCGGCGAGGTCCGCGACCCGGCGCACCGTGAGGCGCCGCAGCCGGTCCGCGTCTCGGAGCCACGCGTGAGCGCGGCCCAGGAACAGGCGCTGGCAGGCTGACCCGCCCGCGCCGGAGGGGCCGGGAGACCGGCCCCTCCGGCGTGACCACGGCGGGCGCGGCCGGCGGCCGGTGTCAGGGAGCCGACGGGTCCTGCGGCCCCCGCCCGGACAGCACTTCCCCGTACGCCTGCATCAGGTCGGGCAGCCGCAGGGTCGACAGGTCGTCGCGCGACGGGGTCCCGGGGTACCCGGTGAGCCGGAGATCGCGGTAGGCGCAGCTCTTCTCGTACAGGGTGCGCAGGAAGCGGCCGTTGCCCAGCTCGTCGATCCAGCCCTGGTCGACCACGTGCCCGGCGATGGAGCGCAGCTCGTCCAGGGCCTCCTCGTCCCACACGTCGCCGTTGTCGGCGGCCAGCACCTCGCCGATGGAGGTCAGTTCGAGGGGGCGGTACGAGGGGAAGTCGACGCGGGTCGTGAAGCGGGAGGACAGGCCCGGGTTGGCGGCCAGCAGGCGGTCCATCCCCTCGGGGTAGCCGGCGAGGATGACGACGAGGTGGTCACGGTTGTCCTCGGCCCGTTTCAGCAGCACCTGCAGGGCCTCGTCGCCGTACGCGTCGCCCTTGCCGTAGCCCGAGTTGGAGAGCGAGTAGGCCTCGTCGACGAACAGGACGCCGCCGATCGCCGAGTCGATCAGTTCGTTGGCCTTGACGGCTGTCTGGCCGAGGTACTCGCCGACCAGGTCGGCGCGCTGGGCCTCCACCAGGTGGTCGCCGCCGAGCAGCCCGAGCGCGTAGAAGACCCGGCCCAGGATGCGGGCCACCGTGGTCTTGCCGGTGCCCGAGGGGCCGGAGAAGACGAAGTGGCGTTTCGGGGGCTGCACGGGTAAGCCCTGGCCGGCCCGCAGCCGCGCCATGTTGAGCTGCGCGGACAGCGCCTTCACCTGGCGTTTGACGGGTTCGAGACCGACCATCCCCTCCAGCTCCGCGAGCGCCTCCTCCAGGAGTGCCGGGTCGGTGGGCCCGGCCGGCGGCGGCTGCACCGGGATCACGGCCTTCTCCCGGACCCGGTCCCGCTCGGGAGGCGGTGATCCGGGCGGCGGCGGCTCGGGCTCGGAAAGCTTCAGCTCCCGTCCCTCCGTGCCGAAGAGGGGGTCCGCGCCGTCGCCCTCCAGCATGTCCTGCCCGACTCCGGCGAGGGTGATCGCCGCGAAGTCGGCCGCGTCGTCGTACCCGTCGCCCTCGGAGATCGCGGCCAGCCGTGCCGAGGTGTCCATGAACGCCGGGTCCACCCGGTGCACGGCCCGGTACAGCGGCAGGGCGGCCGCGGACCGCCCGGTGCCCTCGTGCGCCCGGGCCAGCCAGTAGCGCAGCTCCTTGCGCTGCGGCTGCTCGCTGCGGCAGCGCATCAGGGCCGACGACAGGAGCGGCTCGGCGTGCCCGTACATCTCCAGGCGCACCCGGGCCATCCCGCCGAAGAGGCCGGCCTCGATGCCGAGCATGGGGTCGTCGATCAGCGGGTCCGTGTGCCGGACCAACTGCTCCCAGTCCTTGACCAGGTAGGCGCGGCAGGCGTGCAGGAAACGCACCTGCGGGTCGGCGTCGACGGGCGGCAGGCTCGCGAGCGCCCGGTCCAGTTCCGGGACGTGCCGGCCGTCGAGCCAGTGCGAGGCGTGCGCCAGCAGCAGGTCGCGGGGGCTCTCCAGCACGGGCTGCACCCACCAGCCCAGCCAGTACCAGGAGTTGAGGGTGCGCCGGTGCCGGGAGCGCTGTTCGCCGAAGCGGTCCCGGTGGCGGAACATGCGCAGCAGCGCGGTCGTCGTGTCCACCCGCAGCGCGTGCAGCCCGAGCCAGCCGTCGGCCATCCCGGGGTCGATGCGGACCGCGGCGCGGAACTCCTCCTCCGCCTGTGGATAGGCGCCCATCGTGTAGGCGTCGACACCTCGCAGCCAGGCGAGGTCGGCCGGGGCCTGTGGGCCCTGCGTGCCGAAGTCCATCACGTCCCCCACAAACCGTGCCCCCGATGGGTGTGCCGCCGGGCCGGTGCCCGCCGACAGCCTTCGTCGAACCGCTGTGCCGCGGACGGGAGTTGCCTCGGTGCGCGGAGCCGCCGTCCGTAGTCGCACCAACAGGCATCGTACCTGCGGGGCGGGGGTCGGCCGTAGGGTGCCGCACGCCTCGTCTTGCGAGGTGGGAGCGGACGGGGCGCACACGTGACGGTGACCCAGGGTGAGCAAATGAGGGCTCGGAGCGTCCGGAAACCGTGTCCGGAGCAGAACGAAGCCCCCGATCACGGGGGAACAACCGGGGGCTTCGCGTCTGAGGGCGGCCTCGAACGGCCGCACATTCAGAACGTAAGACCTGTACGGCCCCCGGGTCAAGCCGAGTTGGAGCACTCGGAGAAGTTCGGCGGCACGGCTCTTCACAAGTTCAGCACATTGCGGACGGTCCGTCACCGTGCGTGAGGAAGCGGTCCGATTCCGGGGTATCAGCAGGCCCCGGCAGCACCTCGTAACCCTCGGGTCGCTGCCGTACCAGAAGCTGCGCGAAGGGCCGGGAGGGGTCCTTCGTAAAGTGCCGCTGTTCCTCCGCGACCCATCCGTCCCAGAACTCCTCCTGCGCCTCTCCGTCCCGTCCCCGCCCACGGGTCCAGGCCTCCTCGCGGGGCAACTCCATCCACAGCAGCGCCGCGAGATGCGGGCGCAGGGCCCGGCGGCCGGCCCCGACACCCTCCACCAGGACGGCGGGCGCGGGCGGCAGCTCCCTGGCGGGTCCGAAGCGCCGCTCCCGCCAGTCGTAGGGCAGGTAGCGCGCGGTCTCGCCGCGTCCGAGGGGCTCGACGACCTCGCGCAGCAGGCGCCCGGTCCACGCGAAGAGCTCCTCGTGGGTGGCGACGTCGTCGAGGTGCAGGACGGGTGCGCCGCCCAGGGCCGCCGCCAGCCGCCCGGCGAAGGTCGTCTTCCCGGAGCCCGCGTGTCCGTCGACACCGACGAGGCGGACGGGGCCGCAGGAGGGCGGCAGCCGGCGGATGCGGGTCGCGAGGTCGTGGATGACGGTTCCCGGGGTGCGTAGAGGGCGGTGAATATTCCGGTCGCACATTCTACAGCGGTCGATACCGGATGAATTCGGCGGAAGGCGGATGGTGTCGAATTGAACGAATAAACGGTCGGTCATTCGGCCGCCACGACCCCGGGCGGGTAGAACCTGCCAATTCCCGGGTGCCGTTCCGGTTACGCCTGGGGCTGAGTAGTCTTCGAGTTGCTGTCCGTGCGGGGCCGGCCGGGTCCCGACCGAAATACGGCACGGTCGGCGGTGTCGTTACGGGGACGGACAGGGGAACATGACCGCGGGGTTGTTCGAGGGGCAGTACGTGTGGCATCCGGCGGCCGACGACCGCAGGCTCGCGAGCGTCTGCACCGATGTGCGCGCCGGCCGGTATCTCAGTGCCCACGAGGCGCTGGCCGAGTCACGGCGTGATTTCGGACTGCGCGCCCACCGCTCGCTGGTCCTGGCCTCCGAGGCCGCCGACTCCGATCTCGCCGAACGCTGGCTGGCCGAGGAGCCGGGCCCCGAGGCCGCCCTGCTGTGGGCGCGGGTGGCCGTGCTGCGCGCGCTGCGGGCCGCCGACGCCCGGGACGAGCGGGCCGAGGCGCTGGAGCGGATCGCGGTGGCGGCCTGCGACCGGGCCGCGACGACGGCGCCGTACGACCCCACGCCGCCGGTGGCCAAACTGGCCATGGCCCGGCTCCACGACATCCGCGAACCCGCCCCGCAAGGTCTGCTCACCGCGCCGTCCGGTCCCTGGCAGCTGTTCTCGCACATCCTGCGGCTCGACCCCTGGCACCGCGAGGGGCACCACCGCTTCCTGGCGTTCTTCTTCACCCGGCACGGCGGCTCGGTGAACGCGGCCTGGGACGTCGCGGCCTTCCTGAGCCAGCGGGCGCCGGTCTCCTCACCTCTGCGGCTGCTGCCGCTGGTCGCCCTGGTGGAGAGCTACGACCCCTCCCAGCTGCTCGCCGGCCGCGTCTGGGAGCAGCCCCAGTGGCGGTCCACGGCGCTCGCCGTCTACCAGAACTGGCTCCCGCACGTCGCCGGCTACCGCTTCACGCCCGTGCTCGACCTGGCCTATCTGGCGCACGCGCTGGTCATGGCGCAGCGCGAGTTCGAGGCGCGGGCCGTCCTCACGGCCATGGGCCCGTACGCGTCCCGGATGCCCTGGAGCGTCTTCGGTGATCCCGAGGAGCAGCTCTCACGCGCCCGGCGCACCTGCGGTCTGCCCGTCCCCGGAGCGGCCTGACCCACCCGTCCCGGCCCTCCGCCCCATTTCCCCCCACGAGAAAGGCCCCGCTGTGTCAGAACGGTTATCGGCCCCGCGCACGAGAGCCCGCGGCGGCGCGGACGCCGCGGCGCTCGACGACGACGCCACGCTCCACGCCATGGGATATCCGCGGAAACTCACCCGCCGATTCCAGGCGTTCGACAATTTCGCGATCTCGTTCACCATCATCAACATCGTCTCGGGAATTTTCTCCTCCTTCGGATACGGATTGGGCGCGGGCGGTCCGCGCATTCTCGTTTTCGGCTGGATCGGCGTCTCCGTCATGGTGCTCTTCATCGGCGCCGCGATGGCCGAGGTGGCTTCCGCCTACCCCACGAGCGGAGCCCTCTATTTCTCCGCCGGTAAACTCGCCAGGCGGCACAAGGGCGCCTGGTCCTGGTACACGGGCTGGCTCAATTTCGTCGGCCAGGTCGGCGGCACGGCCGCCACCGGCTACGCGGCCGCCACCTTCGTCCAGGCGTTCGTCGCGCTGCAATGGCCCTCGTACGAACCCACCGCCCACCGGACGGTCGTGATCACGGCGCTGATCATCGTGCTCCAGGGGCTGGCCAACACCTACACCGTGCGGGTGGTCGCGCTCCTCAACCGGATCTCGGTGTGGTGGCTGCTGATCGGACTCGTCGTCATCGTCGGCACGCTCACGGTGATGCCCGACCACCACCAGCCGACGTCGTTCGTCACGCATTTCGCCAACAACACCGGCTTCACCAACGGCATTTACGGCGGCATGCTCGGCCTGCTCGTGACCAGCTGGACGTTCACCGGCTTCGACGGCAGCTTCCACATGTCGGAGGAGACGGTCCGCGCCACGGTCAACGCGCCGAAGGGGATCACCCGCGCGATCGGCTGGTCGGCGGTCACCGGTCTCGTCCTCATGCTCGCGCTCGTCCTGAGCATCCAGGACTACGACCGGGTGGCGGGCTCCTCGGCGCCGCCCGTGCAGATCCTCCTGGACGGCCTCGGTGCGGCCACCGCGAAACTCATCCTGCTGATCGTCATCGGCGCCATGCTCTTCTGCGGCCTGGCCAACCTGACCAGCAACACCCGGCAGATCTTCGCCTTCTCCCGGGACGGGGCGATGCCGGGCTCGCGCTGGTGGCACTCGGTCTCGCCGCGCACCCGCACGCCCGTCAAGGCCGTCTGGCTGGCGGTCGGCTGCTCGCTCGCTCTGGTGCTGCCCGGCTGGTGGTCCCACACGGCGTTCACGGCGATCGTCAGCGTCAACGTCGTCGGGCTCTTCCTCGCCTACGCCGTGCCGATCTTCCTGCGGCTGCGGCTCGGCGCCGAGTTCCGCCCCGGCCCCTGGCACCTGGGCCGCTGGAGCAGGCCGGTCGGCATCCTCGCCGTCACCTGGATCCTCCTCAGCAGCGTGCTCTTCATGCTGCCCCAGGCCTCGCCGATCACCGTCGACACGTTCAACTACGCGCCGGTCGCCCTGGCCGCCGTCCTGGTGATCGCGACCGTCTGGTGGTTCGCCACCGCGCGCCGCCGCTTCCAGGGGCCGGTCAGCTACGGCCGCCCCGACGAGGTCGCCGCCATGGACCTCATCTGACTCTCCGCCACCGGGCCCCGGCACACGGCACTCCCGTGCGCCGGGGCCCCGGCTGTCCGGCCAAGGACGGGCCCGGACCGGGACACGCAGGTCATGCCAGTGGTCCCGACCAATATTGGTGGGCGCGGCGAGGCCCGAAGTGCTGGCAGAAGTCGGCCTCCGGCATCCATAGTTGGCCCACAGCCGTGCTCTCGTACCGCCCCTTCCGGACAACTGGGGGTCACTCACCCATGACCAGAGCTTCCCAACCTTCCCGCAGAACCGTCCTCGCCGCGGCCGTCGCCGTGGCGGCCGCCGGTGCGGCGGGGCCGGCGGCCGCCGCCACTCCGACGCGCCGGGCGAAGGCCCCGAACGGCCTCGTGGACAACCACGCCTGGACCTCGTACGCCGACTGGCGCGCGGGCGCCGCCCGGGGGACCCGCCCGGTCCCGGGCGACCGGCCGGGCCTCGTGATCGGCACCCCGGCGGGCACCACCGACTACACCGACCCGCACACCCACAAAACCGCCGCCTGGGAGTACGCGACCTGGACGTCCCCCGTCCACCGGCTCGCCGTCCCCGCCACCGAGGTCATCGCCTCGTGGAACGCGCGCACCCCGGCCGGCACCTGGCTCCAGATCGAGCTGACGGGCACGTACTCCGACGGCACGGACACCCCCTGGTACGTCATGGGCCGCTGGGCGGCCGGCGACCAGGACATCAGGCGGACCTCCGTCGACGACCAGAGCGACGGCAGGAGCAGCGTCTGGACGGACACCTTCGCCGTCGACGACGCCGCCTCCGGCCTGCGCCTGGTCTCCTGCCGGCTGCGGCTCACGCTGTACCGCACCCCGGGCACGGACCGGACGCCGACGGTGTGGCGGGCCGGCGTGATGGGTTCCGACGTCCCCGACCGCTTCACCGTCCCGGCCTCCACGCCCGGCCTCGCCCGCGAGCTGAGCGTCCCGCGGTACTCGCAGGAGATCCACGCCGGCCAGTACCCGGAGTACGACAACGGCGGCGAGGCCTGGTGCAGCCCCACCTCCTCGCAGATGATCATCGAGTACTGGGGGCGCCGGCCCACGGCGGAGCAGCTCGCCTGGGTCGACCCGGCCTTCAAGGACCCGCAGGTGTGCCACGCGGCCCGCCACACCTACGACTACCAGTACGCCGGCTGCGGCAACTGGCCCTTCAACGCGGCCTACGCGGCGACCTACAAGGACCTCCAGGGCGTGGTGACGCGGCTGGGCTCGCTCACCGACCTGGAGACGCTGATCGCGGCCGGCATCCCGGTCATAACGTCGCAGTCGTTCCTCAAGACGGAGCTGACCGGGGCGGGCTACGGCACCTCGGGCCACCTGATGACCGTCATCGGCTTCACCGCGGACGGCGACGTGATCGCCAACGACCCGGCGTCCCCGAGCGACGACGCGGTGCGCCGGGTCTACGACAGGCGCGAATTCGAGAACATCTGGCTCAGGACCAAGCGCTACAACGCCTCCGGCAAGGTCGTCTCCGGCACCGGCGGAGTCTGCTACCTGTACTTTCCCGCACATGCCTCCGTGCGTCAGCGCAAGGCGCTCGCGGCGGTGGGCGTCCGCTAGAGGGGCGTCGCGCACGCAGCCGGGGCGGTCCCTCGTGGCGGGGGCCGCCCCGTGCTGCTCCGGCCCGGGGCCGGGGCGACGTGGTGTGAGGCGACGCACACCGGGACGTGCGCGCGCAATGTCCGGGCCCGCGGACCACGCGGGAGCACCGGCGTGACCAAGCTCTCTACCGCGACGGCCCTGTCCGGTGGCAAGGTGGTCGGGTCGGTGGGGAGCCGGCGGGCGGGGAGCCACCGCACCACTACGTCAGCGAGAAGCCATGACCGCGACCTCCGCCACCGCCGCCCGTGCCCGAGCCCGCACCGGCGGACCCCGGGAAGACGGGCCGAAGATCCTCGAACACGCCGTCGGCTGGGTCCTCGTCGTGGTCCTGGCGATGCTCGTCACCCAGCTCGGCCTGCTGTGACCTGAGCCGCCCGCGCCGACCCGGGACCCGCGACCGCGACCGAAGTGCCGTGTGCCGCCGCGGAGTTGCCGGTCGGAGTCGAAGGGGCGGCTGACCTGGCTCTGCCATACTGCCCGATGTCCCGTCGGCAGTTGGAGACCAGGCCGGAATTGAACAGCAGCCAGCAGCGCGGTCTCGACCGCCCACGTGCGCGCGGCACCGACCGCTCGGTGGCCCGTCGCGCCGAACTCATCGCCGTCGGGCGGAAGTTGTTCGCCGACCGGTCCTACGACGCGCTGTCGATGGACGACATCGCCAGGCAGGCGCAGGTCGCCAAAGGGCTGATCTACTACTACTTCCAGTCCAAGCGCGGCTACTACCTGGCCATCGTCGAGGACTCCGTGGCCGACCTGGTGTCCCGCGCGGCGGGCGGTCTCGACCTGCCTCCCGACCAGCGGGTGCACCGCACCATCGACGCCTATCTCCGCTTCGCCGAGCACCACCAGGCCGCGTACCGCACGATCATCAGCGGCGGTGTCGGCTTCGACGCGGAGGTGCAGGCCATCCGCGACGGCGTGCGCGAGGCGATCGTCACGACGATCGCCGAGGGGGCGTGGGGACCCATGCGCCCGGCCGGGGCCGGGGGCGCCCCGCCGGCCGTCGCGCCGCTGCCCCGGGCGGCGCTGCTCGCCTGGCTGTGCAGTGTCGAGGGCGCGACCCTGGACTGGATCGACCGCCGGGACCTCTCACGCGACACCATGCGCGAACTGCTCGTGAAGATGCTGGGCGGCGCGCTGCGGGCCGTCGAGGAGATCGACCCGTCGTACGTGACTCCCGCCGCCGCCCGCCGGGACGGCTGAACCGGGACCTGTCGCCCGGGCCGGGCCGGGCGTGGCCGGCGGTTCGTCCGGACCGGCCGAGCGACAGGACAGCCCTCGGGGCGGGAGCCGCCGGACCCCCGCCCCAAGGCTCGTGCCGAACAGGTCAGTTGATCGACTTGATCAGCTCACCGTTCGAGGTGTCACCGCTCAGCTCCCAGAAGAAGGTGCCGCCCAGGCCCTGCGCGTTCTTGTAGGACATCTTCCCGGCGATCGTGGACGGGGTGTCGTAACTCCACCAGTCGCTGCCGCACTTGGCGTACGCCGTACCACCGACCGTGCCGGTCGCCGGGCACTTCGTCCTGAGCACCTTGTAGTCGTCGATGCCCTGCTCGTACGTGCCCGCCGCCGGGCCCGTGGCCGTGCCGCCGGGTGCCGACTGGGTCACGCCGGTCCAGCCGCGCCCGTAGAAGCCGATGCCGAGCAGCAGTTTGGAGGCGGGGACGCCGAGGCCCTTGAGCTTGGCGATCGTGGCGGAGGTGTAGTAGCCCGCCTTCGGGATGCCGGTGTAGGAGTTCAGCGGCGAGTGCGGTGCCGTGGGGCCGGTCGCGTCCCAGGCGCCGAAGAAGTCGTACGTCATCGGGTTGTACCAGTTGACGTACTGCGCGGCGCCCGCGTAGTCGGCCGCGTCGATCTTGCCGCCGCTGGTCGCGTCGGCCGGGATCGCCGAGGTGAGCAGGTTGCCGCTGCCGAACTTCGCGCGCAGCGCCGCCATCAGGTTCTTGTAGGCGGCCCGTCCGCTGGTGTCGCAGGTGAGACCGCAGGCGTTGGGGTACTCCCAGTCGATGTCGATGCCGTCGAAGACGTCGGCCCACTTGGAGTTCTCGACCAGGTCGTAGCAGGACTGGGCGAAAGCCGCCGGGTTCTTCGCGGCCTCGGTGAAGCCGCCCGACCAGGTCCAGCCGCCGAAGGACCAGAGCACCTTGAGGTTCGGGTGCAGCTTCTTGAGCTTGCGCAGCTGATTGAAGTTGCCGCGCAGGGGCTGGTCCCAGGTGTCGGCGACGCCGTCGACCGACTGGGCCGCGGTGTACGCCTTGTCGGTCGCCGCGTACGCGTCGCCCATGGCGCACTTGCCGCCGGTGACGTTGCCGAAGGCGTAGTTGATGTGGGTCAGTCTGGCGGCCGAACCGGACGTCTCGATGTTCTTGACGTGGTAGTTCCGGTCGTAGACGCCCCATTCGGTGAAGTAGCCGACGACCTTGGAGCCGGCGGCGGCGGTGGTGCGATGCGCTGCCGCGGTGGTGCCGGACTCGTCTGCGGCCGCGGCGCCCGCGCCGGCGAGCAGTCCGGCGCCGAGGACGGCGCAACACGCGGCGGACAGGAGCGCCCTGAGGCGGGAGCGGTGCGGTAGGGACATCGTGTCTCCTCGTGGGGGGAGGGGAACGTGTGGGGGCCGTGCTGCCGGACCCGCGTGGGAGGTGCCCGAGGTGATGCGGGGAGGCGCGGTCCGGGCCCCCGGTTGCCGTTTGGCATGAACGCGGTGACGCGTTGCAGGAACAGTAGGAGGACTAGACCAGTGCGTCAATGGTTCGGACCAATTTCCCTTTCTTTTAGTAAGCGGTCGTTAACTGGTGACTCGGTGCCTCCGATCGGGCATACTCACAGCGCCACAGCCGCTGATCTGCGCCTTCCGCGACCCGGACGGGCAGCATCGGCTGGGCACTGGAAGACCCGGTGGACCCGCCCCAACCCAGGCGTGCGCCGCCGACGTGCCCGACAGGGAGGAGAGCGTCGACATGCCTGACCGCGCCCCGCAGCCGGTGGACCGTCAACTGCCCACGGACGAGGCGCGGGATCTGATCTCGCTCGTCCGCGACATCGCCCAGCGCGAGATCGCACCGGAGGCGGCCGCCGAGGAGGACGCCGGACGGTTCCCGCGCGACGTCTTCGGGCTCCTCTCCGAATCGGGCCTGCTCGGACTCGCGTACGACTCCGAGTACGGCGGGGGAGACCAGCCGTACGAGGTGTACCTCCAGGTCCTCGAAGAGCTCGCCGCCGCCCGCCTGACCGTCGGCCTCGGCGTCAGCGTGCACTCCCTGTCCTGCCACGCGCTCGCGAACTACGGCACCAAGGAGCAGCAGGCCGAGCACCTGCCCGCCATGCTCGGCGGCGGCCTCCTCGGCGCGTACTGCCTCTCGGAGCCCTCCTCCGGCTCGGATGCCGCGTCCCTGCGGACGAAGGCCGTCCGGGACGGCGACGAGTGGGTGATCACCGGCACCAAGGCCTGGATCACGCACGGGGGGGTCGCCGACTTCTACACCGTCCTCGCGCGCACCGGCGGCGAGGGCCCCCGGGGCATCTCCGCGTTCCTGGTGCCCGGCGACGCCGCGGGCCTGAGCGCCGCCGCACCCGAGAAGAAGATGGGCATGAAGGGCTCGCCCACCGCGCAGGTCCACTTCGACGGCGTCCGGGTCGGCGACGACCGGCGCATCGGCGAGGAGGGGCAGGGCTTCGCGATCGCGCTCTCGGCCCTCGACTCGGGCCGGCTCGGCATCGCGGCCTGTGCGATCGGCGTCGCCCAGGCGGCGCTGGACGAGGCGGTCGCGTACGCCACCGGACGGCAGCAGTTCGGGCGGCCGATCTCCGACTTCCAGGGGCTGCGCTTCATGCTCGCCGACATGGCGACGCAGATCGAGGCCGGCCGGGCGCTCTACCTGGCCGCCGCCCGGCTGCGCGACGCGGAGCGGCCCTTCTCCAAGCAGGCCGCCATGGCCAAGCTGCTGTGCACGGACGCCGCCATGAAGGTCACCACCGACGCCGTCCAGGTGCTCGGCGGGTACGGCTACACGGCGGACTTCCCGGCGGAGCGCTACATGCGCGAGGCCAAGGTGCTCCAGATCGTCGAGGGCACCAATCAGATCCAGCGGATGGTCATCGCCCGTCACCTCGCGGGTCCGGACTCACGCTGAACTGATCCCGGCCGGTGCCGAACTCGCTCAGGCCGGCCGGCGGCGCCGCCAGCCGGGCCCACTCCGGATCGGCGTGCCCCGGCAGCGTGCGGCCGCGGTCGGCCCAGGTCCGGATCAGCGCGCGGTAGATGGGCGGGTCCTGGTACTGCTGAGGCCCCGGCGGAACCGGTGCCGCCGGGGGCGGGACGTAGATGCGGCGCCGACGCCCGGTGGCCGGGAAGGTGGGGGTCATACCCGGGCAACGCGCGCACCGGCGCGCAGGTAACCGGCGCGGGAAATCGGGCTTGAGTTCACGGTGAGCCCCTACGGGGTGCCCGGTCACGCGCCGGGAACCCCGGCCGCCGTCCCGCCTCCTCCCCGTACCGCCACCTGACGCACCGTCAACTGGTGGCGCGGCAGAGCGACATGGCGCTGGGCGCTGCTGATCGCGGACCTCGGGGCGCATCCGGGCGCGCGGGTGATTCGGCGCCTGCGGAACCCTCCGGCCGCGCGGTCTGGTTCTCTGGCCGGGAGACCTGGCCGACGTCGCCGATCCCGGCCCGGTGACGTGGACGCACCGATCCCGCGCCACGACGGCCTGCGGGCCGTGGCGCGGGGCGGCTACGGGAAACGGCTCAGGCGGCGTGGCGCCGCATGTCGGGGACCCTCATGGGGCGCGAGCCCGGACCGCCGACGTGCGAGAAGGGCTGCTTGCGCCAGTCGAGCCCCTGAGGGAGCGTCAACAGCAGCGCGGTGTCCTGCTCCTGAGGCTCCGTCGACTCGTCGGCGGGCCGGGCGTCGGCCGCCGCGCGGCCCGTACCGGCGCACACCGTGAGCCCGAAGGGGTTCCACGGCGAGGCGCACAGCGCGTGCTCGGGCAGGACCTCCTCGTCCGCGAGGAGCGCGATCGGCTGCGCGCAGTCCGGGCAGAACACCCGGTACATCTCGAAGGTGTCGTACGCGTCGAACTCCTCGCCGTCCAGGGCGTCCGGTTCGACGCCCTCCGGCTCGGGCTCAAGGACGGGCTGCTGCCTCTTGGGCGTGGAACGACCAGGGCGCTTAACACTCTGCATGGGATTCTCCCCCTCGGGTGGGCCGACAAGGCGCTGCGACCTCGACCACAGCAAGCACTTCCCGTCGGGCCCGCGAGGTAATCGCGAGAACATCACGGAGTGCGCCGCGGCACTGTGGCGTTCGTCACATGCCGCCCGCAGGTGCCCGGCCTGGCCGGATCGTCCCTTGCGGACGGCGGGCCGGCGGCGGGCGCCCACATCACGAACCGGGTATGACCTGGGCCGCTCAGGTATCCGCCGGGATCAACGGCCCTGTAGGTTCTTGCGCCATGGAGGAGCTGGACCGACAGATCGTGCAGCTGCTCGTCGAGGACGGGCGGATGAGCTACACCGACCTGGGCAAGGCCACGGGCCTGTCCACGTCGGCCGTGCACCAGCGGGTGCGCCGGCTGGAGCAGCGCGGCGTCATCCGTGGCTACGCCGCGGTCGTCGACCCGGCGGCCGTCGGACTGCCCATGACCGCCTTCATCTCGGTGAAACCCTTCGACCCCAGTGCCCCGGACGACATCGCGGAACGGCTGGCCGGCGTCCCCGAGATCGAGGCCTGCCACAGCGTCGCGGGCGACGAGAACTACATCCTCAAGGTGCGCGTCTCCACCCCGCACGAACTGGAGGAGCTGCTCGCCCGGGTGCGCTCCCTCGCCGGCGTCTCCACGCGCACCACCGTGGTGCTCTCCACCCCGTACGAGGCGCGCCCGCCGCGGATCTGACGGCGCCCCGCCCCCTTCCCGGCCCCCGCGCGCGGCCGGGACGCTCCCAGGGGCGAGACTGTTGCCCATGAGTGAGAGCACCGCCCCGTCGGACACCGTGCTGCTGCGCGGTGGAGAAGTCCACAGCCCCGCGGACCCCTTCGCCACCGCGATGGTCGTCGAGCGCGGGCAGATCGCCTGGGTCGGCTCCGAAGGCGCGGCCGACGCCTTCGCGAGCGGGGTCGACGAGGTCGTGGACCTCGGTGGCGCCCTCGTCACCCCCGCGTTCACCGACGCCCACGTCCACACCACCGCCACCGGGCTCGCCCTCACCGGCCTGGACCTGTCCGACGCCCCCTCCCTGGACGCCGCCCTCGCCCTCGTCCGCGACTTCGCCGCCGCCCGCCCCGCCGACCGGGTCCTGCTCGGCCACGGCTGGGACGCCGCCCGCTGGACCGGCGGCCGGCCCCCGACCCGTGCCGAACTCGACGAGGCGACCGGCGGGCGCCCGCTCTACCTCTCCCGCATCGACGTCCACTCCGCCGTCGTCAGCACGGCGCTGCTCGACCTGGTGCCCGGCGTCACCGGCCGCGCCGGATACGCGGACGGCCCCCTGACCCGCGACGCCCACCACGCCGTGCGCGCCGCCGCCTTCGGAGCCGTCACCCCGGCGCAGCGGACCGAGGCGCAGCGCGCCGCGCTCGCCCACGCCGCCTCGCTCGGCATCGGCTCCGTGCACGAGTGCGCGGGACCGGAGATCTCCTCCGAGGACGACTTCACCGGGCTGCTGGCCCTCGCCGCCGGCGAACCGGGTCCCCGCGTCGTCGGCTACTGGGCCGAGCACGGCGACGAGGGCATCGCCCGGGCGCGGGCCCTGGGCGCCGTCGGTGCCGCCGGCGACCTCTTCGTGGACGGGGCGCTCGGCTCGCACACCGCCTGCCTGCACCAGCCGTACGCCGACACCGCCCACACCGGCACCGCCTACCTGGACGCCGCCGCCGTCGCCGCGCACGTCACCGGATGCACCGAGGCCGGACTGCAGGCGGGGTTCCACGCCATCGGGGACGCCGCCGTCACCGCCGTGGTCGACGGCATGCGCGCCGCCGCCGAAAAGGTCGGACTCGCCCGCGTGCGCGCCGCCCGCCACCGGGTCGAGCACGCCGAGATGCTCACGCCCGACACCGTCGCAGCCTTCGCCGAACTGGGCCTCACCGCCTCCGTGCAGCCCGCCTTCGACGCCCTGTGGGGAGGCGAGGACGGCATGTACGCCCAGCGCCTCGGCGCCGAACGGGCCCGCACCCTCAACCCGTTCGCGGCGCTGCTGCGCGCCGGCGTCCCGCTCGCCTTCGGCTCCGACAGCCCGGTGACGCCCCTCGACCCGTGGGGCACCGTCCGCGCCGCCGCCTTCCACCGCACCCCGGCCCACCGGGTGTCCGTACGCGCCGCGTTCACGGCGCATACGCGCGGCGGCTGGCGCGCGGTAGGACGGGACGACGCGGGTGTCCTGGTCCCCGGAGCCCCGGCGGACTACGCCGTGTGGCGCACCGAGGAACTGGTCGTGCAGGCACCCGACGACCGCGTCGCGCGCTGGTCCACCGACCCCCGCTCCGGCACGCCCGGGCTGCCCGACCTGACCCCGGGCGCCGACCTCCCGGTCTGCCTGCGCACGGTCGTCGGCGGCCGGACGGTATTCGTACGGCCGGACGAGTGATGTGCCGGGCCCGCGCGGTGGCGGCCGGGGCTCTCGGGTGCGGCGCGCGACCTGGGCATCCTCCGCACTGACCAGGCACTTGACCGAATAACCGCCGGTCAGGCGACTGTTGACAGCCGACTGCGGGAGGCGGGTAGGTTCGGCCGGGTCCACCACCGGAGGTCCGGCCGGGGAACTTCACGCAGTCGCCGCAGCGCCGCTGGGTCAAAGATGGTGTGCCGCACCGGCACACCACCACTGGGTGCCAGGCCCAGCGCCCGTGCCGCGGGGCGAGGGAACGTTCCGGCCGGATGGGTCCCTCCCCGCTCCGCCGGAGCGCGGGGGAAGGGTGCGACCCGGGTGGGGCCCGGACGTCCAGTAGACAACGGCTTTCGGTCGACCCGCAGCCAGCGGGTCCCTGGTCGGCCCGAAGGGCGCCGGGCCCCGATCCGCAGCCGCCGCGCCGCCGGCCCCGCGCCCGGTGCTTTTCCCTTCGCCGCTCCGGGGGAACACACACCCCGTACACGTACGTGCCGGAGCGGCGATGCAGGCCGGGGCCATTATGGTGGTCCCCTGCGTACGGACATGAAGGGGCAGTGGTGAACGACGGCGACGGGACCCTCGCGGCAGGAGCCCAGGGGAGACAGTTCGGCCCCCTCGGCACGGCCTTGGTGATCATTCCGACCTACAACGAGGCGGAGAACATCAAGAAGATCGTCGCCCGGGTGCGGGCCGCCGTGCCCGACGCGCACGTCCTCGTGGCCGACGACAACAGCCCGGACGGCACGGGCAAGCTCGCCGACGAGCTGGCCGTCGAGGACGAGCACGTCCAGGTGCTGCACCGCAAGGGCAAGGAGGGCCTCGGCGCCGCCTATCTCGCGGGCTTCCGCTGGGGCATGGAGCACGGCTACGGCGTGCTCATCGAGATGGACGCCGACGGCTCCCACCAGCCCGAGGAACTGCCCCGGCTGCTGACCGCCCTCAAGGGCGCCGACCTGGTGCTCGGTTCCCGCTGGGTGCCGGGCGGCCGGGTCGTCAACTGGCCCAAGTCCCGCGAGTTCATCTCCCGCGGCGGCAGCCTGTACTCGCGCGTCCTGCTCGACGTGCCGATCCGGGACGTCACCGGGGGCTACCGCGCCTTCCGCGCCGAGACCCTCAAGGGGCTCGGTCTGAGCGAGGTGGCCTCACAGGGCTACTGCTTCCAGGTCGACCTCGCCCGCCGTGCCGTGAAGGCCGGCTACCACGTCGTCGAGGTGCCCATCACCTTCGTCGAGCGGGAACTGGGCGACTCCAAGATGAGCCGCGACATCCTGGTCGAGGCACTGTGGCGGGTCACCACCTGGGGCGTGGGGGAGCGGGTCGGCAAGGTCCTCGGGCGCAGGACCACCTGAACGGCCCCCGGCACCGGCGCGACTGATCATTCCCTTATCCCGCGCTGAGCCGCGCCCAGGCACACTGGGAGAATGACGACTGGCGTTCCGACTCCCACGCACCCCGCCCGGCCCAAGCGGTCGCGGCTGCGTACCTTCCTGCCGCTCGGCGTCGCGGCCTGGCTCGTGCTGGAGATCTGGCTGCTGACCGTGGTGGCCGGCGCGGCGGGCGGGGGCACCGTCCTGCTGCTGATCCTCGCGGGTCTCGTGCTGGGCGCGGTCGTGATCAAGCGGGCGGGACGCCGGGCCTTCAACAACCTCAACGAGACGCTGCGCCGGCAGCAGAGCGGGGTGCCGCCCACGGGCGGCGGCACCCGGGGCAACGGACCGATGATGCTCGGCGGCCTGCTGCTGATGCTGCCCGGCCTGATCTCCGACGTCCTGGGCCTCCTGCTGCTGCTCCCGCCGGTCCAGAAGGCCGTCAGCGCCTACACGGAGCGTGCCGTGGACCGCAGAATGCGCGCGGCCGTCCCCGGAAGCCTCCAGGACGCCTTCCGGCAGTCCCGGGTCCAGCACCCCGACGGCAAGGTCGTCCAGGGCGAGGTCATCAGGGACGGGAGCCCGCGGGACGAGGGGCCGGCCATGGACAGCCGCCCGCCGCTCGGCCGCTGACCTTCGCGTCCCGCGCCGCCACGGCGGCGCGGGAGGCCCGGGCCTCCCGGCGCAGGACGCACGACGACCGCGGGCCCCGTACAGAACGTACGGGGCC
>NZ_JBSGZN010000072.1:0-32185 GCF_053611025.1 Streptomyces sp. NPDC054842
GCGCAGGCGCGTCGCGTCGTGCGAGCCGCCGGACTTCCGTCAGCGCCGCAGCCCGCGGACGTACGCAGCCTGGCCGACGTGCTGGAGGTCGTCGGCCAGCACGCTCACGAGGCGCACGCCCAAGGTGACGGGCGGATCCCACCGCTCGTCCACGACGCGCTCCAGGTCCTTGTCGGCCAGTCCGCGCAGGTACGCCGCGGTCTGCTCGTGCACGGCGTCGAAGTAGCCCGTCAGGAGGTCGCCCGAGTCCACCCGGACCCGGGCGACCTCCTCCGGCGTGTGCCCGTACCCGGTGTCCGACTCGGGCAGTCCGAGGGCGAAGCGGTCCGCCCAGCCGGCGGAGAGCCAGACCTGTTCGCGGCCGGCCACGTCCGCGACGTGGTCGTCCTGCACGCGCGCCAGATGCCAGATCAGCCAGGCGATCGAGTTGGCCCCCTCCTGGGGCGGGGTGTTCAGATCGTCGGCGGAGAGGCCGTCGACGGCCGCGTGCACCTCCTCCTGGATGCGTCCGTGAGCTTCGGCGAGAACGTCCTTGGAATGCATGCCCCCACCCTCTCTCAGCGGCGGCGTGAACGCGATCGAGGCGCTCGCGCGTGTCCGCCGCCGGCGTCCAGCCGGCCTTCCGGGGGACCGGGACGACGGCCAGAACACCGAGGGCTGCTCCTGCTCAAGCACGTACGGGTGGCGCGGTCCCGGCTGTGGCCTGCCGGGACCGCTGCCCTCAACCAGTGGTGCAGGGCGCCCCGTTCAGCGTGAAGGACGCCGGTTTCCCGGTGTCGCCGGAGTGGCTCGCCTGGAAGCCGATCTGCGTACCGGCCCCGGCGGGCAGCGTGCTGTTGTACGACAGGCCCCGGGCGGTGACCGTGCCGCTGCCGGGGCTGTAGGCCGCTCCCCAGCCGGAGGTGATGGTCTGCCCGGCCGGCAGGGTGAAGGCGAGCGACCAGTCGCGGACGGCGGCCGTGCCCGTGTTGGTGAGGGTGATGGTCGCGGTCAGGCCGTTGTTCCAGGCGTTGACGGTGTAGCCCACCCGGCACGCTCCCGGCGCGGGCTCGGGGCCCGGCCCGGAACCGGTCGCGTCGAGACCGAAGAACGCGATCGCGCGTGCCGCCATCCCGGCGGTCGGCAGGGTGTGGCCGGTGCCCTGGACACTGATCGCCTCCACGGGGGCCTGCGCGCCGGTGCCGCCGTAACGGGTCCGGGTCCAGCCGGACTGCGGCTGGTCGGTGTACGCGGCGCTCCGGCTCACCCCGTGCACGTTCGTCCACTGGTCGATCTGCTCGGCGAAGTTCGGGTAGCGCAGCGTGGTGTCCTCGGTGCCGTGCCAGATCTGCACGCGCGGGCGGGGACCGCCGTATCCGGGGTGGGCGGCCCGGGCCAGGTCGCCCCACTGCTGCGGGGTCCTGTCGACGGTGCCGTTCGCGCAGGCGCTGTTCCAGAGCGATCCGTCGGTCGTCGCGAAGCACGAGTGCGGTACGCCCATGAAGGCCGCCCCGGCCTTGAACACGTCGGGGTAGTCGCCCAGCAGCACGTTGGTCATCATGGCGCCCGAGGAGGCTCCGGTGACGTACACCCGCTCCGGGTCCGCGTTCAGGTGCTGCTCGACGTAGCCGACCATCGACCTGATGCCCACCGGGTCGCTGCCCCCGTCGCGCCGGAGCGCCTGGGGCGAGGAGACGTCGAAGCAGTTGCCGCTCCGGGTCGCCGAGGGGTAGACGACGACGAACCCGTACCGGTCCGCCAGCGACGCGAACTCCGTGCCCGCGTGGAAGGCGGGTCCCGAACCGGTGCAGTAGTGCACCGCCACCAGCACGGCCGGCCGCGCGCGGACGCTGTCCGGCACGTACAGATGCATCCGCAGACCGCTCGGGTTGGCGCCGAAGGAGGTCACCTCGGTCAGGCCGGCGGCCGACGCCGGGGGAGCGGCGGCGACGAGCAGGAGCGACGACAGCAGGGGCAGGACTCCCGCGAGGAGAGCCGTCAGCAGGGCTCGCACCGGTCGCCGTGCAGGCGTGGCGGCCGGCTCGTGCGTGGTTCCGTCGGTCATGTGCGCGTCCTTCCTGTGCGGGTTGCCGTGGGGTGAGGCACGTCCGGGTCCGCCTCGCGGGGCGGGCCCGGACGGCCCGGACGACGCCGGTCAGGACGCGGTGCAGTTCCCGAGCAGCGGGGGCGAGGTGTTGCCGTTGGTCGTGACCGTGAAGCCGAAGCCGGTCGACGCCCCGGCGGCCAGGCTGCCGTTGCCGTTCGGCCGCATCGTCATCACGTTGCCGCTGCTGTCCCAGGTGGGGGAGCCGTTCCAGGTGGCGGAGACCTTCTGCGGCGGGGTGACGGTGACCGCCACGGTCCAGCCGGTGATCGCGGTGCTGCCCGCGGTCACGGTCACCTGCCCGTTGAAGCCGCCGTTCCACTGCGCGGTCCTCGTGTAGGACACGGAGCAGGTGGCACTGCCCCCTCCGCCTCCTCCGCCGCCGCCCGTACCGCCGAACGCCGAGATCACGGCGTCGTAGGCGGGCTTGGCGGCGTAGTTGCCGTCGAACAGCAGGGGCGTGCCGCTGCTGCGCCAGGAGTACTTGTCGGTGATGCCCCAGACGGTGATGCCGGTGCACCGCGCAACTCCCAGGCAGGCCTTGACGACGTTGCCGTAGCTGGTCGCCTGGGCGGAGCCGGAGCCCTCGATGTCCAGCTCGGTGATCTGTACGTCGACTCCGAGGTCGGCGAAGCGCTGGAGGTTGGCCCGGTAGTCGGAGGGCACCGGCGAGGCGCTGTTGAAGTGGGACTGGAAGCCGACGCAGTCGATCGGCACGCCGCGGGCCTTGAAGTCCTTCACCATGGCGTAGACCGCGTCGCTCTTCGCGTTGACGCCGTCGGTGTTGTAGTCGTTGTAGCAGAGCTTGGCGGCCGGATCGGCGGCGCGCGCGGTGCGGAACGCCTCCTCGATGAAGCCGTTGCCGAGCTTGTCCTGGAACGGCGAGCTGCGCCGTGCGCCGCTGCCACCGTCCTGGAACGCCTCGTTGACCACGTCCCAGGAGTGGATCTTGCCCTTGTAGTGCTGCATGACCTGGGTGATGTGGTTGTTCATCGCGGTGCGGAGGTCGGAGGCGCCCAGAGCGCCCACCCAGCCGGGCAGTTGGGAGTGCCAGACCAGTGTGTGCCCGCGGATCTTCATGCCCTTGCTCTGCGCGTGGCCGACGATCTGGTCGGCCTGGCCGAAGCTGAACGCGTTCCTGTTCGGCTCGACGGCGTCCCACTTCATCTCGTTCTCGGGGGTCACCGAGGTGAACTCCCGGTCGAGCGTCGCCGCGTACGCCGACTCGCCGACGTGTCCCGCCGCCACGGCGGTGCCGAAGTAGCGGCCCTGCGCGGCGGCAGCCGAACCCAGCGTGGTGGCGGCGTGGGCCGTGCCCGAGAGGGCTCCGACGCCGCCGGCGGCGAGGAGTCCCGCGGTGGCGAGGGCGAGTGCCCCGCGGGCGCGGGCGCCGCGCCGGGGCGGGGGTGCGGGCCCGCGGTCGACGGGCGGCGTGGTGGTGAGCATGTGCATGTCATCCCCTTCTGCGGATTGCCGGAGAGGTCCGGCACGTGCCTGAGGGTGGGGCGGATGAAAGTGCGACGCGCTGCATTCGAAAGTTGCGGTCGTGTTTCCGAATGGCTGCGCAGAACGTAAGGGCAAGGGTCCCGCCGGTCAACCACTTGCGCGCAGATCCCGGGACTCCGGGCCGAAAGGTGTGCAGGCGCGAAGCCGGTCCGGCCTCGTCGGTAACGGTTTGATCGCGCGCCTGCACCCCCGTTGACCCCCGGGAAGTGCTCCCTTACGGTCCAGGAATCGCAGCGACTTTCGGCAATGCAGCCGAAACTTTCGAAAGGTGCGCCATGAAGACACGTGCGCGGTTCCCCCGGATGCTTGCCGGAGGCGTGACGATGGCCCTGGCCCTGAGCCTGTCCGCCTGCGGGGACGGGGACAGCACGTCGTCCTCCGACGGGGGGAAGATCCACGTCCTCGTGTACGGGGACGCCACCAACAAGGTCGAGAAGCAGATCGTCGCCGACTTCAACAAGACCTCCAAGGTCAAGGCGGTCCTGGACACCATTCCGGGCGCCGACTACCAGCAGAAGCTCCAGACCGTCATCAGCACCCCGCAGGCCCCGGACGTCTTCTTCAACTGGGGCGGCGGCAGCATCCAGCCGTTCGTCGAGGCGGACCTGCTCCTGCCGCTCGACGACATGATCAAGGACGACCCCGACCTCAAGGCCAAGTTCCTGCCCTCGGTCTTCAACACGGCCGTGATCGACGGCAAGTCGTACGGCATACCGATGCGCGGCACCCAGCCGGTCCTGCTGTTCAACAACAAGAAGGTGCTCTCCGAGGCGGGCGTCGAACAGCCCAAGACCTGGGACGAGTTGATCGCCGCGGTGAAGAAGCTCAAGGCCGCCGACGTCACCCCCATCGCCCTCGGCGGCGGTGACCAGTGGCCGACGCTGATGTGGTTCGAGTACCTCTACGACCGCGTCGCCGGACCCGAGCTGTTCAAGAAGGCGCTCGACGGGGACAAGGACGCCTGGGCCGGCGCGGACAGCAAGAAGGCGCTGGGCATGCTCAAGGAGCTGATCGACGCCGGCGCCTTCGGGACCAACTTCGACTCGGTCAAGTTCACCGACGGCGGCTCGCCCGCCCTGCTGGCCGGCGGCAAGGCCGGCTTCGAACTCATGGGCTCCTGGGAGTACTCCACCCAGCAGGACGCCAACAAGGAGTTCGCCGAGAAGAACCTCGGCTACAGCGCCTTCCCGAGCATCGACGGCACCAAGGGCGACCCGGCCAACCTCGTCGGCAACACCAACAACTTCTACTCGGTGCTGAAGAAGACCAAGCACCCGGAGGCCGTCGCGGAGTTCATGAAGCTCATGTACTCCGACGACTTCGTGAAGAAGCAGCTCTCCATCGGCAACCTGCCGACCACCACGAACACCGAGAAGTTCCTCGACACCGCGGCCAGCCCCGAGTACTCGCGCTACCAGTTCGACCTGGTGAAGAAGGCCCCGTCGTTCCAGCTGTCGTGGGACCAGGCCTACCCGCCGGCGGCCATCACGCCCATCCACCAGGCCGTCCAGCAGTTCTTCAACGGCCAGCTCGACGAGGACGGCTTCATCAAGGCCATGCAAGCCCTTCCGACCGCCTGAGTCCGACATGACGACACAGATGACGCCCGTCCGTCCTCCCGCCCCGGCGCGGAAGCCCGCGCCGCGCCGGGTGCGGAGCTCGCAGGTCTCCACCGTGGGCCAGCCGGGATTCGCCTGGGCACTGCCCGCCACCGTGTTCTTCGCCCTCTTCGCGATCGCCCCGCTGATCATGGTGGCGGTGCTGTCCTTCACGAGCTGGAGCGGCCTCGGCTCACCCGAGTTCGTCGGCATGGACAACTGGACCCGGGTCTTCGAGGACCCGGTCATGATCAAGAGCATCTGGCTGAGCCTGCTGATCACCGCGCTCGGCGTGGCCCTCCAGACCCCGCTGAGCATCCTGCTCGGCGTGTGGGCCGCCGGAAAGCAGCGCAACCGCGCCGTCCTGTCGACGATCTACTTCGTGCCGCTGCTGCTGTCCTCCACGGCCGTCTCCGTGCTGTGGAGGGCGCTGCTCGACCCGAACTTCGGGGTGCCGTCGCAGGCGAAGTGGCTGTTCGGCGACGGCAACCTGTTCGGCAGCCAGTCCACCGCGATCGGTGTGCTCGCCTTCGTGAGCACGTGGCAGTTCACGCCGTTCCACACGCTCATCTACCAGGGGGCCGCCCGCGCCATCCCCCAAGTGCTGTACCAGGCGGCGGAGATCGACGGCGCCGGACGCTACCGGCAGTTCTTCCACATCACCCTGCCGCAGCTGCGCAACTCGATCATCACCTCGATGATCCTGATGGTGGTCGGCGGCCTCACCACCTTCGAGACGGTGCTCATCCTGACCCAGGGCGGGCCCGGCACCGACACCACCATCAGCGCCTACTACATGTACCAAAAGGCCTTCAAGGGCTTCGACTTCGGCGCCGCCTCGGCCATCGCCCTGGTCCTGGTGATCGCCGCCACGATCATCTCGCTGATCGTGGTGCGCGTCTCGGGCTACGACAAGATGCGCGGCTCCACGGAGGGTCTGTCATGAAACGACGCCCCAACTACCTGGCCGGGGCGGCCTCCCTCGGCTGGCTCTTCCTCGTCGGCCTGCCGCTGTACGTCATGCTCGCCGCGACGGTCCAGTCCCGCTCCGAGTACGCCCAGAACGGTCCCCTGTCCTTCCCGGACAGCTTCACCCTCGACAACTACACGGGAGCCTTCTCCAACGGCTTCGGACGCTACTTCCTCAACACCGTCATCGTCACCGTCTGCGTCGTCGGCCTGGTGCTCCTGCTCGTGCCACCGCTCGCCTACGCGATCGTACGGGCCCGCGGCAGGCTCACCTCCGGGGTGTTCCGGCTGTTTCTGCTGGGCCTCGCCATCCCGGCCCAGGCCGTGATCGTCCCGATGTTCTACCTGATCAGCAAGGCCGGCCTCTACGACAACCTCATCGGTGTCATCCTGCCGACCGCCGCCTTCTGCATGCCGATCACCGCGCTGATCCTCAGCGGCGCCATGCGCGACATCTCCCAGGAGCTGTTCGAGGCGATGGCCATGGACGGCGCCTCCACCCGGCGGGTGTTCTTCCAGCTCGTGCTCCCGCTCTCCAGGAGTGGGCTGTCCACCATCGTGGTGTTCTCCGCGCTCCAGGCGTGGAACGGCTTCCTGTTCCCCCTCGTCCTGACCCAGTCCGACTCGACCAAGTTGATCACGCTGGGCCTCTACAACTTCCAAACCGAGCACGGCATCAACATCCCCGGCCTGCTGGCCGCCGTGGTCCTGTCCATGATGCCCGTCCTGCTCGTCTACCTGTTCGCCCGTCGCGCCCTGGTCCAGGGCCTGATGGGCGTCGGAGGAAAGTGACCGCCAACGTGGCAGTTGAGACAACCCCCGTCACCGTCCCGCACGTCTGGAACGACCCCGCCCAGGACATCGACACCAGGGTCTCCGCCCTGATCGACGCCATGACCGTCGAGGAGAAGGTCGCCCAGCTCTTCGGCATCTGGGTCGGCGCGTCCGACGAGGGCGGCGAAGTGGCCCCGCACCAGCACGACATGGAGGAGGCCGTCGACATCGAGACCCTCCTGCCGGCCGGCCTCGGCCAGCTGACCCGGCCCTTCGGCACCGCTCCCGTCGACCCCGCGCTCGGCGCGCTCTCCCTCATGCGCACCCAGCAGCGGATCACCTCGGCCAACCGCTTCGGCATCCCGGCCGTCGCCCACGAGGAGTGCCTCACCGGCTTCGCGACCTGGGGCGCCACCGCCTACCCGGCGCCCCTGTCCTGGGGAGCCACCTTCGACCCGGACCTCGTCCGCCGGATGGCCACCGCCATCGGCCGCGACATGCGCTCCCTGGGCGTCCACCAGGGCCTCGCGCCCGTACTCGACGTGGTGCGGGACGCCCGCTGGGGCCGCGTCGAGGAGACCATCGGCGAGGACCCCTACCTCGTCGGCACCATCGGCACCGCGTACGCGCAGGGACTGCAGTCCGCCGGCGTCGTCGCCACCCTCAAGCACTTCGTGGGGTACTCGGCCTCGCGCGCCGGACGCAACCTCGCACCCGTCGGCATCGGCCCGCGCGAGCGCGCCGACGTCCTGCTGCCGCCCTTCGAGATGGTCCTGCGCGACGGCGCCGCCCAGTCGGTGATGCACGCCTACACCGACACCGACGGCGTGCCCTCCGCGGCCGACGAGGAACTGCTGACCGGGCTGCTGCGCGACACCTGGGGCTTCGAGGGCACGGTCGTCGCCGACTACTTCGGCATCGCCTTCCTCAAGATCCTGCACGGCGTAGCCGGGGACTGGGCCGACGCCGCCGCGGCCGCGCTGCACGCGGGCGTGGACATCGAACTGCCCACCGTCAAGACGTTCGGCGCACCCCTGCTGGAGGCCGTCTCGGCCGGGCGGGTGCCCGAACCGCTCGTCGACCGCGCCCTGCGCCGGGTGCTCACCCAGAAGGCCCGGCTGGGCCTGCTCGACGCCGACTGGAGCCCGGTGCCCCCCGCGCTCGCCGACGCCGACCCGGACGACCCGCAGGCCCTGCGCGGCACGGTCGACCTGGACACACCGGCCAACCGGGAACTGGCCCGGGAGCTCGCCGAACAGGCCGTCGTCCTGCTGCGCAACGACGGGACGCTGCCGCTCGCCCGCCCGCGCCGCATCGCCCTGGTGGGACCCAACGGCGACGAGCCGACCGCCGTGCTCGGCTGCTACTCCTTCCCGCTGCACGTCGGCGTGCACCATCCCGAGGTGCCGGCCGGGATCGACCTGCCGACCCTGCGGGACGCCCTGGAAGGGGAGTTCCCGGACGCGGAGATCACCGTGGTGCGCGGTACCGGGATCGACGACGGGGACACCTCGGGCATCGCCGCGGCGGCGGAACTGGCCGACCGGGCCGACCTCGTCGTCGCGGCCCTCGGCGACCGGGCCGGCCTGTTCGGCCGCGGGACCAGCGGCGAGGGCTGCGACGCCGACTCCCTGGCGCTCCCCGGCGCCCAGCAGCACCTGCTCGACGCCCTCCTGGACTCGGGTACGCCCGTCGTCGCCGTCCTGGTCGCCGGGCGGCCCTACGCACTGGGCGGCGCCACGGACCGGGCCGCCGCGATCGTGCAGTCGTTCTTCCCCGGCGCGGAGGGCACGAAGGCGATCGCGGGCGTCCTCAGCGGCCGGGTCGGCCCCAGCGGGCGCCTGCCCGTGAGTGTGCCGCGCGGTCCGGGCGCGCAGCCGGCCACCTATCTCGGCGCGCGTCTCGCCCAGGCCAGCGAGGTGTCGAACATCGACCCGACCCCGGCCTTCGGGTTCGGACACGGGCTGTCGTACACCACGTTCGCCTGGGGCGACCTCGCCGTGGACGGTACGGAGCAGCCCACGGACGGGGAGTTCACGCTGGCCCTCACGGTGCGCAACACCGGGGACCGGGAGGGGACCGAGGTCGTCCAGCTGTACCTGCACGATCCGGTCGCCTCGGTCGTCCAGCCGGTCCAGCGGCTCGTCGGCTACACGCGCGTGCGGCTGGCCCCGGGCCAGGCGCGACGCGTCCGGGTGACCGTACCGGCCGACCTCGCGTCGTTCACCGGGCGCGACGGGCGGCGCGTGGTGGAGCCCGGAAAGCTGGAACTGCGGCTGGCGGCGTCCAGCACCGATCCTCGGCTGACGGCGACGGTCACGCTGACCGGCCCCGAACGGCACGTGGACCACACCCGGCGACTGCACGCCGACTTCACGCAGTCCGCAGGGTGACCCGGTGACCGCCGCCGCCGCCGACCGTCCTTCCGGTCCGCGGCGGCGGTCACACCGGGCCCGTCACACGCGCGGGGCGTCCCGGGCGGTCGGCTGATCGGCGAGGACGGCCATCAGCGCCCGGGCCGCGGGACTCGTGGCCTCCTCGGGCGGAAGCATGGCGACCGTCTCGTACGACACGTCCTCGACGCCCTTCAGCGGGAGCGCGGTGAGGACGGACGCCTCGGGCTTGTGGCCGAAGTGACGGGGGACGACGGCTATCCCCAGGCCCTGCTGGATCAGTTCCAGCAGGCTGTGCACGTCGTTGACCTCCAGGGCGACCGTACGGTCGACGCCCGCCATCGCGAAGGCCGCGTCGGTGACGCGCCGCGGCCCCCAGTCGGGGTGGAAGTCCACGAAGGGCTCGCCGCCCAGGTCCCCGGGTGTGACCGGCCCGCCCCCGGCGAGCCGGTGCTCCGGGTGGCACAGGACGGTCATCGGCTCGCCGGCGAGCGGCACGGAGCGCAGCTGCTCACTGTCCGCCCGCGTCCGCACGGCGAACGCCAGGTCCAGGCGGCCGGCCGCCACCTCCTCGGCCAGGGCCCCCGAACCCGCCTGCCGCAGCCGGATCTCCACATCCGGGTGCTGCCGCCGGAACGCCGCCAGCAGCCTCGCCACCCCGACCCCGGCCACGCACTGCTCGGTGCCCAGCGACAGGGTGCCGCGCAGCACGCCCTGCACCGCGGCCACCGCGTCGTGGGCGGCCCGGACCTGGGCGAGGATCCGTTCCGCCTCGCCCAGCAGGGCGCGGCCGGCCTCCGTGAGCGTCACCCGGCGGGTGGTCCGCACGAACAGCGGCGCCTGGAGTTCCCGTTCCAGTGCCCGGATGGACGCGGACAGGCCGGACTGCGACACCAGCAGCCGTTCCGCCGCACGGGTGAAGTGCTGGTCCTCGGCGACCGCTACGAAATGCTGGAGATGGCGCAGTTCCATGATTGAGCAGCCTAGACGCTGAATCCCATCCGATTCTCCTGTTGGACCGCATGCCGGTCCGCGGGTGAAAGTGGAGGACGTCCCTCTGGATCTCTCCTCCTGGAGCCCACGTTGTACACGCCGCACACCGACCGCTACGAGGCCATGCCCTACCGCCGCACCGGACGCAGCGGCCTGAAGCTCCCGGCACTGTCGCTCGGGCTCTGGCACAACTTCGGCCCCGACCGTCCGGTGGACACCCAGCGGCAGATCCTGCGCCGCGCCTTCGACCTGGGCGTCACCCACTTCGACCTGGCCAACAACTACGGCCCGCCGCCCGGCGCCGCCGAGTCCGCGCTCGGGGACGCGCTGCGGGCGGACTTCGCGCCCTACCGCGACGAGCTGGTCATCTCGACCAAGGCCGGATACCTGATGTGGCCGGGCCCGTACGGCGAATGGGGATCGCGCAAGTACCTGCTGTCCTCGCTCGACCAGAGCCTCTCCCGGATGGGCCTGGAGTACGTGGACATCTTCTACTCGCACCGCCCCGACCCGGAGACGCCCCTGGAGGAGACGATGGGTGCCCTGCACTCGGCTGTCGTCCAGGGCAAGGCGCTGTACGTCGGCGTCTCGAACTACTCCCCGGAGCAGACCCGGGAGGCCGCCCGCATCCTGGGCGAACTGGGCACTCCGCTGCTCATCCACCAGCCGCGCTACTCGATGCTCGACCGCCGGCCCGAGGAGGAGGGCCTCCTGGACACGCTGGACGAGCTCCAGGTCGGCTCGATCGCCTACTCGCCCCTGGAGCAGGGCCTGCTGACCAGCCGCTACCTCGACGGCATCCCCGAGGGTTCGCGCGCGGCGAGCGACAGCCCCTTCCTGAGCGCCGACAAGGTCACCGAGGACCTGGTGGGCCGGCTGCGCGAGCTGGACCAGATCGCCAAGTCCCGGGGCCAGTCGCTCGCCCAGATGGCGCTGGCCTGGGTGCTGCGCGGCGGCCGGGTCACCTCCGCGCTGATCGGCGCCAGCAGCGCCCGGCAGCTGGAGGACAGCGTGGCGGCGACGAACGCGCTGGACTTCTCCGCCGAGGAGCTGTCCCGGATCGACGGGATCATCGGCACCGGCAGCTGAACCCCGGGAGCCCTCCCTCCGTCAGCCGCCCGGAGCGTCGAGACGCTCCTGGAGGTGGACGGTCACCGTGTCCCCGGCCTCCTTCCCGATCGCCTGGCGCACGTCGGCCTTCACGGGCAGCTTGTGCGTTCCGTCGCCCAGGGCCATGAAGGAGCTGCGGAAGGGGTGGCCGTCGATGGTGCCGCGGACCTTGACCAGTCCGCGCGTCCCGAAGAACGCGGCGGACCCGGGCCACACGACGTAGGTCCAGCCGCCCTTCTCCGGACTCCTGAGCAGTTCCGCCGTGAAGTGCTCGTCCAGGGTGCTCGCCGTACTCATGCCGTTCCTCCGCTCCCGGTGGTGCCTCTCTCCAAAGAGACCACCGGGAGCGGCGAAACTCATCGCGGGCGCTCAGGCGGCCCCGGCCGGCACCCGGTCCAGGAAGCCGAACACGTCCTGGATACGGCCCACGGCGTCGAGGGTGATCACGTCGGATCCGGCGACGGGCGCCGAGCCGTCCGCGTCGGCGACCAGTTCCCAGCGGAAGCGCGCGATGTCGTGGTGACCGTCGACGGCGCCCGTGAGCCGGAAGGAGTGGCCCGGGAACTGCTCCTGCGCGGCGGCGATCACCGCGGCGAGCTGCTCGTGCCCGCGGACGTCGGCGAGCGGATCGGTGTAGCGGCCGTCCGCCGCCCACGCGGCGGCCACCGCCTTGACCCGGCTCTCCGGGTCCCGGGCGTTCCACGCCTCGAAGTAGCGAGCCACGGCGGATTCATGACGCTCAGTGCCTGCGGACATGGACGATCAGCCTCCATCGAGATGTATGTGCTGGTCAGGGACCGGGTTCCGCGGTGTGGTCTCCCGCCGGGATCCGGTACCGCAACCATGCCGGGCCGCCCGCGGGGCCGTCGATTACCTCAGGGGTAAGAGGGCCCGAACCGTTTCGGCCAGCCGGGCCACGGAATATGCCAAGAGACTGGCTGGAATGGCATGGTGACAGAGTGTCAGTAGTGGCGATACTCGATGAACAGGGCGATTCAGCCACGCCCGCCGAGCACCCGCGCACCAAGAGCATCCTCGCACCACAGCACCGCACACGAGCCGCAAGGAAAGAGAGGCCGGACCGGCAGCGAGCGCCGTAATGGGGGAGCGATCGTGCATGACGAATTCCTGTGCCATGTGACCGCCTACGGAATATGCGGCGGCCAGCGCGTCGGCGTCCCCCTGGGGACCTACCGCGCACCCACACTGGCGCTGGCCCTGTGGTGGATGCGGGACCGCGCCTCCTGGATCGCCGAGCGTCTCGACCCGCGCCCGGACAACCCGAACTTCCCCCCGAACTCCATCGCGCCGGTCGGAGCGGGCGTCCCCGACGTGCCGGCCGTCCTGCGCGCCTGGTGCGGCGACACCCTGCAACAGGAGCTCGTCGCCGAGGAGTTGGCGGCCGGAAAGCTGGTCCGCATCACCACGAACGACGACACCACCGAGTACGAACTGCTCGCCGAGTCCGTGGACGCCCTGCGGATGCAGCGCTTCGTCCCCGTCCTCTCCACGCCCGCCGCCTGACCCGCGCCGAAGCCGCGCGCCCGGTCCGTCGGCGGTAAGTGCCGTGCCCATCCGTGTGTACGCCCGGGCGAAAGCGCCACCGCCCATCCCTGCGCACGCCTGAGCGGTAAGCGGCACCGCCCAGGCGTATATACGGATGAATCGCTAGAATTCAGGCATGGGAGAGCGACAGGTCGCGGCAGCGCCCGAGCTCGTCCTCGAGACCGAGGCGGGCTCCACGGTGATCAGTCCCAGTCGTGACTATCACGTCGGGCGGGACCCACTCAGCGATGTCGTCATCGACGACACCCGGGTCTCGTGGCACCACGCGGTACTGCGGCCGGAGGGCGACCACTGGACGGTCGAGGACGAGGGCAGTACGAACGGCACCTTCGCCGACGGCCGCCGCGTCCACGAGTGGGGCGTCGGCCCGGGCAGCGTGATCCGCTTCGGCAACCCCTCGGACGGCCCCCGCGTCCTGCTGGTCGACCGCCGACCGCCCGCACCGGAACGCCCGTCAGCCGTCCACACCCCCGCCGCGACCGGGACCTTCCGGCAGCCGACCACCGTACGGCCACTGCCCTCGCGCACCGTGCGCATCGGCCGCGGCGGCGACAACGACCTGGTCGTCGACGACCTCGTCGTCTCACGCCGGCACGCCGAACTGCGCGCCCGGGCCGACGGCACCTACGAGATCGTCGACCTCGGCAGCCACAACGGCACGTTCCTCAACGGACAGCCCGTCGAGCGGGCCGTCGTCACCGCCGGTGACATCGTCGGCATCGGCCACTCCGCGTTCTGCCTCGTCGGCGACCAGCTCCAGGAGTACGTCGACACCGGTGAGGTCTCCCTCGACGTGCAGGACCTCGGGGTCGCCGTCGACCACGGCCGCAAGACCCTCCTCGACCGGGTGTCCTTTCCCGTCGGCGAGAAGTGCCTGCTCGCCGTCGTCGGCCCCAGCGGCGCCGGGAAGTCCACCCTGCTGAACGCCCTGACCGGCCAGCGCCCCGCCGACCGCGGCACGGTCCTGTACGACGGCCGGGACCTCTACCGGGACTACGCCGAGCTGCGCCAGCGCATCGGGCTCGTGCCCCAGGACGACATCCTGCACGCCCAGCTGACCGTGCGGCGCGCGCTCACCTACGCGGCCGAACTCCGCTTCCCCCAGGACACCGCCAAGGCGGAGCGCCGCGCCCGGGTCGACGAGGTGATCCGCGAGCTCGGCCTGGAGGAGCGGGCCGCGCAGCCCATCCACAGCCTGTCGGGCGGCCAGCGCAAGCGCGTCAGCGTGGCCCTGGAACTCCTGACCAAGCCCTCGCTGCTCTTCCTCGACGAACCGACCTCCGGCCTCGACCCCGGCATGGACCGCTCGGTGATGCACATGCTGCGCGGCCTGGCCGACGACGGCAGGACGGTCATCGTCGTGACGCACAGTGTGCTCAGCCTCGACGTCTGCGACCGCCTCCTGGTGCTCGCGCCGGGCGGGAAGGTGGCCTACTACGGGCCGCCCGAGGACGCCCTCGCCTACTTCGGCTTCGGGGAGTGGCCCGAGGCGTTCGAAGCCTTCGAGCGGGACCACGACCGGGACTGGGCGGGGGACTACCGCGACTCCGTGCTCAACCGCCAGTACATCGTGAACGCCTCCGCCGAGCCCGCCCTGCCGGAGGGCGAGCCGGCCCGCGTCTTCGGGCCGCCGCCCAAGGCACAGAGCTGGGGCGCCCAGCTCGGCACCCTGGTCAGACGCTACGCCGCCGCGCTCGGCGCGGACCGCACCTTCCTCATCATCATGATCGCGCTGCCGTTCGTGATGGGCGCCATGGCCCGGGCCCTGGCCGGCAGCAAGCTCACCCAGGAGACGGCGATGAACGCGCTGCTCATCCTGTGCGTGGGCGGGGTGCTCACCGGCGCGGCCAACGCCGTGCGCGAACTGGTGAAGGAACGCGTCATCTACCAGCGGGAGCGCGCGGTCGGCCTGTCCAGATCGGCGTACCTGATGTCCAAGGTCGTCGTCCTCGGAACCGTCACCGTCCTCCAGGCGGTCGTCCTGACCCTGGTCGCCCTGCTCGGCGTCGACCTCAACGCGCCCGGCGGCGAGGGCGTCATCATGCCGCCCCTGGCCGAGATCACGGTGGCCGTGGCCATGCTCGCCTTCACCGCGATGATGCTCGGCCTGCTCGTCTCCGCGCTGGTGCGCAAGGAGGAGGTGACCATGCCGTTGCTGGTGCTCCTCGCGATCGTGCAGGTCGTCTTCTGCGGCGCGCTGCTCAAGCTCAGCGGAGTGCCCGGCATCGAGCAGCTGGCCTGGCTGGTGCCCTCGCGGTGGGCGCTCGGCGCGATGGCCGGCACGGTCGGGCTCGCGCGCATCGTGCCCGGGGACCTCACCGGGGACCCCCTGTTCAAGCACTCGGCCGGCGTGTGGCTGCTGAACATCGGGATGCTGGTCGTGCTCTCGGTCGTCTTCGGATACCTGGTGGCCCGCCTGCTGCGCCGCCACGAGCCCGCGGTCATGCGGAAGTAGGTGCGATGACGGCTCCCGACTTCCGCCCCACCCACGTCGTCCCCCAGGACGGGATGTCCGCCTGGGAGACTCCCGATCCCTCCCGGCCCACCGTGCCGCTCGACGCCCTGCTGCCCGTGCAGCTCGCCGAGCGGCGCGGGGACTGGGGGCGCATCGTCTGCGCCAACGGCTGGTCGGCCTGGGTCGACGGCCGGCTGCTGGTCGCCGTCCCGCAGGCACCGCCCGCCGCGAGCAGCCCGCTCACCCGCGCGGCGGACCCGCGCCCGCTCCTCACCCGCGTCCAGGAGTCGCTCGCCCGCTACCGGAGCGCCACGGAGGACCTGACCGCCGGCCGCCTCGACGGAGAGGCGTTCCGGGGCCGCACGCACGGGCTGCGGGCCGGCGTGGTCGTCGACGGTGAGTCCGTGTGGCTGTACGACGCCGAGCACGAGCGGTGGGTGTACAGCGACGGCACCCGGCTCAGTACCTACGCGGCACCGGGGGAGCCCTCGGCGGCGGCCCCGGAACCGGCACGGCCCCCTCGCGAGGCCACCCGGGTCGTCGAGGCGGACGCCGCCCCGCCCCCGGCCGCGCCCGCCTCGGACGGCCCCGCGGCGACCGGCCGTGCGGGGCAGCCCGGGCCCGCCGGGCCGACGGGACCCCCGGACGATCCCGGGCCCGCCGGGCCAGTGCGTCCCGCGACGGAGGCCCCCGCCGGGCCGACCCGCTTCACCGGCGGGACGGCGTCCTGGCAGCCCACGCGGCGCGCGGACGAGGCGGACGCCGACCCGATCCTCGCCACAGGCGACCCGACCCGCCTCGTACGGGAGCCGGAGGCGGGGGAGCCGACGCCCCTCACGGCGGACCCCGCGCCGGACGGCGGGCACGAGGCGACCCCCCTCGTGACAGAACCCGACGACGCCGGGGAGCCGACGCGCCTCGTAGGGGCAGCGGGGCCCGACGGTGGGCATGAGCCGACCCGTCTTGTCGCGGAGCCGGAGGAGGTCGGGGAGCCGACGCGTCTTGTGGGGGAGGCGGGGCCGGACGGTGAGTTCGAGGCGACCCGTCTTGTCGCGGAGCCGGAGGCGGGGGAGCCGACGCGTCTCGTGCGAGACCCCGCACCGGACGGTGGGCATGAGCCGACCCGTGTCGTCGCGGAGCCCGAGGGCGCCGGGGAGCCGACGCGCCTCGTGCGAGACCCCGCACCGGACGGTGGGCATGAGCCGACCCGTCTCGTCGCGGAGCCCGAGGACGCCGGGGAGCCGACGCGTCTCGTGGGGGAGGCGGGGCCGGACGGTGGGCATGAGCCGACTCGGGTCGTGCGGCGGCCGGGCGCGGTGCGGGGCGCGCGCCGGGGTGACGTCTGATGGCGGACACGCCCCACGACGCGAGCGTGTACGCGGGGCGGCCCTCGGGCCTGGTGGGAAAGCAGATCGCCGGCTACCGCATCGAGCGCGAGATCGGCCGCGGCGGCATGGCGGTCGTCTACCGCGCCAAGGACCTGAGGCTGGACCGGACCGTCGCCCTGAAGCTGCTCGCACCGGAACTCGCGCGCAACGACACCTTCCGCAAGCGCTTCACGCACGAGTCGCGGGTGGCGGCCGCCATCGACCACCCGCACATCGTGCCGGTCTTCGAGGCGGGGGAGACGGACGGCGTCCTGTACATCGCGATGCGGTACGTCTCCGGGCAGGACCTGCGGCATCTGCTGGACCGGGAGGGCCCGCTGCCCGCGGGCACGGCCGTCCGTATCGCCGCGCAGGTGGCGTCCGCGCTCGACGCCGCGCACGAGCACGGGCTCGTGCACCGGGACGTCAAACCCGGCAACATCCTGGTGGCGCGCGGTACGGACAGCGACCACCCCGAGCACGTGTACCTCACGGACTTCGGCCTGACCAAGAAGTCGCTGTCGCTGACCGGCTTCACCACCGTCGGGCAGTTCGTCGGCACCCTCGACTACGTCGCACCGGAGCAGATCTCGGGGCGCCCCGTCGACGGGCGCTGCGACGTCTACGGCCTGGCCTGCGTCGTCTACGAACTCCTGGCGGGGCGGCCCCCCTTCCAGCGGGACGACGACATGGCCCTGCTGTGGGCCCACCAGTACGACCAGCCGCCGCCCCTCACCGAGAAGCGGCCCGACCTCACCTCCGGCGCCGACGCCGTGCTGGCGCGGGCGCTGGCCAAGAGCCCCGACGACCGGTACGACTCCTGCCGCGCGTTCGTGGCCGCGCTGCGCGCCGCAGTCACGGGGCGGGTGGACGGCGGTCACGTGCCGACCCGGGTGGACCACGGCGCCCTCGCCGCGCCGGAACACCCCGGCGCGCCGCCCGAACCACCGGAGTGGGCCCGGCCGGTCTTCCGGAGTTAGCCCCTACGGGGTGCCGTCGCGGGGCCCGGTCGCCGGGACCTCGCCGCGGCGGCGTACCCGCGTGGCCGACAGGGCGCCCAGGAACCCGGCGACGAGCCCCCACAGCAGCGCGAAACCGAGCGCCGTCCAGAGCCGGGGTCGCAACAGGAGCTGTCCGGAGAGGCCGCCGCCGAGGTCCCCGAGGCCCAGGAGCGAAAGACCGTAGTGCGCGGAGAGGCGGGCCAGGAGGCAGATGGCGAGCACCGTGAGCGCCAGCGCGACCGCCATGCGCACGGCGTGCTGCCAGGCGCGCACCCGGGCGGGGGAGCGGGTGGCCATGAGGAAGGCGGCGCCCAGCACCAGTACGGCGTCGACGGCCACCAGCCACCACACCCGGCCGTCGTACTCCGCCAGGGTGCTCAGGTTGAGCGTGGAGATGTCCCGGGTGCGGAGCACCTGGTCCAGGACGTGTGGCACCGGCAGGCCGAAGGGGCCCTCGACGCGGCCGTCCCAGGAGGCGCCCAGGCCGATCGTGAAGGCCAGCCAGACGAGGTTGGGGAGCCCCAGCAGGATCACGGCGAAGGTCTCGGCGACATGGCCGCGGGTGACGGCGACGACCAGGGCGACGACGAGCCCGACGGCCACGCAGGACAACAGCAGGGCGACCATGGCGAACGCGGCGGGGCGCACCGGTTCCTGGAAGCGCAGCAGCCGGGCGGGGAGCGGGGCGCGGGGAGACACGAGCACCGCCAGCACGATGACGCCGGCCAGCCACAGCAGCCCGAACAGCACCGTCAGCGGCACATCCGTCGTGAAGCCCACCTTCGGGGAGGCGCCGAGCAGGTCGCCGATCTCGGACACGGCGCCGTCCCCGAGGGAGATCTCGAAGGTGTGCCGGGCGACGAGCGCCAGTCCGATCAGCGCCAGCAGCCAGACGACGGCGACCCGGGCGGCCCAGCCGCTCAGTTCCGGAGTGCCGGCCACGGCCCGGTGCCGCAGCGGGCGCAGGAAGCCGGCGGCGATCACCAGGGCGCCGGCGAGCGTGACCGACAACGGCATCACGGTGAAGCTCGCCTGCGTGTCGGCGAGGGCCCCGGCGTCACCCGCGAGTTCGACGCTGCCGCCGACCGCGGTCACCACGGTGGCGGCGACGACGCGGGGGAACGCGTTGCCGGGGAGGTCGGCCGCACCGGCCGCCCAGAGCCCGAGGGCGGCGACCGCGCCCATCGCGATGAGCCCGGCCAGGACCGTGGTGACGGCCTGGATCCAGCCGTGACGGGCGGCGGTTCGGTCGGACGGTCTCTGGGCGCTCACGTTGTCACGCTAAGCAGCGCGGGGGAGGTCCGCCCGCCGGGGAGGGCCGACCGCGTCCGCTTGCGGCGGACCCGGGACCCGGGCACACAATGGGCTCGTTCTGGAATGAAGCGGCACAAAACGTACCAGCTGTGCCGCGAGGTCCCTCCGCAGGGAAGAAGAGCTCGTGAGCGTCGAACCGCCGTCCTCCGGCCGTCCCACAGGCCCCCCTTCGGGCCCGCTGTCGGGCCCTTCGCAGCCGGGCCCGTCCCAGCCCGCTCCCACCTGGCCGAACGCCCGCCCCCCGCAGGGGCCTTCGGGCGACTCGGGCGCCGGCGGAACCGGTGGCCCCGGCGGCGGCGACGGAGGCGGCGGGCCGGGGGGACCGGACGGTCCGTCCGGCCCTCACCCGTCCGGCGGCGCGAGCAGGGGCGGCGGCCCGGAGCGGCCCTGGTGGCGATCGGCCCCGCGCGTGGCGGTGATCGCCACCGCGGTCGTGGCGGCGGTGATCCTGGCCGTCGTCCTCACCCGTCCGGACGGGTCGTCCGGCGGCTCGGCGGCCCCCGGGGGCGGCGAGGTCTTCCTGCAGGCCGCCGCGAAGACGGGACCCGACCCGTACACGGAGTCGACGGCGAAGGACAGTTCCACCACCCCCGAGACGCCCGCACCGCCCAGCGGCACCTCCGCGTCCGCGAACGCGCCGCGCGGTGTGGACGGTTCGGCGCCCGGCCTCTACGGCGGCACCCGCAAGGTCGCCAGCTGCGACGTGGAGAAGCAGATCTCCGCGCTCGGGGCGGTCCCGGCGAAGAACAAGGCGTTCGCGTCGGTCGCGGGAGTCCGGCCGTCGGAGGTCCCCGCCTACCTGCGCGCGCTCACCCCGGTCCAGCTGCGCATGGACACGTGGGTCACCAACCACGGCTACCGCAAGGGTGCCGCCACCAGCTACCAGGCGGTGCTCCAGGCCGGTACGGCCGTGCTCGTCGACGACCGGGGTCTGCCGCGGGTGCGCTGCGCGTGCGGCAACCCGCTGACCGAGCCCGTCCCGCAGAAGACGGCCCCCAGGACGACCGGTGACTCCTGGCCCTCGTACCGCCCGCAGAACATCGTGGTCGTCACCCCCGCGCCGACGGTCGTCAACGTCTTCGTCCTCTTCGACCCGGAGCACGACGACTGGTTCCGCCGCGAGAAGGGCGACACCGGCAAGCAGGACAAGAAGACCGATCCGCCGCCCGAGCGGCCGTCCCCGTCGGTGACCGGCCCGAGTTCCGGGTCCGCGTCGCCGTGCGTGTCCCCGCACGGTGTGACCCCGCCGTCGGGATGCGCCTCGGCGCCGCCCGACTCGTCGTCCTCGTCGTCCTCCTCCCCCTCCGCACCCTCGTCGCCGCCGACCTCGCCGCCGTCACCGCCGACGTCCGAGGCCCCGCAGCCGCCCCCGGACTCCGCGTCGTCCGACGCGGCGCCGGAGTCGGCCTCCACCTTCAGCGCCCCGGGGTCGTCCGGCCCCCAGTCGTTCCCCCGGGTGCTCTGAGCGGCGCCCGGCCCGGAAGCGGTCAGCCGGTCCGTACGACCAGGGCGTAGTCGCCGAGGCCGAGCAGCCGGTCGCCGGGGATCTCGCCCAGGGCCGTGTAGACCTTCTCGACGCGTCCGGTGGCCGGGTCGAAGGAGATGTCCTGCACGGTGCCCCGTTCGTCGCCGCTCTCCGTCAGGACCCTGGCGCGCAGGGCGTCACGGTGCGGCGGGGAAGGTGCCGGCGCCGGGTCGGGGAGAAGGTCGGACCTGAGGAGGACGGCGTCGGGTCCGAAGGCGTGGAAGGCGTTCCACGGGATCGTCGTCTCCTTGCGTCCTCGCGCGGGCGTGATACGGGCGTGGGTGACGGTGCCGGACGCGGCGTCGACGGTCAGCGACTCGACCACGCCGATCTCGTCCGCGCCGCCGAGTGTCACCACCGGCAGCCCGTGGGCCTGGGAGAACATCATCACGGAGCCGTCCCCTTCTCGAACCCGTCCGGACTCCCGCCGGGCACCTGCTCCTCGGGTGCGGCGGCCCGGGCGCCGCCGCCGCGGATGTGGAACGCCTCGACCTGGCTCACGAAACCGGCGAGGTCGTCGGCGACGAACCGGGTGGCGTCGGCCGGGATCACCAGCGCCTGCCCGGACACGGCGAGGGTCTCGCCCCGGGGCACGAACACCTTGTGCCGACGGCGCTTGGAGCCCGGCTCCAGCGACTCCCGCGCGGCGATCCGGAAACCCACCACGCGCCCGCTGTCACCGCCCTCCACCACGACATCCAGCACCGTGCCGACCTCCGAGCCCGTGTCCGTGAGCACCCTGGCCCCCAGCACCCGGCCGTGCGACGCCTCGCCCTTGGCCACCACCGCGGCCGGCTCCGCCAGCACCTCCGCACCGCGGATCATCACCGCGTGCCGCCCCAGCGAGTGCACCGCGCTCCAGGGCAGGCTCTGCTTCAGCGGACCCGCCAGCAGCCCCCGCCCGCTGAGCGTGAACCCGGTCACCCGGCCGGCCGGACCGTCGAAGACGGTGTCCTTGATCTGCGCGACCACGTCACCGCCCAGCGTGACCACCGGGCGCTTGGTGAGGCCGCGCGCGGCCATCAGCTCGCTCACCGCGCCCCCCTCCTGCCGCTCCTCCCGAACCCGCGTCCGCGCTGCACCGCGATGACGGTCCCGGACCGCCTGCTCGACTGCACCCACACCACCGCCACCGCCAGCAGTGCCAGCGCCGCGACAACGACGACCAGCCACACCCACCAGGCCACCGTCCACCTCCGGTCATTGAGGCCTCCCGGCACGGTGTCGGCCGGTCCGGCTCTGTCCATCTGCCCCCGGCGGACGGGAGGATGCGCCCCCGTCGGCACGGGGGAAGGCGCCTTCTCCGAGGAGGACGACCCGGCCGGACGGCGGCGGTCCCGGACCGCCCGAGGCTTACCGGATCGTTACGGCAGGCAATTGTTGCCCAAGGTCAACGACCGGATACGGTAGGCGGGCAACTGCTCCACGACGGCGCCGTACGGCACCGTCCCCTGCGGCTCCCCCAGCCCCGCAGGCGTCCCTGTCCCCAGACATCTCGAAGGATCGCCGTGCATTCAGGTCGGAGTCCAGATCAGGCGGCCATGTCGCTGTCGGTGCGCGAGGCCGGCGGATCGACCGTGATCGCCGTCCGCGGGGAGGTGGACATGGACAACGCGGGGCAGCTGGAGGAAGCGATCACCTCGGCGGCGCGGGCCCGGCCGGGGGCGGTGGTCCTCGACCTGTCCGAGGTCACCTTCGCGGACTCGACGACGGTCAACATCCTCCTGCGCTGCTACGGCGCCCTCGGTACGCGCCTGCGGCCGGCGGCGCTCTCCGCGTACATGGACAGACTGCTGACGATCACCGGCGTCTCCGAGGCGCTGTCCGTGTACGGCACGGTGGCCGAGGCGCTGGAGGCGGTCGACCCCGGACAGGGCTGAGCCCTCTGCTCAGGGCGCTCCCCGGTCCGGCTCCGTACGCGCGAGGGAGAGGGACGGGCCGAGCGACCACAACCCGGCGAGCAGCGCCCGGAGATCGGCGTCGGGCATCCGCAGCAGCGCGTCCTTGATCCACTCCGCACGCTGCTCGCGCACCGTGTCCAGGACGCTGCGGCCGCGGTGCGTCAGGTCCAGGGCGATGCCCCGACGGTCCTCCGAGATGAGCGATCGGGTCAGCAGGCCGGCCCCTTCCAGGCTGTCGCACACGCGGCTGGCCCGGGAGCGGCTGACCCGGGCCCGGTCGGCGAACGCCGAGAGGCTCAGGCCCGGGCTGTTGCCCACCAGCGTCAGCGCCCGCAGCAGCGAGGGTGAGAGCCGGCTGTCGACCGCCGCCGCCGTACTCGCCGACACGGCCACCAGGATCTCCGCCGCGGCCGACAGCTGATCGGCGGCGCGAAGCAGTACGTCCTCCCGTATCCGGGGGGTATGGCCTTCCATCTGTCCGAACCTCTGTCGTCGCACCGCACCCGGTGACCGTTCACGCTCTCCGACTGTGGGCCCTGCCCGGTCGTACCGGGATGACACCGGCGCCATGTGGGAATCCTGTGACGAAACCTGCAGGTCCGCTCACCGCCGGTCCGTGGCGGCCCTCCGGAGAACCCGGAGAAAATCGGGGTGACTGGGAAGGAGAACTCGGGGTACGAGCACTCTGCAGCAGTGAGTGGACCCACCGGCATCCGAGAGAGACACGCATGATCGAGCACCTGGGCGGAGCAGTGATACCGACTGGCTTCGACGTGCCCGTGGAACCGCTTCGGCGGACGGCGCACTACACGGGCGAGCCGGGGTGCATCGCCGAAGCGCGGGCCTTCGCCGAACTGTTCCTGGAGCAGCTCCGGTCGGAGTGGTGCGCCGAGATCGCCCCGCAGGTCGGCGGCGACCTCCTGCTGATGGTGAGTGAACTCGTCACCAACGCGGACCGGCACAGCCAGGGTCCGTACATCCTGGAACTCGAAGGCACCGACTCCTCGGTCGCCATCACCGTCTACGACAGCAGCGTCACTCTGCCCCGCCGCTTCCCGCGGGACCCCCAGCGGGTCGGCCGGCACGGGCTGGAGATCGTCCACGCGCTCGCCACCGAGGTCACGGTCGGCCGTGTCCCCGTCGGCAAGTGCGTCAGAGCCGTGCTCGACCTGCGCCCTTGAACCGGACTCCCGCGGTGGAAGAACGGCCTCGAAGAGGCGCGGCGACGAACGACGGGCGCCTTGCGCACCGGACCGCCCGTGAGGCCGTCCGGCGCGCCGCAGTAGGCTCCCGGGAGTCGACGGCCGGCGCAGGTGATTCGAGGGGATGAGCGTGGCAGATCGCCCGCTTGGGATCAGTGAACGCGGTGTCATGCCCCGCCTCGGGAGCTCAGACCCGCTGTGGGAACTGGACGCGGCTCCCGCGCTCCTCCTCGTCGAGGACGACGCCGGAGACGCCCTGCTGGTGCGCGAGGTCCTCGCGGACAGCGGGCTGCCGATGGACGTCACCTGGTGCAAGTCCCTGGCCGAGGCCCGGAGTTTCCTCAGGCGCACCCGGCACTCCGTGTGCGTCCTGCTCGACCTGCACCTGCCGGACACCCACGGACTGAGCGCCGTCCGGCTCGTCCGCGACGCGTCGCCCGACGCGGCCGTCGTGGTGCTCACCGGAGTGGCCGAGAACGAGGCGGGCCTCGCCGCGGTCGCCGAGGGCGCGCAGGACTTCCTCTCCAAGGACGGCCTGGCACCCGAGACGTTGAGCCGCGCGGTCCGCTACGCCCTGCAGCGCAAGCAGGTGGAGCGGTCCAGCGCCGAACTCCAGGCGAGCCGGCTGCTCGCCCGGGAGAACGCGCGCCTGGAGCGCGGACTGCTGCCCACGCCCCTGCTGCGCGGGGGCGGCTGCGAGGTGGCCTCCCGCTACAGCCCCGGCCGTGACCACGCCCTGCTCGGCGGCGACTTCTTCGACGTCGTGGAGAGCGCCGACGGAGCCGTGCACGCGGTTATCGGCGACGTCTCCGGCCACGGCGCCGCCGAGGCCGCCCTCGGCGTCTGCCTGCGCGTGGCCTGGCGGACCGCCGTGCTCTCCGGATGCGTCGGCACGGACCAGGTCCGCCTCCTGGAGGAGATCCTCGGCGCCGAGCGCGCCGACGACTACATCTTCGCCACGCTCACCATCCTCCGGCTCGACCGGGACCGCAGCAGGCTGCGGGTGATCCGGGCCGGTCATCCCGGGCTCCTGATAAGGACCCCGGCGGGCCTCGATCTGTTCGAGCCGCCCCCCGGCCCCGCGCTCGGACTCATCCCGGACCGCGCCCGCTGGCCGGAGACGGAACTGCCCGCACACGACATCAGCGCCGTGACGCTGTTCACCGACGGCCTCTTCGAGGGCGTGGTGGCACCCGACCGGCGACTGGGAGAAGAAGGACTGCTCGAAGTGGCGAGGAAACACACGGACCTGCTCGGGCGGCCGTTCGTCGACGCCGTGGTCGACGAGGTCGCGGAGCTGACCGCCGCCCACGGAGGCCTCGCCGACGACGTGGCCGTCCTGCACCTGGCGACGGACGGCGCCTCATGACCGGTGCGGAGCGGACCTCCCGGTCCGACGGCGCCGCGGGCGGCGGTACCGGCGAGAGGTCCGGCGTCGTCGCACGACTGAGCGTCCAGGGCTGGATCCTCGTCGTCCTGGCGGTGAACGTGCTGCTGGTCGTCGTCTTCGCGGTGTCGGGCGGCATCCTCCAGGCCCGTGCGGACGACCGCACCGACCTGCTCAGCGACCACATCCAGCCCGCGCGGTCCGCCGCCTTCCAGCTGGAGACGTCGCTGGTGGACCAGGAGACGGGCGTGCGCGGCTTCGTGCTGAGCAGGGACCCCGCCTTCCTGGAGCCGTACGAGTCCGGGAAGCGGGAGGAGGAGAAGCTGCACGACCTCCTCGTCGGGGAACTCGGCGGTCACCCCCGCATCGCCACCGATCTGCGCGAGGTCCAGCAGGCCGGCGAGTCCTGGCGCCGCGACCACGCGCGACCGCTCATCGCGGCGGCCCGCGCCTCCGGAGGACGGGAGAACATCCCCGGCCTGGAGGCGAGCAAGGCCAGGTTCGACGAGACGCGGACCCTGCTGGCGACGCTGGAGAAGGACATCCGGGAGCTGCGCGACGCCACCCGCGCCTCCGCCGAGGACGGCCGTCGGCTCCGCACGTACTTCTTCGTCGGAGTGCTCGCGGCGTTCCTGGCGAGCGGTGTCGCACTGATGCTGCTGCTGCGCCGGATCGTCGGGCGCCCGCTGCGGGCCCTCGAAGCGGCCTCGGTGGAGGTCGGCGGCGGAGACTTCGCGCACCGGATCCGGCTGGAGGGGCCGCGCGACCTGGAGGCGGTCGCCCGGGCGGTCGAGGAGATGCGCCGGCGCATCGTCGACGAACTCTCCGAGTCCCGGGGCCGCGAGATCCTGCTGAAGGAACAGGCGGTGGAACTCGACGCCCAGACACTCGAACTGAAGCGCTCCAACGCCGAACTGGAGCAGTTCGCCTACGTCGCCTCCCACGACCTCCAGGAACCGCTGCGCAAGGTCGCGTCCTTCTGCCAGCTCCTGGAGAAGCGCTACGGGGACCAGCTGGACGACCGGGCCAAGCAGTACATCGACTTCGCCGTGGACGGCGCCAAGCGGATGCAGGTGCTCATCAACGACCTGCTCACCTTCTCCCGGGTCGGCCGGGTCGGCGAGGAGCACGCCGCCGTCGCCCTGGACGACGTACTGGACCGGGCGCTCGCCAACCTCAGCGTGTCCCTGGAGGAGACCGGCGCCCGCGTGGTGCGCGAGGGGCCGCTGCCCACGGTCACCGGAGACCCCACCACCCTCACGATGCTGTGGCAGAACCTCCTGGGCAACGCGGTGAAGTTCCGCCACCCAGAGCGGACGCCCGAGGTCGTCGTCAGCTGCGAGGCCGAGGAGGACGACCGGTGGCGGCTCTGCGTGAGGGACAACGGCATCGGCATCGAACCGGAGTTCCGGGAGAAGGTCTTCGTCATCTTCCAGCGCCTGCACGGCCGTGACGAGTACGACGGAACGGGCATCGGACTTGCTCTGTGCCGGAAGATCGTCGAGCATCACGGAGGCGGCATCAGCCTGGACGGCACCGCCGGTGAGGGCACGCGCGTGTGCTTCACCCTGCCCGCGACGCAGCCGGGGTCCCCCGAACGGGCCGAGGCCCCGCGTCCATACGAAGGAGCGCGCACGTGACCTCCCCCGTGGAACCCATCCAGGTCCTGCTCGTCGAGGACGACCCCGGCGACGAGCTGATGACCCGTGAGGCCTTCGAGGACAACAAGATCCGCAACACCCTGCACGTGGTGCGGGACGGCGAGGAGGCCCTCGACTTCCTCTACCGCCAGAACCAGTACGCGGACGCGCCGCGGCCCGACCTGATCCTGCTCGACCTCAACCTGCCGAAGTACGACGGGCGTCAGGTCCTGGAGCGCATCAAGTCGGACGACGAGCTGGCGCTCATCCCGGTCGTCGTCCTGACCACGTCCTCCGCCGAGGAGGACATCCTGCGCAGCTACCGGCTGCACGCCAACGCCTACGTGACCAAGCCGGTCGACCTCGACCAGTTCATCGCGGCCGTCCGGCAGATCGACGACTTCTTCGTGACCGTGGTCAAGCTGCCCAAGACCAACTGACCGGCCCGGCGTTCACCCCTGGTGCCCGGGCCCGCTCCCGCCCGGCGTACCGGGCAACGGGGCCGCGACCAGGTGTTCCCGCGTCCCGGTGACCTCCAGCAGCCGGTCCAGGCAGACGCTCCCACCCTCCAGCCGGATCCGCGCGCCGGCCTCCCCGGCCAGCCGGCGGATCATCAGCAGCGCGGACAGCCCCATCGCGTCGCAGGACGTGATGGCGGCGCAGTCCAGACGCAGTTCGGTGGTCCCGGGGTGATCGGCGAGCTGCCGCGCGGCGGCCGTCACGAGCAGGTCGGCGCTGTCGCGGTCGAGGGCGCCGCCGAGCCCCATGCGCAGGCTGCGCGAATCGCCCGCGGACGGCGTGACGGCGGGCGGCGGCGACGGTGGCTGAGGGTTCATACCGGGCTTTCCGGGGCGGGGGACAGGGGGCGTGGGGCTGTGCGGCACGGCGTCGCGGGCCTCGTTCACCAGGCCGGTGGCCCGGGGGAAGTCACGCAGCTGCGCGCACAGCAGGTCCAGGGCGAGCCGTAACGTCCGCCCCGGCACGTCGCGGGCGGCGAGGACGCCGGCGGTCCACGTCGTGAAACCGGTGACGAGATCGGCGTCGTCCGTGTAGAGGCCGGCGGCGAGGAAGTCGACGAGCTGGGCGACGTCCTCGGCCGTGGGCCGGCCCCGGCGCGGGAGCCGTTCCGTCAGGCCGGCCAGTACCGCCTTCACCAGTTGCGGCGCCGACCGGGCGACCAGGGTGTACTCCTGGTCGGCGAGATGGGGCAGGCGCACGAGCGGTTCCTGCGGCACGGCCGGAGCGCGGGGCGGTCCGCCGGTCAGCGCGTCCGCCGCGCCGCGGGCGTCCGCGGCCCAGGCGTCGGCGCCCAGCAGACGTGCGTACCGGCCGTCCGCGCCGAACGCCGCCCCGCCGGCCAGCACGGGCACGGAGGCGGTCTGGCAGGCGGTGATCGTGGCGTGCGCCGTCGGCAGCCGGGTCGTGAGCGAGCCGGAGAGCGCCACGGCGTCGGGACCCGTGCGGTGCAGGTGCCGTATCAGCTCCGGAGCCGGGACCCGGGCGCCCAGCCAGTCCACCCGCCAGCCCCGCAGCCGCAGCACCTCGGCGAGGAGCCGGGCGGGCAGGGCGTGCCATTCGCCGTCGACGCAGGCCACGGTGATCCGGCCGCGCCGGGGCACCGCGCGGCGCGCCGCCGGATGCCGGGCGACCGCGGTGACGACCCGGTCGTCCACGGCGGTCGCGGCGTGCTCCCGGGCCACCGGTATCCGGTCGGCCGCCCACGCCTCGCCGACCTGCCGCTGGACGGTGGCGACGACCTCGACGAGGAACGCCTCGGCCGTCATGCCCGAGCCCAGGGCCGCGTGCACGACGTCGAGGGCGGCGGGTTCGTCGCCCGCCAGCGCGGCGGTCCGCAGCGCGTCGGCCCAGGGCTGTCCGCGCCCGCCGGACCGGCGGGCGGTGTACGGCTCCGTCATCCGGCGGACCCGCCGGACCCGTGACCGTCCACCGCGCTCAGGTGGCGGCCGCGCGGGGCGCCGACCGCGACCACGGCCATGTCGTCGTGGGCGCCGCCGCCGACCCAGGCGGACGCCAGCATCTGCACCCGTTCCACGACGGCCTCCGCGGGCATGCCGGCGCACTCGGCCAGCGCGTTCCGCAGCCGCTCCTCGCCGAACACCTCGTCCCCGAGCGGGCCGCCCCGCGCCTCGGTGATCCCGTCGGTGTAGAGGAGGCACAGCTCGCCCGGTGCGAGGCTCACCGTCGCGGACCGCACGGTCACCGCGGGCAGCGCGCCGATCAGGGTGCCGCGGGTGCGCGCCTCCTCGACCTGCCCGTCACGGCGCACGATGAGCGGGGAGGGATGTCCCGCGCTGGACAGCCGCAGCCGCACGTCCCGTCCCTGGCGCAGGACGGAGCACAGCACCAGCGTGGCGAACCGCGCGTGGTGCGAGGTGAGCAGGGCGCCGTTGAGCAGCGTCAGCATGCGGGTGTGGTCGTCGGCCAGCGGCAGCAGCGCGTGGAGCGAGTTGCGGATCTTGCCCGTCAGCACCGCGGCCTCAAGGCCCTTGCCGCACACGTCACCCAGGACGACCAGGGACTCCTCGCCCGACCCGGAGGCAGGGTGCACGTCGTAGAAGTCGCCGCCGATCCGCTCGCTCTCCCCGGACGGGCGGTATCCCGCCGCGAACTCGACGCCCGCGACCGCCGGCAGCGTGGGCGGCAGGAGTTCGCGCATCAGCGTCTCGGTGATGGCCGCCTGCTCGGCGTACATCCGGGCCGCCGACAGCGCGGCTCCGGCACGTGCCGCGAGCAGCCGGGCGAACAGTTCCTCGCTCTCGTCGAACGAGGCCTGCCCGGACCTGCGCAGCAGGATGAGCGCACCCGCGGGCACCCCGTGTCCCGGCAGCGGCGTGACCACCATGGAACCGACCTCGCCGAAGCCGGGCGGCACCACCCAGTCCGGGGAGGCCGCCGGGTCGATCCAGCGGGAGGGCACGGGCGGGAATCCCTGGAGGGCCTCCGCCAGACCGGGGACGTCGGCCGGCCGCCCCGCGGAGCCCGCGCGGACCGGGGTGCCGCCGCGCGTGCAGTGGGTGACGGGATGGCGGCGGCCCGCGGCGGGGGCGACGACGAGAGCCGCGTCGGCGAGGTGCTCCGCGGCCAGTTGGGCCGTCACCTCCATGACGCGGGAGAGATTGAGGGAGGACAGCAGGCGGGTGGACGCCTCCACGAGGAAGGCGGTGCGCTGCCGCTCCGTCCGCAACTGCGCGTCGGCCAGGCGGTATGCCGTGTCGTCGAGGAACCACCACACGACAACTCCGTCGCCGCGCGGGACGGGGTGCGCCGCGAAGCTGCGCTCGCCGACGGGCCCGTGCGCGGTCGCGGCGTCCGGCCGCTCCGGGCCCGGTTCGGCTCCGGGGCCGGTCAGCAGCCGGTGGGCGCCGGCGAACCAGGCGGGGGTCACGTCGCCGAGCCGGACGCCGGGCGCGGCACCGGGGAACAGGGCCGCGGCGGCCCGGTTCACCTCGCGTACGGCGCCGTCCGATGCGGCGACCAGGACGGGGCAGGGGGCGGCGTACCAGGCGGCGTCCGCCTCGGCACGGTCCGCCGGAGCACGGGGACTCGGGGGGATTTCCAGTGGATTGACCACATACGCGGAGCTCGCGGGGCGGGCTCCTTCACCTCTCAGTGTCGATGACACGTCCCGGTCGGGTGCCCCGCTTGCGGTATTTCAGGCCCTCGGCTTTGCCGGAACGGAAGTTGGGGTGACGGACGCGCCCCGTGCGACGTGTGCGACGTCACGGCGGGAACGACAGGTCCATGAACCCGGCGACTCGGGGCACGATGAGTGGGGCGGCACGTCTTGCCGGCCAGGAGATCCACAGTCTAGACGCGAGGGTGGGGCCGACCATGGCGAGAAGCAGGGCCGGACTGCGAACGGGCGGCGGGATCCGCGGCCTCCCGGCCGTCCGGACGGTGATGCGGGCCGGCCTGCGGAGCACGGGCGCGCCCGGCTGGCGGCGCGTCGCGGCGGGCGGGCTGCTGTGGGGCGCGGCGGCCGCGGCCCTCGGCGCCTCCGGGGACCGGACGGCGCGCCGCGCGGCACTGCGCGGCATCGGCACCGTCGCCATCGCCTCCACGGCGACCCGCGCCCTCGCCCGGCCGGCGGCGCGGAAGGTGCAGCCGCTGGAGGCGGCCGGACACGCGGCCTCCGCCGCCGCGTTCGCCGCCGGCGTCGTCCTCGAAGCACCCCGCTACGGCCTGCTCGTCGTCCCCGGCGCCGTCGCGCTGACCATGGCCCGCATACGGTCCCGCGTCCGGCACCCGGGCGACGTGGCCGTGGGTGTCGCGATCGGCGTCGGCGCCGCGGCGCTGACCGCGCGCTGGTGGCCGGTGAAGCCGGACGCGGCCGCCGCGGCCGCACCGCCGCGCAGGCCCGCCCCGGCCCTGCCCGAGGGCGCGGGGCTGCACATCGTGGTCAACCCCTCCTCGGGTCTGTCCCGGAACGCCGAGACGCCCGACGTGGCGGAGCACTTGCGCTCCCTGCTGCCGAAGGCCGAGATCCTGCTCCCGCAGCAGGGGCAGCCCCTGCCCGAGCTGCTGGACCAGGCCGCCCGGCGCGCGAAGGAACAGGGAGGTGCGCTCGGCGCCTGCGGCGGGGACGGCACGGTCAACGCCGCGACCGAGGCGGCGGCCCGGTTCGGCGTGCCCCTCGCGGTGTTCCCGGGCGGCACCTTCAACCACTTCGCCGTGGACCTCGGCAACCAGTCCGTCGAGGACGTCGCCCGCGCCGTGCAGGACGGCGACGCGGTCGTCGCCGACCTCGGGCGGGCCAGGACCCCGGGCGGACCGGAACAGATCTTCGTCAACACCTTCAGCCTGGGCGTCTACTCGGATCTCGTCAGCGCCCGGGAACTGCTGGAGAAGCGGATCGGTAAGTGGCCGGCGTTGGTGGTCGGGCTCGCCAAGGTCCTCACCACGGGCAGTCCGGTGAGCGTCTCGGTCAACGGCAGCCCCAAGAAGCTGTGGCTCCTGTTCGCCGGCAACGGCCTCTACCACCCGGCCGGTTTCGCGCCGACGTACCGGACGCAGCTCGACGACGGGCTGCTGGACGTCCGTGCCGTCGACGGCGGCACGCCCTTCGCCCGCACCCGCCTGCTGATCGCCGTCCTGACCGGCACCCTGCACAACAGCCGCGTGCTCACCACGGCCCAGGTCCGCAGCCTGCGGCTCGACGTGCAGCACGGCGACCCGCGGTTCTCCTACGACGGAGAGGTGACCAGCGCCGCGGCGCCCCGGCTGGTGCTCGACAAGCTGACCCGTGCCGTGACGCTGTACCGGCCCGCCGACAAGGACCAGTGGCTGCGCTGAGCCGGGCCGTCCGGCACGGCAGCCGAACCGGGCCGTCCGGCACGGCAGCCGAAACGGCCGGTGGCGCCACCCGTGAGTTGTCCCGGGT
>NZ_JBSGZN010000073.1:0-29049 GCF_053611025.1 Streptomyces sp. NPDC054842
GGTTACATTCCGAACCCGGAAGCTAAGCCTTACAGCGCCGATGGTACTGCAGGGGGGACCCTGTGGGAGAGTAGGACGCCGCCGAACAAATTTTAGAGAAAACCCCCGTGCCGGGGATACCGGTACGGGGGTTTTCTGTTTTCCGGGGTCGTTTATGGTCGAGCCATGCGCTACGACCTGGTCATCTTCGACAACGACGGCGTCCTCGTGGACAGCGAGCCGATCTCCAACACGCTTCTGGCCGCGTACCTCACCGAACTCGGGCACCCCACCTCGTACGAGGACTCCCTGCGGGACTACATGGGCGCCGCCATGCACCGCGTCCACGACACGGTGCTGGAGCGGACCGGGCAGCGTCTTCCGCCGGACTTCGACGACGTCTTCCACGGGCGGGTGTTCGCCGCCTTCGAGCGGGAGCTTCAGCCCGTCGCCGGGGCGGTGCAGGTGCTGGAGAAGCTCGCCGCGGACGGGGTGCCGTACTGCGTGGCCTCCTCCGGGAGCCACGAGCGGATCCGGGTGGGGCACCGGAAGACCGGGCTCGACCGGTGGTTCGACGACGGGCGGATCTTCAGTTCGCAGGACGTGGGGCGGGGCAAGCCGGCGCCCGACCTGTTCCTGTACGCGGCCGAGCGCATGGGCGTACCGGCGCGGCGGTGTGCCGTCGTGGAGGACAGCCCGCTGGGGGTGCGGGCGGCGAACGCGGCCGGCATGGACGTGTACGGGTTCACCGCGATGACTCCGGCGGACCGGCTGACCGGGGCCACCGAACTGTTCGGCGACATGGGGGAGTTGGCCGACCTGCTCGCGTGACGGCGCTCGGCCGGCGGCCCTGACATTTGTCATCCCCGGGTCCGGACGATCGTTCCTACTGGCGCCCCGGGTCCGGGCGCGAAGCTGTGTACGTCGAGCACGGGACGTACACAGCGACCACGGAGGGACCCGACCATGAGCCTCACGGCCACCGCCACCCGCACCGAGACGCCTGCCGTCGCGGGGAACTCGGCACCGGCGCGGGCATCCGTCCGGCGCGGTTTCCTGCCGCTGGTCGTGGACGTGGCGGTGCCGCTCGCGTCGTTCTACCTCCTGAGGGACGGACTCGGATTCGGCACGGTGGCCGCGCTCGGCTGGAGCAGCGTGCTGCCGGCGGTGCGGACCGTGTGGGGCGCCGTGCGGGACCGCAGGCTCAACGGGCTGGCGGCGCTGATCCTGGCGGTCAACGTCGCCGGGCTGGTGCTCGGGTCGGTGGCCGGCGACCCGCGGCTGATGCTGGCCAAGGACAGCGCGGTCAGCAGTGTCGTCGGTATCGGGATCCTGGTCTCGGTGCTGCTGGGGAGGCCGATGATGACGGCGGCCATGGCGCCGTTCCTCATCAAGGGGGACGCGGCGAGGGGCGCCGCGTGGGAGCGGTTGCTCGGCGGGTCCGAGCGGTTCCGGCGGGCCGAGCGGACGTTCTCCGTCGTATGGGGCGTGGTGCTGCTCGGGGAGTGCGTGGCCCGGGTCGTGGGCGCCTACACGCTGCCGGTGGACACCATGGTCTGGCTCGGTACGGTCGTGATGACCGCTTCGATGGTGCTGGCGTTCCTCGTCAGCGGTGCCCTCGCGGTCGTCCCGATGAAGATGATGCTGAGGGAGGAGCTCCGCGGCGGGGCGGGCCTTCGGTCCGCTGAGAGCTGAGCGAAATTCATCTTCGGCTTGATCTACCCACGGGTAGGCCGGGGCCCTACGCTCGCCGCCATGACAGATGTGCTGCGGCGCGGCAGGGCCTCGCTGGCGTTCAGCTTCCTCGCCCAGGGCGTGGCCTTCGCGCTGCTGGTGACGCGCATCCCGGCGATCCAGGACCGGTACGGGATATCCGACGCCCTGCTGCCGGCGTTCCTCGCGGCCGTGCCGGTGCTGGCCGGCGTCGGCAGCGTCTGTACCGAGAAGCTGGTCAAGCGGGTGCCTCCCAGCCGGGTACTGAGGTGGTCGCAGCCCGTCGTCCTGCTGGCTCTGCTCGGCGTCGGAGCCGGCGACCACGTGGCTCAAGTGGCGGTCGCGCTGGGGGCGTTCGGGCTGGCGGTCGGCGCGCTCGACGCGTCGATGAACATGCTCGGCGTGAGCCTCCAGCGCACGTACGGGCGCAGCATCATGCTCGGCTTCCATGCCGCGTACAGCCTGGGCGGGATCGTCGGTGCCTCGCTCGCGTGGGCGGGCGCGCACTGGCACCTGTCGCTGTTCGTGTCGTATCTGCCGGTGGTGGCGGTGCTGCTGCCGGCGGCTCTGGTCGGCAGCCGGTGGTACGTCGACGGGGACGCCACCGGGAAGGCGGCGGCGGAGGCCGGTCCCGGCGGGGGGAAGGGGGCCCGGGCGGAGGCCGGGCCTCTCGTGTTCAAGCTGCTGCTGCCGCTGTGTCTGGTGATGACCTTCGCGTACATCGGGGACTCGACGGTCTCCAACTGGAGCGCGAAGTACCTCCAGGACGTGCTGGGCAGTTCGGAGCAGCTGGCGACCGTCCCGTTCAACGTCTACATGGTCACCACGCTGCTGGGGCGGTCGATCGGGGACTTCGGGGTGCGGCGGTTCGGGGCGGTGGCCGTCGTCCGGGTCGGGGCGGTGGTGGCGGCGCTGGGGTTCGCGGTCGTGGCCCTCGCGCCGGGCCCGTGGGTGGGGATGCTGGGGTTCACGCTGCTGGGGCTCGGCCTGTGCGTGATCGTGCCGCAGACCTTCGCGGCGGCGGGGCGGCTGTTCCCGGGGGCCTCGGACGCGGCGGTCGCGCGGCTCAACGTCTTCAACTACGTCGGCTTCCTCGTCGGTTCGCCGTTGGTGGGGGCGCTCGGGGACGCCTGGAGCTACCGGGGCGCCATGCTCGTACCGATGGTGCTGGTCCTGCTGACGCTGAGGTATGCCAGGTCGTTCAGCGCCGAACCGGACCGATACGGTGACGGGCATGAGCGGCCGCACACAGCTGATGTGGGACGAGGCAGTAACGGGCTATGACTTCGGTCCGGACCACCCGATGGATCCGGTCCGGCTGGCGCTGACCCGGTCCCTGGTCGGTGCCTTCGGGCTCGACCGGGAGGTCGAGGTGGTCGCGGCGAAGCCGGCCGGGGAGTCGACCCTGCGGCTGGTCCACCGGGAGGACTACGTCGAGGCGGTCAGGGCGGCCTCCGCGGACCCCGGTGCGGCGGACGCGTCGTACGGGCTGGGCACGATGGACGATCCCGCGTTCGCCGGGATGCACGAGGTGTCGGCGCTGATCGCGGGGCAGTCGGTGGGGGCGGCCGAGGCGGTCTGGCGCGGGGACGCCCTGCACGCGGTGAACTTCGCGGGCGGGCTGCACCACGCGATGCCGGGCGGCGCCTCGGGCTTCTGCATCTACAACGACGCGTCGCTGGCCATCGCGCGGCTGCTGGAGCTCGGTGCCGAGCGGGTCGCCTATGTCGATGTGGACGTGCACCACGGTGACGGGGTGCAGGCCGCGTTCTGGGAGGATCCGCGGGTCCTGACGATCTCGCTGCACGAGCATCCGCGGACGTTGTTCCCGCAGACCGGGTGGCCGGAGGAGACCGGGTCGGACCGCGCGGAGGGTTCGGCGGTGAACGTGGCGCTGCCCGCCGGGACCGGGGACGCGGGGTGGCTGCGGGCCTTCCACTCCGTGGTGCCGGAGCTGCTCGCGGACTTCCGGCCGCAGGTGCTGGTCACCCAGCACGGGGCCGACACCCACTTCGAGGATCCGCTGGCTCATCTCGCGGTGTCGCTCGACGCGCAGCGGGCGGTGCAGGTCGCCTGTCACGACCTGGCGCACGAGTACGCCGACGGGCGGTGGGTCGCGCTCGGGGGCGGGGGGTACGCCGTGGTCGAGGTGGTGCCGCGGTCGTGGACGCATCTGGTCGGGGTCGCGGCGGGCCGGCCGGTGGAGCCCGGGACGGTGATCCCCGAGGGCTGGCGGCAGGAAGTCTTCGCGCGGACACGGCAGTTGGCGCCCATGCGGATGACCGACGGCCGGTGGCCGGTGTCCTGGCGGGGCTGGGACGAGGGGTACGACCCCGCGGACCGGCTGGACCAGGCGGTGCTGGCGGCGCGCCGGGCGGTGTTCCCCCTGCGCGGACTGCTCGCGTAGGTACGCGTGGTCGGGCCGGCGCCCGGCACCGGATGGGCTGTTACGCCAACTGTGCGGCGTTTTCGGGGTTTTCGGGGTGCCGGGGTTCTCGATGCGCCAGCATCGCTGGCGTGTTGAGCACCGGAGCAATGCGTGCGCATCTGCTGGCGGCCCGGCTGGCCGGGACCGTGGCCACCTCGCGGGAGCGGAGTCTGCGCAGCTATCGGCTCTTCGCGGCCCGCGATCCCCGGGTCCTGCTCGGGCTGGATCCCGAGTGGCATTGGGGGCAGCGGGAGTTGATCGAGCTGATGGCCGACAAGTGCGGGGTTTCCGCCGACCCCGGTCACACTTCAGGGCATGATGTGATCGACCCGGAGCGCACTCTGATCGCTCTGCACGCCTTCGCGGAGCGGCTCGGCGAGGCGGCCCGGAGGGGGGCACCGGTGCTTTTCGGCACCGGACACCCGCACCGGCTCATCGGTTTCTACGCCGCTCTGGCGGACGCCCTGTCGGCGGCGGGATGTGAAGTCCTCACCCCGGCGCAGGGTGGCTCTGTCGACATAACGACCCGGTTCGGCCTACGCACGTACAACCTGGACTACGTACGGGGAGTCGCGTTGGTGCGGGAACCCGGGGCGCGGGCCCCCGGGCGTACGACCGGCGCACACACGCACTCACCGCTCCCGGTCCGCACCGCGCTGGCGGCCGCCGCGGAGGCCGGAGGGCCGCTTCCCGAGCTGGTCGTCGGAGACCACGGATGGGTCTGCGGGGCAGGTCAGCTGGGGTTCGAGGCCATCGGGCTGGCCGATACGGACGATCCCGCGCTCTTCGTGGGTGAGGCGGAGGGGCGGGTGTCCGTGGCCGTTCCCCTTGATGACGCTGTGCGGTCTGATTACTACCGACCGCTTACTCGCTATGTACTCAATCGAGCGTGTCTGTCACAGTAGGGCGCCGATGGCAGCTCCTCTTCCCCACTCGCATCACCCGCCCCTACTCTGGGGAGTGAGCACGCAACGACGAAGTGTCACCGGAAGGGGAAGCCGGTGGCCGTCGAGTGCGGAAGGTTCAGGTGTGTCATGGCTGCAGCTGGCGAGAGGCCTCTGAACGAGGTTCAGTTCCTGACCGTGGCGGAAGTCGCCTCGGTGATGCGAGTGTCGAAGATGACCGTGTACCGCTTGGTGCACAGCGGTCATCTGCCGGCGATCCGGGTGGGGAGGTCCTTCCGGGTGCCGGAGCAAGCGGTTCACGAGTACCTCCGCGAGAGCTACGTGGGGGTGGAGACCGCCTGACGGCGTTCCGCGGGTTCTCCCGGAGGCCCTCGCGGTGCCTCCGGGGAACCCCGGTCCACCTCGATTACGACCTCAGCGCTCGGACGGGTAGGCTAGCCCCTCGTAGGTCGTGTGGGCCCCGGCGCCCAGCACCGAGTGAAGAGAAGTGAGCGAGGGTAGTCGTGGGCTCTGTTATCAAGAAGCGGCGCAAGCGGATGGCCAAGAAGAAGCACCGCAAGCTGCTCAAGCGCACTCGCGTTCAGCGTCGCAACAAGAAGTAAGGCCGTCCCCCGCGTCCGCGGGGACCGTCCTTACGGTTGCGCGACCGCTGCAACAGCGCGCTCTGTGGCCCCCCACCGTCAGGTGGGGGGCCACAGTCATGTCCGGCCGCGCCGGGCCCGCCGAGCGTATGACTGTGCGGCAAATGGCCGGGTCCCGTCGTACGTCCGGGGGTGTCGTCACGTCGGGCAGCGGGCGGTCATCACAGCGCAACACCGAACCGCTAAGTTGGCCGGACGCGGGGAACCCGGCAGGGTACGGGCAGGGGTACGTGGTGCGGGACGAGGCGGAAGGAAGGCGCTGATCTTGGGGAAGGTCGTGCTCGTGACCGGAGCGGCCCGTCAGCTGGGGGGCCGGTTCGTACGACGGATCCAGCGGGACCCCGAAGTGGAGCGGGTGATCGCGGTGGACGCGGTCCCGCCCGAGCACCACCTGGGGGGTGCCGACTTCGTCCAGGCGGACATACGGCAGCCCGCCATCGCGCGGGTGCTCGCGGAGCACTCCGTCGACACGGTCGTGCACATGGACGTGACCGGCACCCCGCTGGGCAGCGGCAGCCGGACGTCCCAGAAGGAGACCAACGTCATCGGCACCATGCAACTGCTCGGTGCCTGCCAGAAGTCCCCCACGGTCAAGCGCCTCGCCGTGAAGTCCAGTACGAACGTGTACGGGTCCGCGCCGCGCGATCCGGCCGTGTTCACCGAGACGACCACGCCCAAGTCGCTGCCGAGCGGCGGCTTCGCGAAGGACACGGTCGAGGTCGAGGGGTACGTGCGGGGCTTCGCGCGCCGCCGGCCCGACGTCGCCGTGTGCGTGCTGCGGTTCGCCAACATCCTGGGGCCCAGCGCCGACTCGCCGCTCGCCTCGTACTTCTCGCTGCCGGTGCTGCCCACCGTGCTCGGCTACGACCCGCGGCTGCAGTTCGTGCACGAGGACGACGTGATCGAGGTGCTGCGCCTGGCCTCGCACGAGCCCGAGCGCGGGACGCTCAACAGCGGCACGTTCAACATCGCCGGGGACGGGGTGCTGTTGCTCTCGCAGTGCGCGCGGCGCCTGGGCAGGCCCACGGTCCCGCTGCTGATGCCCGCGGTCAGCTGGGTCGGGACGGCGGTGCGTACGCTGGGCATGACCGACTTCTCGCCGGAGCAGCTGCGACTGCTCACGCACGGACGGGTCGTGGCGACGATCCAGATGCGCGAGACGCTCGGTTACCAGCCGAAGTACACGACGGCGGAGACCTTCGCGGACTTCGCCCGAAGCCGGGGACCCGGACTCCTGCCCCCGGAGGCCCTCGCGGGGGCCGTCGACCGGATCGCCGCGCTGCCCGTCCTGGGCGGCGGCACATCCCCGACGCAGAGCGCCAACTGAGGAGCGCGACAACGATGGCGGACGCCAAGGTCATTCCGTTCGACGACGACCGATCGCGCGGCGGCGCTGTGCCGCGCCCGACCCGGCGCCGGGGCGCGGGGAGCCGGCTCAAGAGCGAGCCCGCGGCGGTACGTGAGGTCCAGCCCCTGCCCGGCCCGGCGCCGGCGCAGGACGATGTTCCTGTGACGCGAGAGAGCCCGGAGACGCCCGAGCGGGGCCGGGCCGGTGGTCTGGAGCGGAGGATCGCCGGCGGGCTGGCCTTCCTCCGCCGCCGGCTCACCGGTGACTACGAGGTCGACGACTTCGGCTACGACGCCGAACTCACCGACCAGGTCCTGATGTCCCTCATCCGGCCGGTGTACGAGAAGTACTTCCGCGTCGAGGTGAAGGGCATCGAGAACATCCCGTCCGAGGGCGGGGCGCTGATCGTCGCCAACCACTCGGGGACGCTGCCGCTGGACGGCCTGATGATGCAGGTCGCCGTCCACGACAACCATCCGGCGGGCCGTCACCTGCGACTGCTCGCGGCGGACCTGGTGTTCATGCTGCCGGTGGTGAACGAGCTGGCCCGCAAGGCCGGTCACACGCTCGCCTGCGCCGAGGACGCCGAACGGCTGCTGGAGCGCGGCGAACTGGTCGGTGTGATGCCCGAGGGCTTCAAGGGCATCGGCAAGCCGTTCAGCGAGCGCTACAAGCTCCAGCGTTTCGGCCGGGGCGGCTTCGTCTCCACGGCGCTGCGGCAGGGCACCCCGATCATCCCGTGCTCGATCGTCGGGGCGGAGGAGATCTACCCGATGATCGGCAACGCGAAGACGCTGGCGCGGGTGCTGGGCTTCCCGTACTTCCCGATCACCCCGACGTTCCCGTGGCTGGGGCCGCTCGGGGCGGTTCCGCTGCCGACGAAGTGGACGATCCAGTTCGGCGAGCCGATCCGTACGGACGGCTATCCGCCGGAGGCGGCCGAGGACCCGATGCTCATGTTCAACCTGACGGACCAGGTCCGGGAGCAGATCCAGCACACCCTGTACAAGCTGCTGGTGCAGCGGCGTTCGGTGTTCTTCTGAGACGCGTCCGGCCACCCGGCTGACACCGGTCGGCCACATGGCGCGGACACGGGAACGGGGCGCCCCCCTGCGAAGGGAGGCGCCCCGTTCCCGTACGGGCGTTACCTGACGTCCTCGCTGTCGATGCCCAGTCCCGGGAGGAGTCCCGGGAGGAGCGGCGGCAGCGTGACGTCCGGTTCGGCGGACGGGCTGGTCCGGCCGGTCGACGGGGACGAACTGGTGTCGTCCTCGGGCGGGTCGAGCAGTCCGCCCGTGTTCCCCCCGAGCAGGCCGTCGTCGTCGCCGTCGGACGTGGACGGCTTCGGCTTGCCGCTGCCGGAGTGCCGGCCGTCGGAGGAACCGCCGCTGGCGCTGGGCTCCGGACTGCCCGTGTCCGAGGAGCCCGTGGAGGCCGAGCCGGAGCCCTGCCTGCCGTCGCCCTCCTTCGCGGGGGGCTGCGGGAGCAGCGCGCGCAGCGGGTCGACTTCCTCGTCTATGGCGTCGAAGACCGACGACACCTGGTCACTGACGTCGCCGAGTTGCACGGGCAGCCGGTCGCGCAGCGCGCCCCAGGCCTCGCGATGCGTCTGGGAGAAGGCGGACAGGGCCTGGATGGGCGCCAGTGAGCCGTCCTGCTCGTACGCCTCGTGCAGCAGGCGGTGGCCTTCGGAGGCGTCGTGCTGCATGCCGGAGAGCGCGCGGCGGATCTCGCTCAGCGACTCGTGGTCGAGCGGGCCCGAGCGGTCCCGCTCCATCAGCCGGCGTGCTTCGTTGAGCCTCGTCGAGGCGTGGTCGAGGTAGATCTGTCCGCGGTCGCCGGCGCCGTCGGCCAGCCCCAGCTTGATGTCCTCCATGCCGCGCTTGAGCCCGTAGAGCGAGTCTCCGGGCAGGGCGTCGGAGCTGGCGGCGGCGACCCCGCCGAACGCTCCGGCGGCCACTCCGACGGTGAGCCCGCCCGCGGCCAGGCCCTTGGACAACCGGGACCGCGGTCGCAGCTTCCCGAGGCCGGTCGCCCGGTGGGCGCCCCGGCGGTGGGACCGCTGCTCGGGTACCGAAGAATCCCTCGCTTCGCCCAGCGGAGCCGTGCCGTCCAGCAGCATGGCCTCCATCGCGGCCACGAGCTGAGCCCGCTGGACGACCTTGACCTCAGGGTCCAGTACAGGTTTGGGCAGCTCGCCGAGACCCGTGGCGAGGGCCAGCATGAGGCCCTGCTCGGTCTGTTCCGCAGCAGCCGGGGGCGGTGCCGATCCTGGCTGCTCGGCCGCCGTGCCCCGGTCGGACTGCTCCTCCAGGGCCTGGGCGAAGGCGTTCGCCCGCCGGTGCGCCGATACGTTCGCGATCACTGGCGGCACCTCCTCTCGTCATGACGGTCGACTCCCCAGGGGGTCCTGAGGGTTGCACGCCCTGAGCGCACTCACACGATCGGGTGATCGGTGGTGGCCAGGGTGTGACCACAGGGAGCCTGTATCCCGCACAACGAGCGTCGCGGCACTTGGGTTACGGACGACGGATGATCGGACCGCGAAGTCAACGGACTTCTACGGACAGTGAGTTGATCGTCGCTGAGCGTGTGGGATCGCAATGTGATCATTTACGGGTCAGCGTGCGTCGTCCGGGAGGAGCCGGGCGAGGGTGCGCACGGCCCGGTACTGGAGGGTCTTGATGGCGCCCTCGTTCTTGCCCATCACCCGGGCGGTCTCGGCGACCGAGAGGCCCTGGAGGAAGCGCAGCGTCACGCACTCCTGCTGCTGGGGGTTCAGGCGCCGCACGGCGTCCAGCAGTGCCGCGTTGGACAGCGACTCCAGGACGGAGTCCTCCGGGCTGCGCTCGACCTCGTTCGCGTCGAGCATCTCGCCGGTCGTGACCTCCAGCCGGAAGCGGCTGGACTTGAAGTGGTCGGCGACCAGGTTGCGGGCGATGGTCACCAGCCAGGCGCCGAAGTCGCGGCCCTGCCAGGTGAACGTGCCGATGCGGCGCAGGGCCCGCAGGAAGGTCTCGCTGGTGAGGTCCTCCGCCGTCGCCTTGCCCCCGACGCGGTAGTAGATGTAGCGGTACACGGTGTCGCTGTACTGGTCGTAGAGGCGTCCGAAGGCGTCGGCCTCGCCGGCCTGGGCCCGCTCGACGAGATCCATCATCCGGGCGCTGTCACTGTCCGCGGCCGGGCGGCGCGCGGTGGGCGTGGCGGCCGAGCGGCCTCGTCTGCCGACCGCCGCGCTGCCGTCGGCCAGTGCGTAGCACGGACCGACGGGTGCGGCGGAGACAGCGAGGGCGGGGACGGCGTACGCGGTGGGGACGAAGCCGCGCAGGCGGTCGAGGACCGTTGCGCGCAGCGTAGCCAGGCCCGAGGCGTCAACCCCGACGTGTGGGTACACGGGACTCCCAGAGGCAGAGCTTCCATCACGTGCAGTACCGGATCGTTCACCCGTCGTAGCGACCGGTGGCGTCCGTCATGCGTTTGAGGAGAATAACGCTTCGTACAGGCAGCGCTACACCCAGTTGCTCAAATCATCGATTACGTCGTTTCTGTAACCGATCAACGCCTCATCGGGGGCCGTTCGGTGACCGGTTGTTGATCGAACCGGTTCGACTTCCGTCTGGGTGCGGGGCGGGTTGTGCTCGTCTGCGGACGTCGGGACTGGCGGGGGCGTTGCGGGGTAGAACAGCAGGATTGCCCTCTGCCCACCCGCCCGGAACCCGTGTTCGCGCGCACTTCTGTACGGGAGCGTCAACGCGAGGCCCTGTGGCCGGGTACGGCGAAGACCCGCGCGGCGGCGGGTGGAAGAGGCCGACCCGGAGGGCCCGCCGGACTGCGGGCACACGCGCGGCACGGGACCGTCGGGGGACGGGCGTCGCGTGCGGAGCGTGACGAGCGGGAGCGCGGGGAGGGTGGCGGCGGAGCCGCTACCGGCGGCGCCGGCTGATCGCGATCGCCGCGGCCGTGCCGCCCGCGACCGCGCCGACCCCGGCCGCCGCCGGGATGCCGACCTTGGCGGCCTTGCGTGCGGTGCGGTAGTCCCGCAGCCGCCAGTCCGAGGACCGGGCGTGCTTGCGGAGCTTGGCGTCGGGGTTGATCGCGTAGGGGTGGCCCACCAGGGACAGCATCGGGATGTCGTTGTGGGAGTCGCTGTACGCGGCGCAGCGCGAGAGGTCCAGTCCCTCGGCGGTGGCCAGCGCGCGGACCGCCTCCGCCTTCGCCGGGCCGTGCAGCGGCTCACCCACCAGCTTGCCGGTGTAGACGCCGTCGACGGACTCCGCGACCGTGCCGAGCGCGCCGGTCAGCCCGAGCCGGCGGGCGATCACCGTGGCGATCTCGACGGGCGCGGCGGTGACCAGCCACACCTTCTGGCCCGCGTCCAGGTGGGCCTGCGCGAGCGCGCGCGTGCCCGGCCAGATCCGCTCGGCCATGTACTCGTCGTAGATCTCCTCGCCGATCGACATCAGTTCGGCGACGCGATGGCCCTTGACGATGGAGAGCGCCGAGTCGCGGGCGTCCTGCATGTGCTCGGGGTCCTCGACGCCGGCCAGCCGGAACCACGCCTGCTGCCAGGCGAACCGGGCGAGGTCGCGCGTCTCGAAGAACCTGCGCTTGTACAGCCCGCGGCCGAAGTGGAAGAGCGCGGCGCCCTGCATCACCGTGTTGTCGAGGTCGAAGAACGCGGCGGCCTTGACGTCGCCGAGGACCGGGAACTCCGGTTCCCGCACGGGGAGGTCGGGCAGGGCCTCGGGCGTGAGGTCCGCGTGGTCCTCCAGCGCCTGGGAGGTCTTGCGCGCTGCCTCCGCCGAGGCCTCGCCTGCCAACACGCTCCGCGCCGTGGCGGAGCGCCTACGGGGAGTGAGCCATCCGAGAGCGGCCATGTCGTGAGCATAGCCAGTCTGTTCGGTGCTTCCGGAGTCGAGAGGATGCGGGGCTGTGAACTCTCCGCGACCGTGTCGTTAAAGCCGCGATCCGACCGGCGCGCCGCGCACCCGTCCCCGCGGGTCCCTGCGGTACGGGGACCCGGGGCGGGGAGGGGGCGTCCGGGTCCGCGCGGGGCGAGAATGGCCGGCATGAGCCCCCTGTTCCGGCGCGGTGACCGCCGTAAGGAGAAGACGGACATGAAGAAGGCGCCGCGCGAGCGGTTGGTCACACTCGTCAGGAAGCCCGGATGCCATCTGTGTGATGACGCACAGGCGGTCGTCGAGAAGGTGTGCGCGGAACTCGGCGTCCCGTGGGAGGGGAAGGACATCACGCAGGACGAGGAGCTGAACCGCCAGTACTGGGAGCAGATCCCCGTCGTGCTGGTGGACGGCGCCCAGCACACGTTCTGGCGGGTCGACGAGGAGCGGCTGCGCAGGGCCCTGACCGCGTGACGGCGGGCCCCGAACCCTTGGGGCGCATGGGGCCGCGGGTCCGAACCGTGACTGACTGAGTAGTCCAAGTGGTCCGGAAAGTCGCTTAGGATCGAAGGCGGTTCAGATCTCGGGGGCGGGATGCGTAAGGAGTGTGTACGGTTTTGCCCCCATCCAGGAGAGAACGAAAGCCGGTGCGCGCACGTTCCATACGCGCGCGTCGGGGTCGCGTGACCCCGGTCACGTTGGCCGGGCAAATCGGACACCATCTTTGTGCACGCGTTCACAAAGACATAGCCTGCATTCGACGGGGCGGTCCGGGAACGTGTGACCGCCTGCAGCCCCGCTCTACCCGCAGGAGCACCGTGGCAACTGGCCGAACTCACCGACCGGCGACCCGCAGCCGAGGGATTCCCGAGGCCACCGTCGCCCGCCTTCCGCTGTACCTCCGAGCCCTCACCGCACTGTCGGAGCGCTCGGTGCCCACGGTCTCCTCCGAGGAGCTCGCGGCCGCGGCGGGGGTCAACTCCGCGAAGCTGCGCAAGGACTTCTCCTACCTCGGCTCCTACGGGACCCGGGGTGTGGGGTACGACGTCGAGTATCTCGTGTACCAGATCTCCCGCGAGCTGGGCCTGACCCAGGACTGGCCGGTTGTGATCGTCGGTATCGGAAACCTCGGCGCCGCGCTCGCCAACTACGGCGGCTTCGCCTCGCGCGGATTCCGGGTCGCCGCGCTGATAGACGCCGACCCCGCGATGGCCGGCAAGCCGGTCGCCGGCATCCCCGTCCAGCACACGGACGAGCTGGAGAAGATCATCGACGAGAACGGTGTCTCGATCGGTGTCATCGCGACGCCCGCCGGCGCGGCCCAGCAGGTCTGCGAGCGGCTCGTCGCCGCCGGCGTCACCTCCATCCTGAACTTCGCGCCGACCGTCCTGTCCGTCCCGGACGGCGTCGACGTGCGCAAGGTCGACCTCTCCATCGAGCTGCAGATCCTCGCCTTCCACGAGCAGCGCAAGGCCGGCGAGGAGGCCGCGGCCGAGGCCGGTGCCGTCGTACCGGCCCCGACGGAGACCGAGAAGGGGCCGGACGGGGATGTCCCCGCCGTGATGCCGGCATGAGTCTTCTCGTCGTCGGCCTGAGCCACCGCAGCGCTCCGGTCAGCGTCCTGGAGCGGGCCACGCTGTCCGCGGACACGCAGGTCAAGCTCCTCCACGACACGCTGGCCGCGGAACCGGCCACCGAGGCCGCGGTGCTCGCCACCTGCAACCGCGTCGAGCTGTACGCCGACGTGGACAAATTCCACGCGGGCGTCGCCGAGCTCTCCACCCTGCTCGCCCGGCACAGCGGGGTCGGACTCGACGAGCTCACCCCCTATCTCTACGTGCACTACGAGGACCGGGCCGTCCACCACCTCTTCTCCGTGGCCTGCGGCCTGGACTCGATGGTGGTCGGCGAGGGCCAGATCCTCGGCCAGATCAAGGACTCCCTGGCCACCGCGCAGGAACTGCACACCGCGGGCCGGCTGCTGAACGACCTGTTCCAGCAGGCCCTCAGGGTCGGCAAGCGCGCCCACTCCGAGACCGGCATCGACCGCGCGGGCCAGTCCCTGGTCACCTTCGGCCTGGAACAGCTCTCGTCCGGCGCGGCCGTCGACAGCTGGGCCAAGGGCAAGCGGGCGCTGGTGATCGGCGCGGGCTCCATGTCCTCGCTGGCCGCGGCGACGCTGGCACGCGCCGGGGTCGCCGAGATCGTCGTGGCCAACCGCACGCAGGAACGGGCCGAGCGCCTCGCGCAGATCCTCGCGCAGGGCGACGACACGGACGTGCTCGCCCGCGCGGTACCGATGGACTCGGTGCCGGACGAGCTGACACGTGCCGACATCGCCGTGTCCTGCACCGGCGCGACCGGACTCGTGCTGACCGCGGACACCGTCGCCACCGCCGTCGAGGGACGCACCGGCGCACGGGCCGAAGTACGCCGGAGCGCCCCGGCGGGCCCGACCGGACCCCTCGCACCCGCCGCCGCGGGCGCCGAGGAGAACTGCCCGCTGGACCTGTCCGCCGTGCAGGGCGCCACCGGCTTCTCCGTCATGGGGGAGGCCGCGGTGGCCGGCCTGGACGCGGCCGCACTGGAACAGCACGCGGCATGGGTGGACAACGCCCCCGGCGAGCGGCGCGACAACCGCCGTACGCCCGAGGCCGACGCCGAACTCATCACCGCGCTCGCGGCCACCGCCGCCGCCATCGGGCGGGTGCCCGAGCGGCGCAGGCCCGAGCCCGTAGCCGAGGCCCCCCGCCCCGCGCCCGTGCTCGCCCTGCTCGACCTCGCGATGCCCCGCGACATCGACGCCGCCGTGCACCGGCTGCTCGGTGTGCGCCTCGTCGACATCGAGTCGCTCGCCGAGGCGTCCGCGGACGCGCCGATGGCCGCCGACGTGGACCAGGTGCGGCGGATCGTGTCCGACGAGGTGGCCGCCTTCGGCGCCGCCCAGCGGGCCGCCCACATCACCCCCACCGTGGTGGCCCTGCGCACCATGGCCGCCGACGTCGTCGCCGGCGAGATCGCGCGCCTGGACGGCCGGCTGCCCGACCTCGACGACCGGCAGCGCGGGGAGATCACCCAGACCGTCCGGCGAGTCGTCGACAAACTCCTGCACGCGCCGACCGTACGGGTCAAGCAGCTGGCCGCCGAGCCCGGCGGCGCCGGGTACGCGGACGCGCTGCGCACCCTGTTCGACCTGGACCAGGAGACGGTCGCCTCCGTCTCCCGGGCCGTCAATGACATCAGCACCGAGAACGCCGAGAACCGAGGGCGAGCATGAGTGAGCCGCGTGAGCCGAAGGGGCCGGCTGCAGCGTCCCACGGGCGGGCAGACCAGACAGGGCCGCTGAGGCTCGGAACCAGGCGCAGCAAGCTGGCCATGGCCCAGTCCGGCCAGGTGGCGGACGCCGTGAGCCGGGTGACCGGACGGGCCGTGGAGCTCGTCGAGATCACCACGTACGGCGACACGTCACGGGAGCACCTCGCGCAGATCGGCGGCACGGGCGTCTTCGTGACCGCGCTGCGCGAGGCGCTGCTGCGCGGCGAGGTCGACTTCGCCGTGCACTCCCTCAAGGACCTGCCGACCACCCAGCCCGACGACCTCGCGCTGGCCGCCGTGCCGGTGCGCGAGGACCCGCGCGACGTCCTCGTCGCCCGCGACGGGCTGACCTTCGCCGAGCTGCCCGACGGCTCGCGGGTCGGCACCGGTTCGCCGCGCCGCATGGCCCAGCTGAACGCGTACGCCCGCAGCCACGGGATGTCGATCGAGACGGTCGCCATCCGGGGCAACATCGACACGCGCGTCGGCTTCGTGCACAAGGGCGAGCTCGACGCGGTCGTGCTGGCCGCCGCCGGACTCAGCCGCATCGGCCGCACCGGCGAGGTCACCGAGTTCCTGTCGGTCGACACGGTTTTGCCCGCCCCCGGCCAGGGGGCCCTCGCGATCGAGTGTGCCGCGGACAACGCGGACCTCGTCGCGGCGCTCGGCGAGCTCGACGACCCGTTCACCCGGGCCGCCGTGACCGCCGAACGATCCCTGCTCGCCGCCCTGGAGGCCGGCTGCAGCGCACCCGTGGGTGCGCTCGCCGACCTTCTGGCCGACGGGCAGACTGTCAAGGAGATGCGCCTGCGCGGCGTCGTCGGCACGACCGACGGCTCCTCGCTGGTGCAGCTGTCCACCACCGGTCCCGTGCCCGGGACGCATGAACAAGCAATGGACCTCGGCCGCGAACTCGCCGCCGAGATGCTTGCCAAGGGCGCGGCCGGTCTGATGGGGGAGCGAGCACTTTGAGCCCCACCAAGCTTTCCGCCGGCCGCGATCACGGGCACGTCACCTTCCTGGGTGCCGGACCCGGGGATCCGGGACTGCTGACACTGCGCGCCGTCGAGGCGCTGGCGAACGCGGACGTACTCGTCGCCGAGCACGAGGTGCTCGACGTGGTGCGCGCGCACGCCAGGCAGGGCGTCGCCGTGCTGAACACGGACACGGACGCCGCTTCCGGGGCGCCCCCGGGTGCGGCCGCGGCCGCTTCCGCGGAGGCCCGTCCGGGCCCAGGCACGCCTCACCTGGCGGTAGTTGACGGCTCGTCAACGACCGCTGGTGGTCCCTCTTCGAGGGATGCGGCCAATCTTGTCATGGAGGCAGCGCGGGGCGGCAAGCGGGTCGTGCGTGCGGTGTCCGGGGACCCCGGCCTCGACGCGTACGCCGCCGAGGAGATGCTGGCCTGCGCCGCCGCGGGGGTGCCCTTCGAGGTCGTCCCCGGTGTCGCCGCCGCCGTCGGCGTGCCCGCGTACGCCGGTGTCCCGTTGCGGGACGCGCAGGGCGCGGACGTGCGCTTCGTCGACGCCCGCACCGCCTCGGACCGCTGCTGGACCGAGGTCGGCGTGTCCGACGGCACCCTCGTGGTGTCGGCGACGCTGGACACGGTGGGCGCCGCCGCGAGCGAGCTGGTCGGTGCGGGGCGCAAGCCCGATACGCCGATGAGCGTGACGATCGCCGGTACGACGACCCGGCAGCGGACCTGGTCCGCGACGCTCGGGACGATCGCGCAGACGCTGAAGCAGGCGAAGGTGCTGCCGTCGCCGGACGGCGGGCGCCCGGTGATAGCCGTGGTCGGTGAGCGTTCCGCCGCCGCCCAGCGCGACCAGTTGTCGTGGTTCGAGTCCAAGCCGCTGTTCGGCTGGAAGGTGCTCGTGCCGCGGACGAAGGAGCAGGCGGCGTCGCTCTCCGACCAGCTGCGGTCGTACGGCGCCGTGCCGCACGAGGTCCCGACGATCGCCGTCGAACCGCCGCGCACGCCCCAGCAGATGGAGCGCGCGGTCAAGGGCCTGGTGACCGGGCGGTACGAGTGGATCGCCTTCACCTCGGTGAACGCGGTGCGCGCCGTGCGGGAGAAGTTCGAGGAGTACGGGCTCGACGCCCGCGCCTTCGCCGGGATCAAGGTCGCGGCGGTCGGCGAACAGACCGCGAAGGCGCTGATCGCGTTCGGTGTGAAGCCGGACCTGGTGCCGAGCGGTGAGCAGTCCGCGGCCGGCCTCCTGGAGGACTGGCCGCCGTACGACCCGGTCTTCGACCCGATCGACCGGGTGTTCCTGCCGCGTGCCGACATCGCCACCGAGACGCTGGTCGCGGGGCTGATCGAGCTGGGCTGGGAGGTCGACGACGTCACGGCCTACCGGACCGTGCGGGCCTCGCCGCCGCCGGCGGAGACGCGTGAGGCGATCAAGGGCGGTGGCTTCGACGCGGTGCTGTTCACCTCGTCGTCCACGGTGCGGAACCTGGTCGGCATCGCCGGCAAGCCGCACAACGTCACCGTGATCGCGTGCATCGGTCCGGCCACCGCGAAGACCGCGGAGGAGCACGGGCTGCGGGTCGACGTGATGGCTCCGGAGCCCTCGGTGCTCAAGCTGGCGGAGGCGCTGGCGGACTTCGGGCTGCGGCGGCGGGCCGCCGCGCTGGACGCCGGCGACCCGGTGACCCGGCCGAGCGAGCGCCGTCCCGGGTCGCGCAGGCGCCGCACCACCTAGTCGGGGCGGGAGCCTCGCGTGGGAGTGGAGGGCGGAGGGGTGTGGTTCATCCCCTCCGCCCTTTCCCGTTCCGTCCCCGGGGGCTGCCTTCCCGGCGTCCCGGGACCCCCTCCGCGCTTCGCGCTCTTCCTCCGGGGCCGGAGGGGATGACGCATGCTCCAGCGGGCCGCAACAGGCCCCGGCGGGGCGGGTTCCGTACCGGCATCGTGTCGGCAAGGGCACCCGTGGGGCGGGCGTAGCGTAGAAGTCATGACCACCTACGGATCCTTCCCCGGTACGCGGCCGCGGCGGCTGCGTACGACGCCCGCGATGCGGCGCATGGTCGCCGAGACGCGGCTGCACCCCGCCGATCTCATCCTGCCCGCGTTCGTGCGGGAGGGTGCGGCCGAGCCGGTGCCGATCCAGGCGATGCCGGGGGTCGTGCAGCACACCCGCGACAGCCTGCGGAAGGCGGCCGTGGAGGCGCTGGAGGCCGGGGTCTCCGGGATCATGCTCTTCGGCGTGCCCGAGGAGGCCAAGAAGGACGCCCAGGGCACGGCCGGGACGGACCCCGACGGCATCCTCCAGGTCGCCCTGCGGGACGTGCGCGCCGAGGTCGGGGACGAGCTGCTCGTCATGTCCGACCTGTGCCTCGACGAGTTCACCGACCACGGTCACTGCGGTGTGCTCGACGAGCAGGGACGGGTCGACAACGACGCCACCCTGGAGCGGTACGCCGAGATGGCGCAGGTCCAGGCCGACGCCGGCGCCCACGTCGTGGGACCCAGCGGGATGATGGACGGTCAGGTCGGGGTGATCCGGGACGCCCTCGACCAGATCGGCCGGGAGGACGTCGCCGTCCTCGCGTACACCGCCAAGTACTCCTCCGCCTTCTACGGGCCCTTCCGGGAGGCCGTCGGCTCGTCCCTGAAGGGCGACCGCAAGACGTACCAGCAGGACCCGGCCAACCTGCGCGAGTCGCTGCGCGAGCTGGCCCTCGACCTGGAGGAGGGGGCCGACATGGTGATGGTCAAGCCGGCGGGCCCCTACCTGGACGTCCTCGCCAAGGTCGCGGACGCCGTCGACGTGCCCGTGGCCGCCTACCAGATCTCCGGCGAGTACGCGATGATCGAGGCCGCCGCCGAGAAGGGCTGGATCGACCGCGACAAGGCGATCCTGGAGACCCTGACCGGCATCAAGCGGGCCGGCGCCCGGAACATCCTCACGTACTGGGCCACCGAGGTCGCCCGGCAGCTGCGGTAGGCGCCCCGCGCCGGGCGCCTCCGCGACGGTCCTCGCTCAGTAGGCGAGCGCGTCGTCCAGGCCGGACTGCCAGTACGTCACGGTGAGGTGGTCGTCGACGTACACGCCCTTCGCGGGGAGGGCCGGCCTGGCGCTCTTCCCGCTGCCGAAGAAGACCTCCAGCGTCTTGGCCGTGTAGCCGTTGCGCCCGCTGCCGTCGCCCGCCGCCAGCAGCACCCCGGCGTAGCCGGACTCCCCGGGCGCGAGGGTGACGACGGCCTGCGGCCTGGTCTCCTCGGCCGCCGGCGGGACGGCCTGCGCCTCGCCGAAGCGGACCGCCGGGTAGCCGGTGAGGTCGCAGTTCGCCGAGCCGGTGTTGGTGACGGTCAGCAGGATGTGGTTCAGCGGGCGGCTGACCTCGGTCGCCGTGGTGCGGGTCGTGGCGCCGTCGCAGGCGGCGTTCCTGCTCTTCCCGCCGGCCCCGGAGGAGCCCGCGCCCCCGGTGGTCTTCCCTGCGGAGCCCGTGGCGCCGGACGTGTCCGTACCGCCCGTCGAGCCGGTGGCCTTGCCGCCCTTCGCGCCGCCGTTCCCGGCGGGCTTCGCGGCGGGGCCGTCGGCCGTCTTCGAGGAGCTCGGCCGCGAGGAGGCGCCGGCCGCGGCGGACGGGCCCTCGTCCCGGACGCCCTTCCCGTTGTCGCAGGCCGTGAGCGCGAGGGCGGCGAGCGCGACCGTGGTGGCGGCGAACAGGCGGGTGCGGGTGGTGCGTGCGGACATGGTGGGTCCCCCTTGGCTTGGTTCGGACGGTCCGGCACGTCCGCTCGACCGGTCGGCGGGAGCGGCGTGCTTGGATGGCCACAGCTTGTGCGGTGATCCGTCCCGGCCGCCACGGCTGCCGGGAGGTACGGGACGCTGGAACGCTCGTACGGGGTCTGACCTGGGGGAATGCGCTCCCCCTGGAACGCCGGGTGGAACGCGGGGGATGGAGGAACGGTGGGCGGGGACGGGTTCGCGGAGCTGCTGCGGGAGTTGAAGGAGCGGTCCGGACTCAGTTACGGGGTGCTCGGGAAGCGGCTCCACGTCAGTGCGTCGACGCTGCACCGGTACGTCAACGGGGACGCCGTACCGGCCGACTACACACCCGTGGAACGGCTCGCGCGCATCTGCCGGGCGACCCCGGAGGAGCTCGTGGAGCTGCACCGGCGCTGGGTCCTCGCGGACGCGCTGCGGGGGCGGAAGGGAGCGGTCGGCTCGCCGGGTGCGGACGGGTCCCGGCCCGCCGGGCCGGGGGCTGCCGGCTCACCCGGTGCGGACGGGTCCCGGTCCGCCGGTTCGGGGGCTGCCGGCTCGTCCGGTGCGGACGCGCCGCGGTCCTCCGCCGCCGAGGCGTCCGGGTCCGGGTCTCCCGATCCGGGGCCGGAGGCCGAGCCCGAGTCGCACCCCGGTCCGGGGGCGGACACCGATCCCGATGTCGGTTCGGGGACGGATACCGGCCCGGGTGCCGGTACCGATCCCGGTCCGGACCCCGACCCCGATGCCGGTGCCGATTCCGGTCCGGACCCCGATGCCGATGCCGAGCGCCCGAGTGGGGCCCCGGCACAGAGCGGGCCCGGGGCCGTTACGGAGCCAGCCGGGCGTCGGCGGCGGACCGTCGTGCTCGCCGGGGCGGCCGTGGTCGCCGCGGCCGTCGCCGCCGCCCTCCTCGTGAACCTCGTACCGGGCGACGACGGCGACGGGGCCCGGGCGGGGACCGCGGGGGCCGTCTCCTCCGCCGTCACCGGCAGCCCGAGTGCCGCCGCGTCCGCCGACGGGAAGCACCGGTCCCCCTCGCCGTCCGCCTCGCGCACCGCCGGTCCCAAGGCGACGCCGTCGCGCGGGGCCGGGGCCGCCCCGCGGAACGACGACGCGGACACCGGGGCCGCCGCGCCCGCCGTCGCCGCCAACCCGTACAAGTGGGAAGGGCCGTGCAGCCAGCACTACCTGGTCGACCGGAAGGCCGCGCAGGTGCCGCCGCCGCCCAGCGAGCCGGACGCGCGCGGCTGGGTGAGCGCGCTCGGCGGGGTCGCGGGCGGCCGGCAGATGATCGCGCTGACCGTGCAGGGCACCGGGAAGGCCACCGTCGTCCTGGAGGCGCTGCACGTGCGCGTGGTGGACAGGACGGCGCCGCTCGCCTGGAACGACTACGCGATGGGCGTCGGCTGCGGCGGCGGCGTGGACACGGCGTCCTTCCGCGTCGACCTCGACGCGGGCCGGCCGGCGGTGCAACCCCGGGGCGGGCAGCGGGACTTCCCGTACAAGGTGAGCGAGTCCGACCCCGAGGTCTTCTACGTGTTCGCCGACGCCCGCGCCCACCACGTGGGCTGGTACCTGGAGCTGGACTGGTCCAGCGGCACGCGGCACGGCACCGTCCGCGTCGACGACCGCGGCAAAGTCTTCCGGACCAGCGGGAACGTGGGGCGCCCCGCCTACACGTATCCGCTGGGGGCCTCGGAGTGGGCGCGGGACGAGTACGAGCCCGACGTCACCGGCTGAGACCTGCGGGCCCCAAGGGGCGCGTGGGGCAGGCGAGTTGGTCCGGATGGCGGAATTGTCGGTGCACGGGGCACGGGACTGCCTAGGGTGCGGACACGAGCCGCATCAAGGACAAGGAGCCGTCCTCGTGACCGTCGCCGAGCCCGTCGCCGCCCCGCCGTCCGCCCCTCTTCCGCCGCTCGCCGCGCGGGCCGTCGCGGCCAAGGGGTCGGCGGTACGGGACATCCTCGCGGTCACCGCCCGCCCCGGGATGATCAACTTCGCGGGCGGGCTGCCCGCGCCCGAGCTGTTCGACGCCGAGGGGATCGCCGCCGCCTACCGGGACGTGCTCGCCGAGACGCCCGGCCGGGCGCTCCAGTACTCCACGACCGAGGGCGAGCCCGCGCTGCGCACCGCCCTCGCCGAACGCACCACCGCGCGCGGGCTGCCGACCGGGCCGGACGACGTGCTGGTCACCACCGGATCGCAGCAGGCGCTGTCGCTGCTGGCCACCGCCCTGGTGGAGCCAGGCGACGCGGTGCTCGTCGAAAGTCCCTGCTATCTGGCGGCACTTCAGGCGTTCTCGCTCGCGGGGGCCCGCGTGGTGCCCGTGCCCGGCGACGACGAGGGGATCGACCCCGACGCGCTCGACGCCCTGGTGGCGAGCGAGCGGCCCAAGCTGCTCTACACCGTGCCCACCTTCCAGAACCCGACCGGCCGCACCCTCCCGGCCGGGCGCCGCGCCGCCGTGGCCCGCGTCGCCGCCTCGCGCGGGCTGTGGATCGTCGAGGACGACCCCTATGGCGAACTCCGCTTCGAGGGTGGGCGCGTGCCGTGGATCGCCTCGTACGAGGGAGCCGGCGACCGCACGGTCCTGCTGGGCTCCTTCTCCAAGGTGATGGCGCCCGGGATGCGGCTGGGCTGGCTGCGGGCGCCCGCCGCGCTGCGCCGCGCCTGCGCCGTCGCCAAGCAGGCCGCCGACCTGCACACCCCGACCGTCAACCAGCTCGCCGCCGCGCGCTACCTGGCCGACCGGGACCTCGACGCCCATGTGGCCCGGGTCGCCGCGGAGTACGGGCGGCGGCGCGACGCCATGCTGGCGGGCATCGCGGAGGCACTCCCCGAGGGCTCCACGTGGACGCGGCCCGAGGGCGGCATGTTCCTCTGGGCGCGGCTGCCCGGCTCCCACGACACCACGGAGCTGCTCCGGCGCGTGGTCGAGCACGACGTGGCGTACGTGCCCGGGGAGCCGTTCCACGCGGGCCCGCCGGACCGGGCGACGCTGCGGCTGTGCTTCGTCACGCAGACCCCGGAGGAGATCGGCGAGGGGCTGCGCAGGCTGGGACGGGCACTGCGGGGCTGAGGGGCTGAGGGATTACGGGACTGAAGGGCTGGGAAGCCGAGGGGCTGAAGGACTGAGGGGTGACGGACCTGACCGGTGATCGCCGACCCTCTCGGACGGACGGACGGACGAACGGACGGACGGCGTGCCGGGCCGGCGGAACCGCCCGCCCGCCGCGCGGCCGCCCCGGCCGGGGTCAGGCCGCCGGCGTCCGCCCGCCCGCCGCCCGGGTCAGTCCCACCAGAAGGACCAGACCCGCTCGCCCAGCACCTCGTGCTCCGCGTACGCGCGCAGCGTCTCGTGGTTGCCCTGGGTGATGTTGTCCGGGCAGAAGGCGAAGTGCTCGGCGGCGACGGCCTCGGCGGTGGCCGTGGTGACGGGCGGGGCGGCCACCGACAGGACCAGCTGGTCGAAGGAGAGCGCGACCACCCGTATGCCGAAGCGGTCCTCCCAGGACCGCAGGACCGACGACAGCCGCGCCACGTCGTTCTCGTGGTTCACCGCTCCCGACCAGCCGATGGCCGCCGGGAGGTCCGCGCTGCGGCGGGCCGGGACCAGGGCGAGGCGGGGCTTCCCGAGCCAGGAGCCGCCGTCGGTCAGGGAGTCGGCGACCTCGGCCGCCCCCGCGTCCGGATCGGCGGCCGGCGGGACGGCCGGCGCGAGTCCGGGCCACAGCGGGCCGAAGGGGGCGACCGTCTCGTCGTACGTCGCCGGGGTCCCGAAGACCTCCTCGACCTTCGCCCGGACGGGGTGGTCGGCGCCCTCGGTGAGTTCGTCCGCCGCGTACTCCTCCCAGGCGTCGGCGAGGACGTCCTCGGCGTCGTGGTCGCCCGCGTACGAGGTCCTGCCCGGGCCCAGGTCCCAGCCGGCGGGTCCGCCCGCGTCCTTCTCGCCGGAGGCGATGAGCACGGGGTGCAGTCCGGCCGTGCGCCGCGCGAGCGAGAGCCGCAGCCAGTCGCCGGGGGCGGCCGGGCCGTCGGCGAGCCACAGCAGCGGTTCGTGCCAGGGGCCGTCGACCGTCGCGTCGACCAGGGTCCCCGGCGGGAGTTCGAGTCCGAGGACGCGGCCGCTAGGGTCGGCCGCCAGCTTCGGCAGCGGGTTCGGAAGTGTCGCCATGCGCAGGACTGTAGGGCGAGCCACTGACAGTGGGCCGGGAGTGGCCCCGCCGAGCGCTCAACAGCGGTCGTGCTGAACGGAGTTGGCTCGTTTCCGGCAGTCGGCCGCCGGTGCCGGGAGTTACAACAGGGGAACGGGTGTCCAGCGTGGGCGCCCGTTCTCACGGAGGGGGAAACATCCGTGCGCAGCAGCACAGGATGGCGGCGTTTTCTGACCGGCGGGACGGCCGCCCTGACCACGACCGTCGGGCTCGTCACGGCACTGGCCGCACCCGCGCGGGCGGCCGACGGCACACCGGCGCCGGTGACCAGGTACAGCCACACCAGTGAGGCCGGGGACTCCGTCGGGCAGGGCGGCAGCGTCGTCTTCACGCCGAGGACGGCCACCATCACCGCGCAGGGGACGGCGGAGTCGGTTCGCGTGCGCGTGTCCGGCGACACCGGCTGGTGGGACGTCGAACTCGCCGCACCCGCCGGCGAGAAGCTGCACCCCGGTGTCTACCGCGACGCCGAGCGGGCCGCGTTCCGGACCGGCCGCGCTCCCGGCCTCGACGTGTACGGGGACGGACGCGGCTGCAACGAGGTCCACGGGCAGTTCTCGGTCAACCAGATCGAGACGGACGCGTCCGGCGCGGTCACCGTTCTGGACGCCACCTACACCCAGCGGTGCGAGCGTGCCGACGCTCCCGCGCTCAAGGGCGTCGTCAAGTACCGCGCCCTGCCGCTGTCCTACGCCTGGACCAGCGACCCCGGTGACTACATCGGCCAGGGAGGACGGCTCACGCACACCGGTGCGACGAGCACCTTCGGCCTGCGGCCGTGGGGCGACGGCGTCCAGTACGACGTGTCCGGCAGGCGCGAGTACTTCACGGCGCTGCTCACCCCGCCCACCGGCGAGCGGCTGGAGGCGGGCCGCACCTACCGGGCCGAACGTGCCAGCGGGGACGGCGTCGCCGGACTCGACGTGCACGGCGACGGGCGCGGCTGCAACACCACCACCGGCGAGTTCACGGTCACGAAGCTCGCCCGCGACGGCGACGGCACCGTGACGGCGCTCGCGGCGACCTTCGTCCAGCACTGCGAGGGCGCCGAACCCGCCCTGCGCGGGACCATCCACTACTACGCCTGACACGGGGGCGCTCCCGGCACGCCGACGGCCCCGGCGGGACGGGCGTGCCGTCCTGCCGGGGCCGTCACCGTGCGGTGGCCGGGCCCGGGCCGGTCAGAGGCGCTCGGGCGTCCGGATGCCCAGCAGGTCCATGCCCTGGTGCAGGGTGCGGGCCGTGACGGCGCAGTAGAAGAGACGGTTCTCGACCTGCGCCGGGGTGTCCGCCTTCAGGACCGGGCACTTGTCGTAGAACGCCGTGTACAGCGAAGCCAGTTGGTACAGGTACGCCGCCAGCTTGTGGGGGGCGTACTCGGCGGCGGCCTCGGCGACCGTCTCCGCGAACCGGTCCGCGTGCAGGCCCAGCTCGCGCTCTGCCGGGGCCAGTTCGAGCTCCGGGTGCGCCACCGGGGTGACGTCGCCCGCCTTGCGGATGATCGACTGGATCCGGGCGTACGCGTACTGGAGGTAGACGCTGGTGTCGCCGTTCAGCGACACCATCTGGTCCAGGTCGAACTTGTAGTCGCGGTTCGCGGACGTCGACAGGTCCGCGTACTTCACCGCGCCGATGCCGACCTGCGTGCCGCGCTCGGCGACGTCCTCCTCGGACAGTCGGCCCAGGGTGTCCTTCTCGCGCACGACGGCCGTCGCCCGCTCGATCGCCTCGTCCAGCAGGTCGACCAGCCGGACCGTCTCGCCCTCACGGGTCTTGAACGGCTTGCCGTCCTTGCCCAGCACCGTGCCGAACGCGAGCTGGTGCGCCTTCACGTCGTCGTTCAGCCAGCCGGCCCTGCGCGCCGTCTCGAAGACCATCTTGAAGTGCAGGGACTGCCGGGCGTCCACGACGTAGAGCAGCGTCGACGCCTTCAGGTTGAAGACCCGGTCGCGGATCGCCGACAGGTCGGTGGCCGCGTACCCGTAACCGCCGTCCGACTTCTTCACGATCAGCGGCACCGGGTTGCCGTCCGGGCCCTTCACGTCGTCGAAGAACACGCACAGCGCGCCCTCGGAGCGCACGGCGACGCCGGACTCCTCCAGGAGGCGGCACGTCTCGTCCAGCATGTCGTTGTAGCCGGACTCGCCGACCACGTCCGCGTCCTGGATCTCCATGTCGAGCTTGTCGAAGACCGAGTAGAAGTAGATCTTCGACTCGTCCACGAACCGCTGCCACAGGGCCAGCGTCTCCGGCTCGCCCGCCTGGAGGTCCACCACCCGGCGCCGCGCCCGCGTCTTGAACTCCTCGTCGGAGTCGAAGAGCACCCGCGAGGACTTGTAGAGCCGGTTCAGGTTCGACATGGCCTCCTCGCCGGAGACCTCGCCGCCCTCGTGGTCCAGCTCGTGCGGGTGCTCGATCAGGTACTGGATGAGCATGCCGAACTGCGTGCCCCAGTCGCCGATGTGGTGCCGCCGCACGACGGACTCGCCGGCGAACTCCAGCATCCGCACCACCGCGTCGCCGATCACCGCGGACCGCAGGTGACCGACGTGCATCTCCTTGGCCACGTTCGGCTGCGCGTAGTCGATGACCGTGGTGCCCGGGTGCTCGGCGCGCGGCACGCCGAGGCGGCCCTCGGTGTCGGCGGCCCGCTCCGCGAGGTTCGCGGTGATCGCCGCGTCGGTGACCGTGACGTTCAGGAAGCCGGGTCCGGAGACCTCGATGTCCTTGATCACGTCACCGGACTCGACCCGCGCCACGACCTGCGTCGCCAGCTCGCGCGGGTTGGCCTTCGCCTTCTTCGCGAGCGCCAGGATGCCGTTGGCCTGGAAGTCGGCCCGGTCGCTTCGTCGCAGCAGCGGGTCCGCGGAACCGGCCTCCGGCAGTGCAGCCGAGAGGGCGTCCGCGAGGCGCTGGTGGACGGAAGCGGTGAGGGACGTGACCGAGGCCATGGAGTGATGCCGTTCTGCTCGGGTTCCAGGAGTTGCTGAGGACAGGGAACCCAGTATCCCACGCGGTGAAAAGCCGTTTTCGCGGTTCAGGCCCGAGCTGGGAGAATGGTGCCCGTCAGCCGTACTGGCGTATGAGAAAGAAGGACGTGCCGATCGTGGCTCAGAGCACCGAGACCACCGACTGGGTCTCCCGTTTCGCGGACGAGGTCATCGAGGAGTCGGAGCGCCGGGCCCCGGGCAAACCTGTCGTCGTCGCGTCCGGACTCTCCCCCTCCGGCCCGATCCACCTCGGCAACCTCCGCGAGGTCATGACCCCGCACCTCGTCGCCGACGAGATCCGCCGCCGCGGGTACACCGTGCGCCACCTGATCTCCTGGGACGACTACGACCGCTACCGCAAGGTCCCGGCCGGTGTCGCGGGCGTCGACGCATCCTGGGCCGAGCACATCGGCAAGCCGCTCACCTCGGTGCCCGCGCCCGCCGGCTCGGCGTACCCGAACTGGGCCGAGCACTTCAAGGCCGCGATGACCGAGTCGCTGGCCGCGCTCGGCGTCGAGTACGACGGGATCAGCCAGACCGAGCAGTACACCGCGGGCGTCTACCGCGAGCAGGTCCTCTTCGCGATGAAGCACCGCGGGGACATCGACGCGATCCTGGAGCAGTACCGCACCAGGAAGGCCCCGCCGAAGAAGCAGCAGTCGCAGAAGCCGGTCGACGAGGCCGAGCTGGAGGCCGCCGAGGGCTCCGGTGCCGCCGACGAGGACGACGGCAGCGGCTCCGCCGCCGGGTACTTCCCGTACAAGCCCTACTGCGGGCGGTGCGAGAAGGACCTGACCACCGTCACCTCCTACGACGACGACACCACCGAACTCGCCTACACCTGCTCCGCCTGCGGCTTCTCCGAGACCGTCCGGCTGAGCGAGTTCAACCGCGGCAAGCTGGTCTGGAAGGTCGACTGGCCGATGCGCTGGGCCTACGAGGGCGTCGTCTTCGAGCCCAGCGGCGTGGACCACTCCTCCCCGGGGTCCAGCTTCCAGGTCGGCGGGCAGATCGTCGGGATCTTCGGCGGCAAGCAGCCGATCGGCCCCATGTACGCGTTCGTCGGCATCAGCGGCATGGCCAAGATGTCGTCGTCCAAGGGCGGCGTGCCGACCCCGGCCGACGCGCTCCAGATCATGGAACCGCAGCTGCTGCGCTGGCTCTACGCCCGCCGCCGCCCCAACCAGTCCTTCAAGATCGCCTTCGACCAGGAGATCCAGCGGCTCTACGACGAGTGGGACAAGCTGGAGGCCAAGGTCGCGGACGGCTCCGCGCTCCCGGCCGACGCCGCCGCGTACGCCCGGGCCGTCGGCACCGCCGCCGGGGAACTGCCCCGGACCCCGCGCCCGATGCCGTACCGCACCCTCGCCTCCGTCGCCGACATCACCGCCGGCGCCGAGGACCAGACGCTGCGCATCCTCAGCGAGCTCGACCCGCAGAACCCGCTCGCGTCCCTGGACGAGGTCCGGCCCCGGCTCGACCGCGCCGAGGCGTGGATCAACACCCAGGTGCCCGCCGAGCAGCGCACCGTCGTCCGCGAGGAGCCCGACGCCGCACTGCTCGCCTCCCTCGACGACGAGGGCCGGGAATCCCTGCGCCTGCTCCTGGAGGGCCTCGACGACCACTGGTCGCTGGACGGCCTGACCCACCTCGTCTACGGCGTCCCGAAGGTCCGCGCCGGCTTCTCCGCCGACGCGACCCCGAAGGAGCTCCCGCCGGAGATCAAGGTCGCCCAGCGCACGTTCTTCGCGCTGCTGTACCACCTGCTGGTCGGCCGGGACACCGGCCCGCGGCTGCCCACGCTGCTGCTCGCGGTGGGCCAGGACCGGGTGCGCAAGCTGCTCGGGGCCTGACGGCCGCCACGACGAGAGGGGGCGCCCGGTGACCACCGGGCGCC
>NZ_JBSGZN010000074.1:0-26082 GCF_053611025.1 Streptomyces sp. NPDC054842
CCTCGGTTGCGTACCTCCCGTACCCGACGGCCATCTGATGTACCGGCACGGCCCCTCCCGTGCGAGGGCGGCTGCGGGCCGTCGTTCCCTGCGGTGCAGGCGGGCGGGAGCGTGCCTCGTGATTTCGGGGTGTGCGGGGCGGGCGTCGCGCTGGTGGTTCGGTGGGGGGGCGGGGCCTCGGGCGGCTGCGGGTTGTGGGTGGCTGAGCCGCGGGGTGGTCGCTGCGGGCTGACGGCGCGGGCGCGCGGGGCCGGCCCCGCGGGTTCCGGGTGGGGGCGTCCTCCGCGGGCGGGGGGCTTGCCTCGCGGGGTTCGGGGAGTGGGCGCCGGTCAGCGGCGGCGGACGCCCGCTTCCTCGCCGTACTCACCGAGCAGGACGACGCGGACGGCGGCGGTCGCGAAGACCTTGACGGCGCGCAGGGCGTCGCCGAGGCGGTGCCGGGGGTGTCCGCTGTCGAGCGCGGTCGCGCCGCTCGGCGGGACACGGTGGGGTGTGAAGGTCGCTGCACTCATGCTTCCATCATGGAATCCGGACACACCGGATACGTCGGTCTTCCGATGTAACCTCGGCGCCCCCCGCCTACGCCTGCGGGCCGCGCCCCCTCCCCCTCGGGAGGGACACGGGCGCCGGGCACCCCCGGGGAAACTCGGGGTCGGAACCCCGACCCCCGCGCCCGCCCGGAAAAACCGGTTGGCACCCGCCCCCCGTCCTCACCTAGGATCTCCGCTCTTGCCCGCCTCCCTTCACGGAGTGCCGCCGTCCGGCCGGAAACCGGACGGCAGACCACCAGCGACGCAGCCCGTTCCCCGGAGGCAACACCCGTGTCCCCCATGCCCGAAAGCACCGACGACCCCCTTGTCCGCGAGCGGTCGCACCTCGCGGAGTCCCGTGCGGCACTGCGCGCCATGCGGGAGGACGTGGAGTCGCTCGACATCAAGGACGTCACCGCGAACTGGGTGAACGCGGTCGTCCTGCAGAACCAGATCGACCAGCGCATCGCCGCCCTCGCCGACCTCAGCCACACCCCGCTGTTCTTCGGCCGCCTCGACTACCTCCACGCCCCCGGCGCCGACCGGGCCGAGGGCGCGGAGGGCGAGCGGTTCTACATCGGGCGCCGGCACGTGCACGACGCCGACGGGGACCCCATGGTCATCGACTGGCGTGCCCCGGTGTCCCAGCCGTTCTACCGGGCGTCGAAGAAGGACCCGATGGACGTGGCGCTGCGCCGCCGCTTCGGTTACACGGGCGGCGACCTCACGGCGTACGAGGACGAGCACCTCTCCGACCCCGCCGAGGCCGCGGCCACCAGCAAGCTGCTCCAGCAGGAGATCGAGCGGCCGCGCGTCGGCCCGATGCGCGACATCGTGGCGACCATCCAGCCCGAGCAGGACGAGATCGTCCGCGCGGGCCTCTCCGGCTCCGTGTGCGTGCAGGGCGGCCCCGGCACCGGAAAGACGGCGGTGGGCCTGCACCGGGTCGCGTACCTGCTGTACGCGCACCGGGACCGGCTGGCCCGCACCGGCACTCTGGTGATCGGGCCCAACCGGTCCTTCCTGCACTACATCGAACAGGTCCTGCCGGCGCTAGGCGAGCTGGAGGTCAGGCAGGCCACGGTCGACGACCTGGTGGCGCACGTGGAGGTACGGGGCACGGACGACGCCACGGCCGCCGTCGTGAAGGGCGACGCGCGGATGGCGGAGGTGCTGCGCAGGGCCGTCCGCTCGCACATCACGCCGCCCACCGAGCCGGTCGTGGTGGTGCGCGGCTCCCGGCGCTGGCGCGTTCCGGTGTACGAACTGGAAGAGATTGTCAGGGAGCTGACGGAGCGTGACATCCGGTACGGCGCCGCGGGCGAGGCGTTGCCGCAGCGCATCGCGCACGCCGTCCTCGTCCAGATGGAGCGGGCGGGCGAGGCACCGGACGACCGGGTGCAGGACGCCGTCGCCCGCAACAGCGCCGTGAAGGCGGCGGTCAAGGCGATCTGGCCGCCGGTCGACCCGGCGAAACTGGTCCTGCGGCTGCTGTCCGACGCGGACTTCCTCGCCGAGCACGCCGGGGGGCTCCTCGATGAGGACGAGCGGAAGGCGATCCTCTGGGCGAAGCCGGTGCGCAGCGTGAAGAGCGCCAGGTGGTCGGCCGCGGACGCCGTGCTGATCGACGAGGCGACCGATCTCGTCCGGCGCACGCACTCGCTGGGGCACGTGGTGCTGGACGAGGCGCAGGACCTGTCGCCGATGCAGTACCGGGCGGTGGGGCGGCGCTGCACCACGGGGTCGGCGACCGTGCTCGGCGACCTGGCGCAGGGGACGACGCCCTGGGCGACGCGGAGCTGGGAGGAGGCGCTCGCGCACCTGGGCAAGAGCGACGCCGTCGTGGAGGAGCTGACGGCCGGTTTCCGTGTCCCCACCGACGTGATCACGTACGCGTCCCGGCTGCTGCCGTACATCGCGCCGGGGCTGACGCCCGTGGCGTCGGTGCGGGAGAACCCGGGGTCCTTCGAGGTGCGGGAGGTCGCCGCCGTCGAGGAGGTGGTCGCCGCCTGCGCCGAGTCCCTGCGCCGCGAGGGGTCGATCGGCCTGATCGCCGCCGACGCCCGGGTCCCGGCGCTGGCCGAGGCGCTGGCGGCGGCCGGGATCCCCTGCCTGGACCCGGGCGAGGAGACCACCCCGGACGCCCGGCTCACCCTCGTGCCGGCCTCGCTCGCCAAGGGCCTGGAGTACGACTACGTGGTCCTGGACGAGCCGCGGGCCGTGGTCGACGGCGAGCCGGACGAACGCACCGGTCTGCGCCGCCTGTACGTGGCCCTGACCCGAGCGGTCTCGGGCCTGATCGTCACCCACACGGCCCCGCTCCCACCCCAGCTCGACTGAATCGGCCTTGTGTGCCCAGTAGTCGGGGGCGCGGACTGCCGTACGGCACCCGGCCGGAGCCGGGTGTCACAGGTGCACCCGTGTGCCGGCCGGCATCGGCGTCGGGGGCCCGAGCGCGGGCGCACGGTACGGCAACTGCGATCCCGGCAGCGGGCGGTGACGCCCTGTCAGACGGGTCCGCCCGGCAAGGGCTACGCGTCCAGCGCCGTCCGCCATGCGCGGACCGCCTCGGCGGCGACCGGGGCGGTCCAGCCGCCGGGCCGGGCCGCTCCGCCGATGTGGAAGGCGTCCACGCCGGCCGCGCGCAGCCGGGGCACGTGGTCGAGGCGGAGACCGCCGCCGACCAGGACCTGCGGCTCGTAGCCGGGCTCGCCGCGGCGGTCCGCCTCCGCCAGGAGGGTGGGCAGTCCGTCGTCGACGCCGGCGGCCGAGCCGGCCGTCAGATAGGCGTCCAGGCCCGGCAGGTCCGCGAGCTGCTTGCGCAGGGCGTCACGGTCGGCGGCCCGGTCGATCGCGCGGTGGAACGTCCACCGGCAGCCGTCCAGCTCGGCCGCCAGCCGCTCCACGACGGCCAGGTCCGGGCCGCCCTGCTCGTCCAGGAAGCCGAGGACGAACTCCTCGGCCCCGGCGGCCCGCATCTCCCGTGCGGTCGCGACGAGCGCGGCGGTCCCCTCGGCGCCGCCCGCCGCGAAGCCGTCCGCCAGCCGCAGCATCACGCGCAGCGAGATGTCGACGGCGGCGCGGATCCCGGCGTACGTCTCCACCGCGGGGGTGAGCCCGTCGGCGGCCATGTCGGCGACCAGTTCGAGGCGGTCGGCGCCTCCCGCCTGGGCGGCGACGGCGTCCTCGACGTCGAGGGCGATCACCTCCAGGACCGCACGCTTGCTCATAGGACCTCTTCCCTTGGGCGGCTACAGGTCTAGTCCAATCCAAGACTACGCCCGTAGCGCGTGCGCCCGCGAGAAGATCGCGCGAGTGGCGGGCCGCCGCCACCCGCTCCGTACGCCACCGGGTGCCGTGCGCCCCGCCGGGGACGCCGGGGACAATGGCCGGCATGGCACAGGACGAGACCGGGACGGCACCCGGGGCGGCGCGGCGGCATCCCGCGCACGAGGAGCTGGTACGGCGCTGGGCGGCGGCGGTCGAGGCGGCCCGGGCACCGGACGCCCGGACGGCCGCCCCGGCCGGCACCGGACCCGCGCCCTCCCCCCGCCCGTACGCCGAGAACCTCCTCGGCCGCTGGGCCGAGCCGCAGCGGCGGTACCACACCACCGACCACCTCCTCGCGGTCCTGGACCGGATCGACGTCCTTCAGGAGTACGCCGGGGACCCTGCGGCGGTGCGGCTGGCGGCGTGGTTCCACGACGCGGTCTACCTGCCGGACCGCTCGACCAACGAGGAGCGGTCCGCCCGGCTCGCCGAACGGGCGCTGCCGGAGCTGGGCGTGGACGAGTCCCGTACCGCCGAGGTCGCCCGGCTCGTCCGCCTCACCGTGGGCCACGACCCCGGCCCGGACGACGCGAACGGCGCCGTCCTGTGCGACGCCGACCTCGCCGTGCTGGCCTCGCCCCCGGACGCGTACGCCGCGTACACGGCCGCCGTCCGCGAGGAGTACGCCTTCGTCCCCCCGGACGCCTTCCGCGCGGGCCGGGCGGACGTCCTGCGGCACCTGCTGGGCCTGCCGCGGCTGTTCCGCACCCCGCACGGCGCGCGGGAGTGGGAGGAGCGGGCCCGCGGGAACCTCCGGGAGGAGCTGGCGGCGCTCACCGCGTAAGGGGCGCCCCGCATCAGGAGGTCACCGCGCGGCCGGTGCGGCGGGGAATGTGCTCCCGTCCCCGGTCGTTGCACCCTGATATGCCCGCACCCGCCGATCGCCCCCGCATGCCCCTGGCCGTCTACATACTCGGGCTGTCCGTGTTCGCGCTCGGCACGAGCGAGTTCATGCTGTCCGGGCTGCTGCCGCCCATCGCCGACGACATGGGCGTCACGATCCCGCAGGCGGGACTGCTCATCTCGGCGTTCGCGATCGGCATGGTGGTGGGCGCGCCGCTGCTGGCCGTGGCGACCCTGCGGCTGCCGCGCCGCACCACGCTGCTCGCGCTGATCACCGTCTTCGGGCTCGGCCAGGTCGCGGGCGCGCTGGCCCCGTCGTACGGGGTGCTCTTCGCGTCCCGGGTGGTGTCCGCGCTGGCCTGCGCCGGTTTCTGGGCGGTGGGCGCCGCGGTGGCCGTCGCGATGGTCCCGGCGACCGCGCGGGCCCGCGCCCTGGCCGTGATGATCGGCGGGCTGTCGATCGCGAACGTCCTCGGTGTCCCGGCCGGTGCCTTCCTCGGCGAGCACCTGGGCTGGCGGTCGGCCTTCTGGGCCGTGGGCGCGGCCTCCGCGGTCGCCCTGGCCGGCGTCGCCACGCTGATCCCCCGCATCCCGCTGCCGGACGAGAAGCCGCGGCTCAGGCGGGAGCTGCGGATCTACCGCGATTCCCAGGTCCTGCTGTCCATCACCGTCACCGCGCTCGCCGCGGGCGGTGTCTTCTGCGCGTTCAGCTACCTCTCCCCGCTGCTGACGGACGTGGCCGGTCTGGACGAGGGCTGGGTGCCGACGGTGCTGGCGCTGTTCGGCGTCGGGGCGCTGCTCGGGACGACGATCGGCGGGCGCTTCGCCGACGCGCACCTCTTCGGGGTGCTGGTCAGCGGCATCACGGCCTCGACGGTCGTCCTCGCCGCCCTCGCCCTCCTCGGCCAGTACGCCGTGGCCGCGGTGATCCTGTCCTTCGTCCTCGGCGTCACCTGCTTCTCCACGGCACCGGCGCTGAACTCCCGGATGTTCGACGTCGCGAGCGCCGCCCCGACCCTGGCCGGCGCCACCGTCACGGCCTCCTTCAACCTGGGCAACACCGGCGGGCCCTGGCTCGGCGGCACGGTCATCGACGCGGGCTTCGGCTACGCCTCCACGGCGTGGGCGGGCGCCGCGCTGACGGTGGCCGCACTCGCGGTGGTGATCGTCTCCCTGCGGCTGCACCGGCGCACCCGGGCCTCGCGCGTGGTGGCCGGGGCCGGCTCGGCGCCGCGTCCGGTCCGCACCGAGGTGTGAACCGCCCGCCGTCCCGGCGCGGTCCGCGGACGTCTCAGCGGGGTCCCGCCCACTTCTTGCGCCTGCGCAGTCCCGAGCCGTACAGCAGCCGGACGACCTCACGGCTGCCGACCTCGACCGCGCCCGCCCGCACGGCGTCCGGGTACCGGTGCGCGGGGATGTCGTAGTGGTCCCGCTCGAAGGCCCGCCGCGGGACGCCCAACTCCTCGGCGAAGGCGTGCAGTTCCTCGAACGAGACGTCGCTGACGAGGTGGGACCACATCCGCCCGTGCCCGGGCCAGGCGGGCGGGTCTATGTACACCGTCACGACGAGGGCTTCCCGCCGGTGCCGGAGCCCAGCGCGCCGACGGAGGCGACCTTCACGCCCGCCTTGTGGCACACCCAGTGCGGGTCGGGCCCCAACTCGGGCTCCACGTCGAGCGCGTGCGGGTCGCCCGAGCCGCAGACCGGGCACAGCGGCCACCGGCCGCGCCGCTCCAGCAGGGCGTCCTGGACGTCCTGCGCGACCAGTCCCGCCACGTAGCCCGCGCCCTCCGGCCACTGCTCGACCCACCAGCGGCGCTGCGCCACCGACTCCTCGACGAGGGAGACGACGTCCGCCTCCGCGACCTCGCCCGCGATCAGGTCGGCGAGCACGAGCGCGCGCGCCGCGTGCAGCGCCTGCTCCAGGGGGCTGATGGGGTCCATGCACCTATTGTGCGCACCCTTGACCGTCCACCCCAAAGGAAAATATCTTTCAGAGGTGACCCATGACGTGAAGGAAATTTTCGCCGGGGAGGCTCCGCCCGCCCCCGCCGCCCTCGCGGCCAAGGTGCGCACGCTGGCCCCGTCGATGACCCGCTCCATGCAGCGCGTCGCCGAGGCGGTCGCCGGCGACCCGGCCGGCTGCGCGGCCCTCACGGTCACCGGCCTCGCCGAACTCACCGGCACCAGCGAGGCGACGGTGGTCCGCACCGCCCGTCTCCTCGGCTACCCGGGGTACCGGGACCTGCGCCTCGCGCTCGCGGGCCTGGCCGCCCAGCAGCAGTCCGGGCGGGCGCCCGCCGTCACCGCGGACATCGCGGTCGACGACCCGATCGCCGACGTCGTCGCCAAGCTCGCCTACGACGAGCAGCAGACCCTCGCCGACACCGCGGCCGGACTCGACACGGTCCAGCTCGGTGCCGCCGTCACCGCGCTCGCCGCCGCCCGCCGCGTCGACATCTACGGCGTCGGCGCGTCCGGCCTGGTCGCCCAGGACCTCGCCCAGAAGCTGCTGCGCATCGGGCTCATAGCCCACCCGCACAGCGACCCGCACCTCGCCGTCACCAACGCGGTGCAGCTGCGCGCCAAGGACGTGGCGATAGCCATCACGCACTCGGGCTCCACCGGCGACGTCATCGAACCCCTTCGGGTCGCCTTCGAGCGCGGTGCGACGACGGTCGCGGTCACCGGCCGACCGGACGGACCCGTCACGCAGTACGCGGACCACGTCCTCACCACCTCCACGGCCCGCGAGAGCGAGCTGCGGCCCGCCGCGATGTCCTCCCGCACGAGCCAACTGCTCGTCGTGGACTGCCTGTTCGTGGGGGTCGCCCAGCGGACCTACGAGACCGCGGCGCCCGCGCTCTCCGCCTCCTACGAGGCGCTGGCCCACCGCCACAGCCCGCGCGGCTCGCGCCGCTGACCGCGAGCGTCCCGCCCGCCCCCGTAGCTCCGACGACGCATCCACGGAACGCGCGCACGCCCAGCCCGTACGCGCGGAAAGCACCGGAAAGAGCCGCTCCACATGACCTCCACCGCCGACGCCTCCTCCCACCGCCGCGACCTGCGCGACGACCACCGCGCCCCGGGTGACGCCGCCCACGGGGACCCGGCCGGGGGCGACGACCTGCGCGCCCAGCTGGAGACCCTGACCACCGAGGCGTTCCGCCCCGAGCTCTCCGAGATCGACCGGCTGCCGACGGCCGAGATCGCCCGCCTGATGAACGGCGAGGACGCCTCCGTGCCCGCCGCCGTCGCCGCCGCGCTGCCGCTCATCGCCGAGGCGATCGACGCCGTCGCGGACCGGATGTCCCGCGGCGGCCGGCTGATCTACGCCGGCGCGGGCACGGCCGGCCGGCTCGGCGTGCTGGACGCGTCCGAGTGCCCGCCCACGTTCAACACCGACCCCGCGCAGGTCGTCGGCCTGATCGCGGGCGGCCCGAGCGCGCTGGTCACCTCGGTCGAGGGCGCGGAGGACTCCCGGGAGCTCGCCGCGGCCGACCTGGAGGCGCTGGCCCTGACCGCCGACGACACCGTGGTCGGCGTCTCCGCGTCGGGCCGCACCCCGTACGCCGTCGGCGCCGTCGAGCACGCCCGCGCCCGGGGCGCGCTGACCGTGGGCCTGTCGTGCAACGCGGACAGCGCCCTCGCCGCCGCCGCCGACCACGGCATCGAGATCGTGGTCGGCCCCGAACTGCTGACCGGCTCCACCCGGCTGAAGGCCGGCACCGCCCAGAAACTCGTCCTGAACATGCTCTCGACGATCACGATGATCCGGCTAGGCAAGACGTACGGGAACCTGATGGTCGACGTCCGCGCCTCGAACGAGAAGCTCCGGGCCCGCTCCCGCCGCATCGTCGCGCTGGCGACCGGCGCCTCGGACGAGGAGATCGAGTCGGCCCTCGCCGCCACGGACGGCGAGGTCAAGACCGCGATCCTGACGATCCTGGGCGAGGTCGACGCCCCGACGGCCGCGCGTCTCCTCGACACGAGCGGCGGCCACCTGAGGGCGGCCCTGCAAGCCACCCACGGCTGAGGACGCTTGCCGGGGCGCCCTCGCACCGCCCGGTCCGGGCCCCCGAGACCGCACCGGGGCCCTCAGCGTGCCGCGCGGGCCCCCGCGGCACGGGCGGGGCACCATGGGCGGCAGGCGCCGTCCCTCCCGCACAGCAAGGCCCGCATGAGCACTGAAGCCACCCCCCGTGCCACCGCCGCCGCGATCCTCCCCCTCGTCGGGGGCGCGGCGAACGTCGTGTCCGTGGCCCACTGCATGACCCGGCTGCGGCTCGGCCTGCGGGACCGGACACAGGTGCGGGAGGACGCCCTGCGGGCGCTGCCCGCCGTCCTGGGCGTGGTGGACGACGACACGTACCAGATCGTGCTCGGCCCGGGCGCGGTCGCCCGGATCACCCCGGAGTTCGAGGCGCTCGTCGCCGCGGGCCCCACGGCCGCCGACACCCTGGAGAGCCGCGGAGCGCGGCTGCGGGCCGCCCGCCGGGAACGCAACGCGACACCGCTCAAGCTCCTGCTGCGCCGCGTCGCGAACATCTTCGTCCCGCTGATCCCGGCCCTGATCGGCTGCGGCGTCATCGCCGGCCTCAACGGCCTGCTGGTGAACCTCGGCCTGCTCGCCTCCTTCACGCCCGCCCTCACCGCGGTCGCCTCCGGCTTCATGGCGCTCATCGCCGTGTTCGTCGGCGTCAACACCGCGAAGGAGTTCGGCGGCACCCCCGTCCTGGGCGGCGCCGTCGCGGCGATCGTCGTGTACCCGGGCGTCGCCAAGGTGACGGTGTTCGGCACCACGCTAGCGCCGGGCCAGGGCGGCGTCCTCGGCGCACTGGCGGCGGCGCTCCTCGCGACGTACGTCGAGAAGTGGTGCCGCGGCCGGGTCCCGGACGCCCTCGACGTGCTGCTCACCCCGGCCGTCACCGTGCTCGTGGCCGGCCTCGCCACCCTGTACGGCCTGATGTACGCGGCCGGCGAGGTCTCCGCGGCGATCGGCACGGCGGCCGACTGGCTCCTCGGCCACACCGGCGCCTTCGCCGGACTGGTGCTCGGCGGCCTGTTCCTCCCGCTGGTGATGCTCGGCCTGCACCAGGCGCTGATCCCGATCCACACCACCCTCATCGAGCAGCAGGGCCACACCGTCCTGCTGCCCATCCTGGCCATGGCGGGCGCGGGCCAGGTCGGCGCCGCCCTCGCGGTCTACGTCCGGCTGCGCCACGACCACTCGCTGCGGACGACGATCAGGTCGGCGCTCCCCGCGGGCCTGCTGGGAGTGGGCGAGCCGCTCATCTACGGGGTGTCGCTCCCCCTCGGACGCCCGTTCGTGACGGCCTGCGCGGGCGGCGCGGCGGGCGGTGCCTTCGTCGGGTTCTTCTCCATGGCCGGCGACACGGTCGGCTCGACCGCGATCGGCCCCTCGGGCTGGGCCCTGTTCCCGCTCCTCTCCGGCAACCGGGGCCTGGCGCTCACGGCCGCCGTCTACGCGGGCGGCCTCCTCACCGGCTACCTGGTGGGCTTCGCCGCGACGTACTTCTTCGGCCTGGGCTCCGTCGAGCGGCCGGCCGGTGCCCCGGCGGACGCGACGGACGCGACGGCGGCCCCGCGCTGACCGGCCCGGTCCGCGCTGTCGGCGGCGTGTGCGATTCTGCTAGGACAGCACTCCGCCCCGGGAGGGACACCGCACGCCCATGAACCACGCACAGCTGACCGCTCTGGGCCGCGCGCTGCGGCTGCTGGGCGAGCACGGCGAGGCGCTCGGCGCCGACAGCCCCGACGCGAAGCTGCACGAGGTCAAGGCCGACCTGAAGCGGGCCCTGGACCTGCTGGAGGAGACCGTCACCACGGCGGTGCCCACCACGCGCTGCGCCGAGCACCCGACCGGGCCGGTGGACGAGGGCGCCGTCGACCTGTGCCTGCTGTGCGAGACCCGGCGCCGCGCCGCCCGCCGCTCCGAGGTCAACGGCTCCTACGCGCACGGCCGCCCCACCGGGCCCGACGAGTCCGCCGACCGCACCCAGTCCCGGTACGGCGTCCGTGCCGACCGCCCGCAGCCCCAGCAGCGCTGGCTGCCGGAGGTGTGGAACGGCCAGGCGTGGCAGCTGTGCGGCACCCCCCGCCGCGACCGCCACGAGGCCGAGCGCTACCTCGCCGCCGAGCGCAGGTCCCCCCGCCCCGGGATGGCCTACCGCCTGGTCCACGAGTTCACCGACTACGAGGTCCTGCGGATCTGGGGCACCCCCGTCAAGATCGACATCGAGCCGATGGGGAACCTGTAGGCGGACCGGGAGAGGCCGGGAGGTCCGTCCGGGACCCGGCCCCCCCGTCCGCGCGGTCACGGCAGGCGCGCCTCCGCGTTGAGCCGCCGCACCCGCGCCCGCAGCACCTCCCCCTGCGGGGCCTCCGCGAGCGCCTCCGGCGGGCAGTCCCACTCCCGCCCGCCACCGGGCGGCCGCAGTTGCACGACGCCGCCCTCGTGTCCCATCACCTGGCCGAGCCGGCCGTCCCGCGTGTCGATCGCGTACTCCGCGCTCACGCGTCACCGCCCTCGCCGCCGGTGCCGCAAGCGCGCAGTGCGGCGGCCAGTCTCCGGGCGGTGCCCACGTTGCACCGGCCGAGCGCGACCAGGGCGAACGGCTCGTCGCTCGCGCCGGTCACCGGATCGACCCGAAGCGACGGCAGCACCACACCGACGCCTGCCAGCGCCGCCCGCAACTCCGCCACGATCTCCTCCGTCGGCCGTACGTGTGTACCCGGCGTCATCTCCATCGGACCGTTCCCTCCACGCTGAGTGTTCGTGTTCGGTACTCAGCGTGGTCGGCGGGCCCCTAACCTGGCCAGAGACGGCGTCTCAACAACCCAGGCTGTGTGACAGGGAGTTGCCATGCCCGGACCGAAGGACCTCGACCCCGCCTCGTCGCCCCGCGCCATGATCGGGGCGGAGTTGCGGCACGCCCGCGAGAACGCGGGCCTCAGCCAGGCCGAGCTGGGCGAACCCCTCTTCGTGAGCGGTTCGTTCATCGGCCAGCTGGAGGCCGGGACGCGGCGGCTGCACCTCGAATACGCCGTCCAGATAGACGAGATCCTCGGGACCAGGGGGTTCTTCGAGCGCAACTGCCGGGCGCTGGCCAGGTCCCGGTACCCGGACCACTTCGCCGAAGCGGCGGAGGCGGAGGCGATCGCCACGGCGATCAGGGAGTATTCGAGCCTGCTGATCCCGGGGCTGTTGCAGACGGAGCGGTACGCGGAAGCGGTCTTCCGCGCCTACAAGCCGACGGCGCCCGACGCCGACATCCGGGCGCTGGTGGCCGCCCGACTCGACCGAGCGCGCCTGATCGACCATCCAACAGAGCCGTTGTTGTGGGTGGTCGTGGACGAGGCCGCCGTCCGGCGAGAGGTGGGCGGCGCCGTCGTGATGGCGGAGGCACTCCGGCACGTGACGGGCCTGGCACGCGATCACCGCATCCTGGTGCAGGTGCTGCCGTTCGCTTCAGGAGCGCACGCGTCGATGACCGGTCCGCTGAAGCTGATGGACTTCGAGGACGCGGCTCCGCTGTCGTTCGTCGAGGGACCGGACATGGGCAAGCTGCTGGACGACCCGGCGACGGTGGCCCGGCACAGCCTCACCTTCAACCTCCTCCAGGCGGCGGCCCTTTCGCCCCGGGACTCCCTGGCACTGATTGAGTCCGTGGCGGAGGATTACGGCCATGGAGACCAACACCCGTGAGAACGGCCTGACGGCAACCACCTGGTACAAGTCCAGCTACAGCGGGGGCGAGGGCGGGAACTGCCTGGAGGTCGCTCGCTGGCGCAAGTCCACCTACAGCGCCGGTGACGGCGGCGACTGCCTAGAGGTCGCCGACGGTCACCCGGCGCTCGTCCCCGTGCGGGACTCCAAGAACCTCGGGCCCGAGATCGCCTTCGGCGTCGCCGCCTGGGCCGCGTTCGTCACGCACGTCGGTTCCGGCGGCTGACCGGCGCCGGACACGCGAAAGGGGCGGCGCCCCCGTCACGGCGGGCGCCGCCCCTCGATGCGGGCGCGGTCAGCTCAGCGAGCCCAGCGCCGCCGCCTCGTACGACTTCAGCTCGTCGTGGCGGCCGGCCAGGACCTTCGCCGCCCACTCCGGGTCCTGGAGCAGCGCGCGGCCGATCGCGACGAGGTCGAACTCGTCGCGCTCCAGCCGGTCGAGCAGGTCGTCGATGCCGCGGACGGAGGAGCCCTCGCCCTGGAAAGCCTTGAGGAACTCGCCGGTGAGGCCGACCGAGCCGACGCTGATCGCGGGCTTGCCGGTCAGCTTCTTCGTCCAGCCGGCCAGGTTCAGGTCGGAGCCGTCGAACTCGGGCACCCAGTAGCGGCGCGTGGAGGCGTGGAAGGCGTCGACGCCGGCCGCGGCGAGCGGGGCGAGGACGGCCTCCAGCTCCTCCGGGGTCTCGGCGAGGCGGGCGTCGTAGTCCTGCTGCTTCCACTGCGAGTAGCGGAACAGCACGGGGAACTCGGGCGAGACGGCGTCACGGACCGCGGCGACGATCTCCGCCGCGAACTTCGCACGGGCCACCGGGTCGCCGCCGTACGCGTCGGTGCGCCGGTTGGTGCCGGACCACAGGAACTGATCGAGCAGGTAGCCGTGGGCGCCGTGCAGCTCGACGCCGTCGAAGCCGATGCGCTCGGCGTCCGCGGCGGCCTTGGCGAACGCCTCGATGACGTCGTCGATGTCCTGCTGGGTCATCGCCTTGCCCTTGGGCTCGGCGCCGGCGGTGTGGATGCCGGAGGGGCCGACCGCGGGGGCGTCGGCGAAGGGCGGCTGGCCCGCCCGGCGGACCATGCCGATGTGCCAGAGCTGCGGCACGATCGTGCCGCCGGCCGCGTGCACGGCGTCGGCGACCTTCGTCCAGCCGGCGAGCTGCTCCTCGCCGTGGAAGCGCGGCACGCGGTCGCTCTGGCCCGCGGAGTCGTGGCCGACGTAGGTGCCCTCGGTGACGATGAGGCCCACGCCCGCGGCGGCGCGCCGCGCGTAGTAGCCGACCACGTCCTCGCCCGGTACGCCGCCCGGCGAGAACTCCCGGGTCATCGGTGCCATCACGATCCGGTTCGGGACGGTCAGGCCGTTCAGGGACACGGGCCGGGAAAGGATCTCGGCTGCGCGGGACGCGGCGTCGGCTGTCACGTGAGGGCTCCTCGGGGCGGGGAAGACGGACATTCCGGTGGGTATGTGCACGTGCATTGACCCACCCTCCGGACAACGGTCCCCGGCGCCGCGGCATTCCGGGTCCCCGCCGTGCAGCGGTGTGATCCCGGCCACGCGGGCGGGGGGCCACCCCGGAAACGCCCGAGGGCGGCACCCCTGGGAAGGGGTGCCGCCCTCGGAAAGGACGAGCCTGATCCGGGAGGATCAGAAGTCCATGTCACCGCCCGGCATGCCGCCCGGGGCGCCGCCGGCGGCGGCCTTCTCGGGCTTGTCGGCGATGACGGCCTCGGTGGTGAGGAACAGCGCGGCGATGGACGCGGCGTTCTGCAGGGCAGAGCGCGTGACCTTCGCCGGGTCGATGATGCCCTCGGCGATCATGTCCACGTACTCACCGGTCGCGGCGTTCAGACCGTGGCCGACGGGCAGGTTGCGGACCTTCTCGACGATGACGCCGCCCTCGAGACCGCCGTTGACGGCGATCTGCTTGAGCGGGGCCTCCAGGGCGAGCTTCACGGCGTTGGCGCCGGTCGCCTCGTCACCCGTCAGCTCCAGCTTCTCGAAGACCGAGGAGGCCTGGAGCAGGGCCACGCCACCACCGGCGACGATGCCCTCCTCGACGGCCGCCTTCGCGTTGCGAACGGCGTCCTCGATGCGGTGCTTGCGCTCCTTGAGCTCGACCTCCGTGGCGGCACCGGCCTTGATGACGGCCACGCCGCCGGCCAGCTTCGCCAGACGCTCCTGGAGCTTCTCGCGGTCGTAGTCCGAGTCGGAGTTCTCGATCTCGGCGCGGATCTGGTTGACCCGGCCGGCGACCTGGTCGGCGGAGCCGGCGCCGTCGACGATCGTGGTCTCGTCCTTGGTGATGACGACCTTGCGGGCGCGGCCGAGCAGGTCGATGCCCGCGTTCTCCAGCTTGAGGCCGACCTCCTCGGAGATGACCTCGCCGCCCGTGAGGATGGCGATGTCGCCGAGCATGGCCTTGCGGCGGTCACCGAAGCCCGGGGCCTTGACGGCGACGGACTTGAAGGTGCCACGGATCTTGTTGACGACCAGGGTCGACAGGGCCTCGCCCTCGACGTCCTCGGCGATGATCAGCAGCGGCTTGCCGGACTGCATGACCTTCTCGAGGAGCGGCAGCAGGTCCTTGACGTTGCTGATCTTCGAGTTGGCGATCAGGATGTACGGGTCGTCGAGGACGGCCTCCATACGCTCCATGTCGGTGGCGAAGTACGCCGAGATGTAGCCCTTGTCGAAGCGCATACCCTCGGTGAGCTCCAGCTCCAGACCGAAGGTCTGGGACTCCTCGACGGTGATGACGCCTTCCTTGCCGACCTTGTCCATCGCCTCGGCGATGAGCTCGCCGATCTGGGTGTCGGCGGCGGAGATGGAGGCCGTCGAAGCGATCTGCTCCTTGGTCTCGACATCCTTCGCCTGCTCCAGCAGGGCACCGGAGACGGCCTCGACGGCCTTCTCGATACCGCGCTTGAGAGCCATCGGGTTGGCGCCGGCGGCGACGTTGCGAAGGCCCTCGCGGACCAGCGCCTGGGCCAGGACGGTCGCGGTCGTCGTGCCGTCACCGGCTACGTCGTCCGTCTTCTTCGCGACTTCCTTGACCAGCTCTGCGCCGATCTTCTCGTACGGGTCCTCGAGCTCGATCTCCTTGGCGATGGAAACACCATCGTTGGTGATCGTGGGGGCGCCCCACTTCTTCTCGAGGACGACGTTGCGACCCTTGGGACCAAGGGTGACCTTGACGGCGTCGGCGAGCTGGTTCATCCCGCGCTCGAGACCGCGCCGTGCCTCCTCGTCGAACGCGATGATCTTGGCCATGTGAAGTGGTCCTCCCGGACTGGGGTGGATTGCTCCGGACCGCGCTGGCGCCCGCGACGGACGGCCTGCCTGCCTAGTGGTTCCTTGCCCCACATGGCCTGCGGGCCTCACCGACCCGGTCCTTCGTTGTCACTCTCACCTTCAGAGTGCTAACGCCAATGATTAGCACTCGACCCCCGAGAGTGCAAGGTGCCTCCCTCCAGCGAGCCCCTTCCAGGGGGCGCGCGAAGCGCCTCACGAGCGCCTCCCGAGCGCCTGCGCGGCCCGCGCCACCCCCTCCCGCCCGGCAGGGTCCGGGCCGAGCCCGGGAACGCCGGGGAACGCCCGAGGGGCCCGTACCCCTGATGGGATACGAGCCCCTCGACGTGAGTGAGTGCGTGCGTGCGTGGCCGATCGCGCCGGGATCAGACGGCGAGTTTGACCATGTCCGCCTGCGGACCCTTCTGGCCCTGCGAGATCTCGAACTCCACTCGCTGACCCTCTTCAAGGGTGCGGTAGCCGTCCATCTGAATCGCGCTGTAGTGCACGAAGACGTCCGCACCACCGTCGACCGCGATGAAGCCGTACCCCTTCTCCGCGTTGAACCACTTGACGGTGCCCTGAGCCATGCCTAACTCCCCTATTACTGGCCCTTGCACAGATCCACACTTCGCGGATCCGGGTCAGACCTCACCCCCCAACGGTTGGGGGTGTGCGCCGGAACGCGTCGACCGCGGCTGAATGTATCTGTCCAACTGCCCTCTGCAACAGGTCAATCGGACGAGAATTCCGGGCATCGGCGATCGGCTGTATGTGGAGAATTCGCACATATTCAGGGCAAGTCGGGCCCCGTAAATGCCATAAAAGGCTCAAAAATGCCGGGTACATTGGCTGCTTCTTATCGGGCACCGGGTCGGTGTTCATATGCACCCGGCATGGAAAGCGAAGTAGCTTCCCCAACTCTACCGTGCTCAACCATGCAGAATTGCCCCCTCCGTTTCTCTCACGGAGAGGGCAATCCGGTGAAACGGTGCGTGGTCAGCAGCCGCCGGCCACGGCCGGGATGATTGACACGCCGGCGCCGTCGGGCGTCGCCGTCTCCAGGCCCTGCTCGAACCGCACGTCATCGTCGTTCACGTACACGTTCACGAAGCGGCGCAGCTTGCCCTGGTCGTCCAGGACGCGCGCGGCGATGCCCGTGTGGTTCTTCTCCAGGTCCGTGATGACCTCGGCGAGGGTCGCGCCCTCCGCCGGGACCTCGGCCTTGCCGCCCGTGTAGGTGCGCAGGATCGTGGGGATGCGAACGTTGACGCTCATGATGCGAGGCCAGCCTCTCGGAAGGAGTCCAGGTTCGGGCGGATGGTCGCGGTCAGACCGGTCCCGGCCACCGCGTCGAGGGTCTTGAGGCCGTCACCGGTGTTGAGGACGACCGTGGTCAGCGCCGGGTCCAGGGCGCCGCTCTCGATCAGCTTCTTCGTGACGCCCACGGTCACCCCGCCGGCCGTCTCGGCGAAGATGCCCTCGGTGCGCGCCAGCAGCTTGATCGCGTCGACGATCTGCCCGTCGTCGACATCCTCCACCGCGCCGCCCGTCCGGCGCGCGATGTCGAGGACGTACGGTCCGTCGGCCGGGTTGCCGATGGCGAGCGACTTGGCGATCGTGTCCGGCTTCTGCGGCCGCACGACGTCGTGTCCCGCCTTGTAGGCCACCGACACCGGCGAGCAGCCCTCGGCCTGGGCGCCGAAGATCTTGTACGGCCTGTCCTCGACCAGCCCGAGCCTGATCAGCTCCTGGAGGCCCTTGTCGATCTTCGTGAGCTGCGAGCCGGACGCGATCGGCACGACGAGCTGGTCCGGCAGCCGCCAGCCGAGCTGCTCGCAGATCTCGTACGCGAGGGTCTTCGAGCCCTCCGCGTAGTACGGCCGCAGGTTGACGTTGACGAAGCCCCAGCCCTCACCGGCCGGGTCGCCGATGAGCTCGGAGCAGAAGCGGTTGACGTCGTCGTAGTTGCCCTCGATGCCGACGAGCTCGCCGCCGTAGACCGCGGCCATGACGATCTTGCCCTGCTCCAGGTCGTGCGGGATGAACACGCAGGACCGGAAGCCGGCCCGGGCGGCGGCGGCGCCGACGGCGCCGGCCAGGTTCCCCGTGGAGGAGCAGGAGAGCGTGGTGAAGCCGAAGGCGCGGGCGGCCTCCAGGGCCTGCGCGACGACGCGGTCCTTGAAGGAGTGCGTCGGGTTGCCGGAGTCGTCCTTGACGAACAGCTTGCCGGCCTCGACGCCCAGCTCGCGGGCCAGGTTGTCGGCCTGCACGAGCTTGGTCCAGCCCGGGTTGATGTTCGGCTTGTCGGCGACGTCCGCCGGGACGGGCAGCAGGGGCGCGTAGCGCCAGATGTTCGCGGGGCCCGCCTCGATGCGCTTGCGGAGTTCCTCGGTGTCGTAGGCCGAGAAGTCGTAGGCGATCTCCAGCGGGCCGAAACACTCCTCGCAGGCGAAGACCGGGCCGAGCGGCACGCGGTGTCCGCATTCGCGGCAGGAGAGGGCGGCGGCGGGGCCGAGATCGACGGAGTCCGCGGCGGTGGGGGAGTTCGTGGTGCTTGCAACTGTCTGCGCAGCCATGGAGGCGAGGCCCTTTCTCCTCATCTTCCTCACGGCGCACTTCGCCGTGAGACGGATTTGGCACCTTCCCTAGCCGGGAGCCTCGCGAGCTGACCGATGACGATCAGGACGAGACCGGCTGGAGGGTTGCCGGGGCTTCAACGGGCCGTATCCCTCTGCCCCTCTGGATGAGCGGTGTTCAGTTGTTGATCTGCGCGCGGTTCCCGGATCAGGACATGCGATGGTCATCCGCGTTGTTCAAGACTGTAACCGACGGCCAGGACAGTTGAGATAGTCGTCCGAACCGCGAGATGGATCACACCCCGGGTGGGCGTGTGAGCAGACAGTGAGGAGCCCCGGACCGTGCTGGAAGAAGTCGAGCGCTGGCTGAGCACCCGCTCCTGGTCCGTCACCGATCGCCCGCTGCACAGGCTGATGGCCGCGAAACGGGCGACGGGCTCGACGGTCAGCGTCGTGCTGCCCGCGCTGAACGAGGAAGCGACCGTCGGCGAGATCGTCTCCGTGATCCGCCACGACCTGATGCGGCAGGTCCCGCTCGTCGACGAGATCGTGGTCGTCGACTCGGGGTCGACCGACCGCACCTCGGCGGTCGCCGCCGCGGCGGGCGCCCGGGTGGTGCACCGGGACGCGATCCTGCCGCGCCTGCCGGCCGTCCCCGGCAAGGGCGAGGTCCTGTGGCGGTCACTGCTGGTGACGAGCGGGGACATCGTCTGTTTCGTCGACGCGGACCTGAGGGAGTTCTCGTCGGACTTCGTCACCGGGATCGTGGGCCCGCTGCTCACCGATCCGGACGTCGCCCTCGTCAAGGCCATGTACGACCGGCCGCTGACCGTGTCCGACGGGTCCGCCTCCGGCAGAACCGCCGCGGGCCAGGGCGGACGGGTCACCGAGCTGATGGCGCGCCCGCTGCTGAACATGCACTGGCCGCAGCTCGCGGGCTTCGTGCAGCCGCTGGGCGGCGAGTACGCGGCCCGCCGGTCCCTGCTGGAGCGGCTGCCGTTCCCCGTCGGGTACGGCGTCGAGCTCGGCATGCTGGTCGACGCGCTGCACCTGGTGGGCCTGGACGCGCTCGCGCAGGTCGACGTGGGCGTGCGCAGGCACCGCCACCAGGACGGGCAGGCGCTCGGCCGGATGGCCGCCGCGATCTACCGCACCGCGCAGCTCCGGCTGGCCCGCGGCCATCTGATACGCCCGGCGCTCACCCAGTTCGAGCGGGGCGACGACGGCTTCGAGCCGCGCACCTACTCCGTGGACACGGAGGAGCGCCCCCCGATGGTGGAGATCTCCGAGTACCGCTCACGCAGAGTCGCGTGAGACGGCCCGGAGAGTGACGGACCGTGACGGGCTCCGGCGGTCGTATACGGCCGGTACCCGTCGAGTCCGTACGTTTGAGCGGTTCCGACCCGGGCTAAGTTGAGGCTTATGGCTTCCACGCACGGTGACCACCAGATCCTTGTCGCATCCAACCGCGGTCCGGTCTCCTACGAGGTCCGCGAGGACGGCTCGCTCCACGCCCGGCGCGGCGGGGGCGGACTCGTCTCGGGGCTCTCGGCCATCGGACCGGACGCGGGCGCCCTGTGGGTGTGCGCGGCCCTCGGCGACGGGGACCGCGAGGCGGTGCGGCGCGGGGTCGGCGAGGACGGCGTGCGGATGCTCGACATCGACGCCGAGGTGCACGCGGACGCGTACAACGGCATCGCGAACTCGGTGCTCTGGTTCGTCCACCACATGCTGTACCAGACGCCCCTGGAGCCGGTCTTCGACGCGGAGTTCCGGCGCCAGTGGGCCTCGTACGAGGCGTACAACCGCGCCTTCGCCGAGGCGCTGGCGGAGTCCGCGGCCACCGGTGCCTCGGTCCTGGTGCAGGACTACCACCTGACGCTGGTGCCGGGGATGCTCCGGGAGCTGCGGCCCGACCTGCGCATCGGGCACTTCTCGCACACCCCGTGGGCGCCCGTCGACTACTTCCGGATGCTGCCCGACGACATCGCGGACCAGGTGCTGCGCGGGATGCTGGGCGCGGACCGGCTGGGCTTCCTGACCCGGCGCTGGGCGGACGCGTTCACCGCGTGCTGCGCGGAGCTGGCCGGCGGGACCGGCGACACCCGGATCGGCGTGCACGGTCTGGGCGCGGACGCGGACTTCCTGCGGGCGCGCTCGCACGAGGCGGACGTGGACGACCGGATGGCGGCGCTGCGGGAGCAGATCGGCACGTCTCCCGAGGGGACGCCGCGCCGGACGGTCGTGCGGGTCGACCGCACCGAGCTGTCGAAGAACATCGTGCGCGGACTGCTGGCGTACGAGCGGCTGCTCGCGGACCGGCCGGAGTGGCACGAGCGCGTGGTGCACGTCGCCTTCGCCTACCCGTCCCGGCAGGACCTGGCCGTCTACCGGGAGTACACGGCCGAGGTGCAGCGGGTCGCGGAAGCGATCAACGCCCGGTTCGGGACGCCCGGCTGGACGCCGGTGGTGCTGCACGTCAAGGACGACTTCGCCCGGTCCCTCGCGGCGTACCGGCTGGCGGACGTGGCGCTGGTCAACCCGATCCGGGACGGCATGAACCTGGTCGCCAAGGAGGTGCCCGTCGTCTCGGACGAGGGGTGCGTCCTGGTGCTCTCCCGGGAGGCGGGGGCGCACGAGGAGCTGGGCGAGGACGCCGTCACGGTGAACCCGTACGACGTGGTGGGCACCGCACGCGCGCTGCACGAGGCGCTGACGCTGCCGGCGGACGAGCGCGCCACCCGCGCCAAGCGGCTGGCCGCGGCGGCGACCGCGCTCCCGCCCGCCCAGTGGTTCCTGGACCAGCTGAACGCCCTGCGGGCCTGAGCCCGTCCCGCGCCGGGCGCCGGGCAGGGGTAACCCCGGCCAGGCGCCGGGGAGGGGACCCACCGGCACCGGACGCGGCCGGGCACGGGGTGTCCGTGCCGGCCGGGCCGGGGCGGGTCAGACGATCCGGGCCGCCAGGGCGGTGAGGAGGGCGACGACCCCGGGCGGTCCCTCGACCACCAGGTCGGCGCGCTCGGCGAGTTCGGCGACCTCGGCGCTGCCGCTGCACACCAGCAGGCCCGGTACGCCGTCGGAGCGGAGCTTGTCGACGGCGGCGAAGGCGGGCAGGTCGCCCAGGTCGTCCCCGGCGTAGAGGACGGCCTCGGCGCCGGTCTCGCGCACGTACTCGGTGAGGGCGACGCCCTTGTCCACGCCCGGCGGCCGCAGCTCCAGGACCATCCGGCCGGGCTCGACGATCAGGCCGTGCCGGGCGGCCAGCTCGGTGAGCGGGCCGCGCAGGGTCTCGAAGGCGGCCTGCGGGTCCGCCGCGCGGCGCGTGTGCACGGCGACGGCGCGGCCCTTCTCCTCGATCCAGGTGCCCTGCCAGGCCCCGATCTCGTCCAGGAACCCGGGCAGTTCCGCGCGGACCGCGGCCACCCCGGGGTGCGGGGCGGGCGCGTTGACCGTGCCGCTCACCGCGTCCCAGCGCTCGGCGCCGTAGTGCCCGAGGACCACCAGGTGCTCCAGGCCGGGGACGCCCGCGAAGCCGCCGTGGCGGACCGCGACGCCCGCCGGGCGGCCGGTGACGACGGCCACGGACGCCACCTTGGGCGCGAGGGCCGCCAGGGCCGCAACCGCGCCGGGGTGCGCCCTGGCCTGTTCGGGGTCGGCGACGATCGGGGCGAGCGTCCCGTCGAAGTCGAGAGCGATCACGGCCCGGCCGGGCCGTCCCAGAATGGCGTCGAGTCCCTCGCGCCCGGCCGTGGTCACCGGCGTCGGCAAGGAGTCCGTGGAGTCCGCGTTGCTGCCCATACGACGACCCTATCCGCGAGGGGCCGTACGCACGCATGTCTCATCGGACCGGGTGCGGGCCCGCCGGTCTCAGCGCTCCGCGCGGCGGGCCTCGCGGACCCGGCGCAGGCGGTTGACGGTCACCGGGTCGTGCGCGAGCGCCCTCGGGTCGTCGAGCAGGGCGTTGAGCAGCTGGTAGTACCTGACCGGCACGAGACCCAGCTCCTCGCGTATCGCCCGCTCCTTGGCGCCCGGCCCGGGCCAGTTCCGGCGCGCCGTGGCGAGGACGGCCCGCTCCCGTGGGGTGAGGTCTTCCATGCCGGCCACCGTAGTACCCGGCACCGACACCGCCGCCGGGACGGGCGGGGGTGCCGGAGCCCGGGTGTCCTACTCCGCGCTCTCGGCGATGGTCGCCTTGCGCTGGAGTTCGCCGAGGACGGCCGAGGGACTGCCGCCGGGGCCCAGGGCCTTGCCGATCTCCTGCTTGACGGAGGCGGCGACCCCGGCCCAGCTCGTCCGGCCGACCGGGTAGAGCTCGGCGGCGGGCAGCTGCTCCAGGAACGGCGCGAGATCGCGGTCGTCCTCGTCGGCGGCCATGGCGTCGGACGCGGAGGTGGTCACCGGCAGCAGGTCGTACTGGTGGGAGAAGGCGAGCACGTTCTCGGTGCTGTAGACGTAGTCGAGGAAGTCACCGATCTGGTCGCGGTGGCCGTTCTGCTTGAAGGCCATCATCCAGTCGGCGACGCCCATGGTGGCGCGGCTCCTGCCGTCGACGCCCGGCATCGGCACCATGCCGAACTTCACGCCCTTGGCGGCGGCCGCCCGCATCAGCGTGGGGTGGCCGTTGAGCATGCCGACGTCGCCGCGGGCGAAGGCGGCGAAGGCGTCGGCGCGGTTCAGCTTCGCGGGCGGGGTCGGCCCGGTGAGGCCCTTGTCGACCAGCTCGTCCTTGAGCCAGTCGAAGGTGCTGATGTTCTCCGGGGAGTCGATCTGGTAGGTGCCGACGTCCTGCGTGTAGCCGCCGCCCCCGCTCAGCAGCCACTGCATGGTCTCCGCCTGCGCCTCCTCGGGGCCCAGCGGCAGCGCGTAGGGGACCTTGACGCCCTTGGACTTGAGCACCGCGGCGTCGGCGGCGAGCTGGTCCCAGGTCTTCGGCGGGGTGAGGCCGGCCGAGGAGAACAGCTTCTTGTTGTAGAAGAGCAGCCGCGTGGAGGCGGCGAAGGGCATGCCGTACTGGACCTGCCGCGTCTCGCCCGCGCTGCTGAGCTGGCGGACGAAGTCGGCCTGGGTGGGTATGGAGAGCAGCTCGTCGGCCTCGTACAGCCGGTCCCTGGCCGCGTAGTCGGCGTACGCGCCGATCTGGGCGAGGTCGGGCGCCTTGCCGGCGTCGACCATCTCCCTGACCTTGCGGTCCACGTCGTTCCACGAGTAGACGCTGACCTCGACCTTGATGTCCGGGTGCTTCGCCTCGAACTTCCCGACCAGCCGGTCCCAGTACTTCTTGGAGCTGTCGGCCGCGGAGGTGCCGTAGTCGGCGGCCACCAGCCGCAGCGTCACGTCCTGCGAGCCGGCCGAGCCACCGCAGCCCGCGAGCGCCGCCGTCATGCCCAGCGCGGACACCCCCGCGATCAGTCCTGTCCTACGCCGCTGCACCGCTCGTCCCCACCAAGTTGTCTAGTCCTGTCCAAACTGCGGATACAAGGTCTACACCACGTGAGTGGACTAGACCTCTTGAGGGGTAAGGGGCGACACTGTCCCCCGTGAGACATGTCATCGCCCTCGACGTGGGCGGCACCGGGATGAAGGCCGCCCTCGTGGGGGCCGGTGGCGAGCTGCTCCACGAGGCCCGCAGGGCGACCGGCCGCGAGCGCGGCAGCGACGCCGTCGTCGAGACGATCCTCGACTTCGCGGCCGAGCTGCGGGCCCACGGCGAGCGGGAGTTCGGCGAGAGCGCCGCGGCCGCCGGGGTCGCCGTCCCCGGCATCGTCGACTCCGCGCGGGGCGTCGCCGTCTACTCCGCCAACCTCGGCTGGCGCGACCTCCCGCTGCGCCGGCTGCTCGGTGAGCGGCTGGACGGCGCGCCGGTCGCGCTCGGCCACGACGTGCGCACCGGAGGGCTCGCCGAGGGCCGGATCGGCGCCGGCCGGGGAGCCGACCGCTTCCTGTTCGTGGCGCTGGGCACCGGCATCGCGGGCGCGATCGGCATCGACGGCACGGTCGAGGCGGGCGCGCACGGCTTCGCCGGCGAGATCGGCCACGTCGTCGTGCGGCCCGGCGGCGCCCCGTGCCCGTGCGGGCAGCGCGGCTGCCTGGAACGGTTCGCCTCCGCGGCGGCCGTCAGCGAGTCCTGGGCGCGGGCCTCGGGGAACCCGGACGCCGACGCGGCGGACTGCGCGCGGGCCGTGGCCGCCGGGGACGAGCGGGCCGCGGCCGTCTGGCAGGACGCCGTCGACGCGCTCGCCGACGGACTCGTCACCGCGCTGACCCTGCTGGACCCCGGGGTGCTGATCGTCGGCGGCGGGCTCGCCGAGGCCGGGGACACCCTGTTCGCCCCGCTGCGGGCCGCCCTCGAACGGCGCGTCACCTTCCAGCAGCTGCCGCCCCTCGTCCCCGCCGCCCTCGGCGACACGGCCGGATGTCTGGGTGCCGGACTGCTGGCCTGGGATCTACTCGAAACCGACATCACCGTCCGCTCGGAGGTAACCACCTGATGGCCCCTAGCAAGGTTCTCGCCGGCGCCCGGGTGGTCCTGCCCACCGGGACCGTGGACGGCGGCCGCGTGGTCGTCGACGGCACGCGGATCACCGAGGCCGGTCCCGCCGGGACGCGGCCCGCCGCGGTCCCCGCGGACGCGGAGCACCTCGACCTGACGGGCCACTGGCTGGTCCCCGGCTTCGTCGACATGCACAACCACGGGGGCGGCGGCGCGTCCTTCACCTCCGGGACCGTCGAGGAGGTCCTCAAGGGCGTCCACACCCACCGGCTGCACGGCACGACCACCCTCGTCGCCTCCACCGTCACCGGCGACATGGACGGGCTCGCCCAGCGCGCCGGCCTGCTCTCCGAACTGGCCGAGCAGGGCGACATCGCGGGCATCCACTTCGAGGGCCCGTTCATCTCCCCCTGCCGCAAGGGCGCGCACTCCGAGGAACTGCTGCGCGACCCCGACCCGGCCGAGGTCCGCAAGCTGGTCGACGCGGCGCGCGGCCGGGCCCGGATGGTCACGCTCGCCACCGAACTGCCGGGCGGCCTCGACTCCGTACGCCTGCTCGCCGAGCACGGGGTGATCGCGGCCGTCGGGCACACCGACGCGACCTACGAGCAGACGCGCGAGGCCATCGACGCCGGCGCCACCGTCGCGACGCACCTGTTCAACGCGATGCCCGTGCTCGGCCACCGCTCCCCCGGCCCGATCGCCGCCCTCCTGGAGGACGAGCGGGTCACCGTCGAGCTGATCAACGACGGCACCCACCTGCACCCGGCGGCGCTGGAGCTGGCGTTCCGTCACGCGGGCGCCGGCCGGGTCGCGTTCATCACCGACGCGATGGACGCGGCCGGCTTCGGCGACGGCCGCTACATGCTCGGCCCGCTGGAGGTGGAGGTGGCGGACGGCGTCGCCCGCCTGGTGGAGGGCGGCTCGATCGCGGGCTCCACCCTCACCCTGGACCGCGCCTTCAGGCGGGCGGTGACCGTCGACCGGCTGCCCGTCGAGGACGTCGTCGCCGCGCTGTCCGCCAACCCGGCCCGGCTGCTCGGCGTGTACGACCGGACGGGCTCCGTCGAGGCGGGCAAGGACGCCGACCTCGTGGTGCTCGACGCGGAGTTCGCGGTGACCGGCGTGCTGCGCCGGGGCGAATGGGTGGTTCGTCCTCAACTGGGGTGACACGTGCTCCCGTTGGAGCACCCCGTACGACGGCGGCAGGCCCGGGGGACTAGGTCGTGTCCGCAAAGTCCCGCCGTCCGCCCGGAGGGCGAACAGGCGGGACT
>NZ_JBSGZN010000075.1:0-25376 GCF_053611025.1 Streptomyces sp. NPDC054842
GCCCCGTTTCCCTGTGGTCTGCCCCCCCCGGGCCCCCGGGTCCCCCCGCCCGGGCGGGGCCGCCCCCCCCCACGACCCCCGGGCAGGGTGCCGGGGGTTGGGGCGGCGCCCCCCGGTCGCCGCTGTTCGACGGTCGCGCCGGTCCCGATCCGGGTCAGGTGGTACCTCGTCTCGGGGCGCGGGCCGCTCGGACCCGGGATGCCGGAAGCCGCGGGGCCGGGGCGCTCGTACCTCTCCGTGAGTCACCGCCCGGAACCTGCTTCATCAGGCAGATTCGGGTACCCGGCGCTTGACGGTCTTCGTGCCCGGCCCGCATCCGGGAGCCCCACCACCGCAGTGGGGGTGGTTACGGCGGTGCCGGGTGGCGGACAGGCGGTCGTGTCAGTGCGGGGCCCGATGCCGGGCGAACATGGAGGAACCCTCATGGTTTTCGAAGCGGCCGACGACAGCGGTGCGACCGGCGGTGCGCGCTCCTGCTCCCACGCCTGGCCGGTGCGCGGCATGGGCGGCCACGAGGTGGATGATGCGTACGCGCCCGGTGAGGCAGTTCCGCTGCGGGGGTACGCCGTGCTGGCGAGCGCCTACGGCGCGGCGACCGCGCTGGCCGCGCTCGCGCTGCGCAGGTCGGGACGCCCGCTGCCCGCCGAGGTGCCGCCGTGGGACCTCCTGGTGATCGGCACGGCCACGTACAAGGTGTCCCGGCTGGTGACCAAGGGGAAGATCACGAGCTTTCTCCGGGCGCCCTTCACCCGCCGCCAGGAGGCGGGTGGCGGCAGCGAGGTCATGGACGAACCACGCCGGGAAGGAGCGGTCGGGCAGGCCGTCGGGGAGCTCCTGAGCTGCCCGTTCTGTGCCTCCACCTGGGCGGCCACCGGTCTGATGTGCAGCTACGCCGCCGCGCCGCGCGCCGCCCGGCTCGCCGCCGCGGGCCTGAGCGCGGTGGTGATCTCCGACTGGCTGCAGTACGCGTGGAGCTACACGCAGCAGCAGGTGGAGGGCTGAGAGGGCGGCGCGGCGACGATCACCTGTCCGACGTGGCCGCCCGCAGGGGCCCCCGTTTCGTCTCCCCGGCAGCGGCACGTGCACGCCCGGTGCCGGGGAGAACGGTGAGGGACGTCAGTCGCCCCAGGCCCAGCGGACCACCCATGCGGTGAGGCCGGCCGTGCACATCAGGACCGTGCACACGGCCACGCCGCACCTCTTGAGCAACCTCGTGCGGAGGAGTGCGTAGCGGGCCTCGTACTCTCCGCGCAGCTCACGGGTGCGTCCGGCGATCGTGCTCAGTGTCCGCTCGTTTAGCCTGACGCGTTCGGCGACGTACTGGCGGGCGACTTCCTCCCGCTGCGCTGTGGTCAGCCACGGCATGCGGTCGGTGAAGGCACGCGCCTCGCGCTCGGCGGCCTGGTACTCCGCCTGCACCATCAGGAAGCCTTCGAGATCATCGAGGCCCGCCGCCGCGGTCCGGGGCAGCGGGTCCCTCCCGTGATCGCCTGTCATGCGCATCGCCCTCAGTCGCCCTCCGGGTCGATGGCGTCGCGCCGCCCGGAGTGTTCCTTCTGGTCGATGGCCGCGACCTGGGGATGGTGCAGGTCGAACGCGGGCGAGTCGGAGCGGATCCGCGGCAGGGTGACGAAGTTGTGGCGCGGCGGCGGGCAGCTGGTGGCCCACTCCAGGGAGCGGCCGTAGCCCCAGGGGTCGTCGACGTCGATCCGCTTGCCGTACTTGGCGGTCTTCCACACGTTGTAGAGGAACGGCAGGGTGGACAGCCCGAGCAGGAACGCCCCGATGGAGGAGATGGTGTTGAGCGCGGTGAAGCCGTCGGCCGCCAGGTAGTCGGCGTACCGGCGGGGCATGCCCTCGGCGCCCAGCCAGTGCTGCACCAGGAACGTGGTGTGGAAGCCGACGAACAGCGTCCAGAAGTGGATCTTCCCCAGGCGTTCGTCCAGCATCGTGCCGGTCATCTTCGGCCACCAGAAGTGGAATCCGGCGAACATGGCGAAGACGATCGTCCCGAACAGCACGTAGTGGAAGTGCGCCACGACGAAATAGCTGTCGGTCACGTGCCAGTCCAGCGGAGGCGAACCCAGAATCACGCCCGTCAGGCCGCCGAACAGGAAGGTGACCAGGAACCCCGTCGCCCACAGCATCGGCGTCTCGAAGCTGAGCGATCCGTTCCAAAGGGTGCCGATCCAGTTGAAGAACTTCACTCCCGTGGGCACCGCGATCAGGTACGTCATGAAGGAGAAGAACGGCAGCAGCACCGCACCGGTGGCGAACATGTGGTGCGCCCACACGACCACCGACAGACCGGTGATCGCCATGGTGGCGCCGACCAGCCCCACATAGCCGAAGATCGGCTTACGGGAGAAGACCGGGAAGATCTCCGTGACGACGCCGAAGAACGGCAGGGCGAGGATGTAGACCTCGGGGTGGCCGAAGAACCAGAACAGGTGCTGCCACAGGATCGCCCCGCCGTTCTCGGCGTTGAAGACCTGCGCGCCGAAACGGCGGTCGGCCTCCAGCACGAGCAGCGCCGCCGCGAGTACCGGGAACGCCAGCAGGACCAGGACCGAGGTCAGCAGCACGTTCCAGGTGAAGATCGGCATCCGGAACATCGTCATGCCCGGGGCCCGCATGCAGATGATCGTGGTGATGAAGTTGACCGCGCCCAGGATCGTGCCGAAGCCGGACAGCGCCAGCCCCATGATCCACAGGTCGCCGCCGATGTACGGGGTGCGCTCCGCGCCATTGAGCGGCGCGTAGGCCGTCCACCCGAAGTCGGCGGTGCCCTGCGGAGTGAGCAGACTCATGACGACGATGAGGCCGCCGAACAGGAACAGCCAGTACGCCAGCATGTTCAGCCGCGGGAAGGCCACATCGGGCGCGCCGATCTGCAACGGCATGATCGCGTTGGCGAAACCGGCGAAGGTCGGGGTCGCGAACAGCAGCAGCATCATCGTGCCATGCAGCGTGAACGTCTGGTTGTACTGCTCACTGGACAGCAACTGGAGCCCGGGCCGGGCCAGTTCGGCCCGGAGCAGCAGCGCCAGCACACCGGCGAACAAGAAGAACGCGAACGATGTGATCAGGTACAGGTGCCCGATCTTCTTGTGATCCGTGGTGGTCAGCCACGACACGATCACCTGCCCCTTGCTGCGCCCCGCCACTGGCACCGGGGCGACCGGCTCCGTCACTGCGGCCATTGCATCCCTCTGATGTTGTCGGACGACTTCGTGCCTGTCCCTGCTTCTCGTTCACGATGGCGTACCCGGCGAGGCTGTGCCCGTCTGCCACGCCGCCCACCGCACGCATCGCGCACGCCGCGTTCCCCTCCGCCCCTGCCCCAGGCATCCCCGGCACCCCTATTTTCTGCGTCTCGCCCGGTCGGCCGGAAGGGCGACGCGCGTCATCCGACGGCGGCGGTGACGTGCGGGCCTCCGCGCCACTCGCAGAGCATCACGGTGGCGTCGTCGGTGAGCGTGTCGGCATGGTGTTCCAGCACCGCGTGCACCAGACGGCGCAGCGTCTCGGAAGCGGACAGCCCGTCCGCCTGGTGCCGGATGATGAAGTCGACGAAACGATCGCGGCCGAATTCCACCCCTCGCGTGTCGCGCGCCTCGACGATGCCGTCGGTGTACAGCAGCAGCCGGTCTCCGGGTTCGAGTTGTTCGCTGCACGTGACGACGGGAAGGCCCAGGCCCGCCCCGAGGGGATGGGTGGGAGCGCACCGCAGGTAGGTGGTCCAGCGTCCGCCGCGGATCAGGATCGGCGGGTGGTGCCCGCAATTGATCCAGGTGAGTGTGCCGGTGACGGTGTCCAGGTCGGCCAGTACCGCGGTGGCGTACCGGGTCTGGGCGAACTGCTCGATCAGCGTCGCCTCGATGGCATCGCGCACCTCCGTCAGGCTTTCACCGCGCCTGCGCCGGCTGCGGCAGGTGGCCATCGCGAGGTTCGCCGTCAGCCCGGCGGAGGTGTCGTGCCCCATCGCGTCGAAAACGGCCAGATGAGCGGTGTCGCCGGCCAGCGCGTAGTCGAAGGCGTCGCCGGCCGTGGCGTAGGCGGGCTCCATGGATGCGGCGATGGCCACCCTCTTGTTGGCGAAGGTGCGGGGCGGCATCAGCGTCCACTGCATCTCCGCCGAGACCGACATGGGGCTGGTGCGGGTGAGGCGCGAGTACGAGTCGCTGTGGTGCCGCTTGGACACCAGCAGGAGGCCGACCAGGGACGCGAGGTCCTCCATCACGTGCGCCGCCTGCTCGTCCGGTGCGCTGTCGGTCTCCACGCACAGGACCCCGAGGCGCTCGGTTCCGTCCAGTACGGGGATCCAGTGCTGCAAGCCGTCGTCACCAGATGTGGACCGGCTGCGCGAAGCCTGGAAGACGCGGCCGGGCAGCGTGGCGTCGATCCGCAGCTCCTGTCCGCACCCGCCCGCGTCGGGTCCCTCGCCGGTGGCCTCACGGAGCACGTTCTCCTGCACGTCGACCACGAAGAGGCGTACCCGCCGCAGACCGGCGGTCTCCGCGTGCTCGGTGAGCAGGGCCGGCAGTTCCTCGAAGGCGCATTCGTGACTGTCGCGCAGCAGGGCACCGAGCATGCGCGCGGAACTCTCGAGGGAAACCATGCCGTGTCGACCTGTCGCTGGGGGACGACCGATCCGCCTCCGCTCGCGACCCGCCACCTGGGCGACGGCCCGCCGGGCGGCGGTGGAGCACGGGCATCCCGGTACGGGTGATGCGCTGGGCATCTGCCAAGTACCCCCGTCGCCCGTCCCAAACAGGGCGTCCCGAACAGGGCACGTGCCGTCTTCGCGCGGATGACCCGCCGCACCGCCTTCCGGTCCCTTCCGCCTTCCGGTCCCTTCCGCCTTCCGGTGCGACCCGAGGGCGCCCGCCCGTCACCTCTCTCCGCGGGGCGGCCGCGCACGGCAGAGTGGGGGCATGACTACCGGCGACAGCAGTCTTATGGCCCTGGCTCGCGTGGCGACCAGGCTCCCGGCCCAGGATCTTGAGCGGGCGCGGAATTTCTACGCGCAGCGGCTCGGCCTGGAGCCCGCCGACGAGCGGCCCGGCGGGCTCCTGTACCGGTGTGCGGGCGGTGAGTTCGTACTCTTCCAGTCGGCGGGCAGCTCGCCCGGCACGTTCACCCAGATGGCGTTGGAGGTCTCCGACCTCGACGCGGCGGTGGCCGAACTCAGGCGGCGCGGTGTGGTGTTCGAAGACGTCGACCTGCCCGGCTTGCGCACGGTCGACGGAATTGCCGAGATCGAGGGCAACTACCCGAGCAAGGGTGCGCGCGGCGAGCGCGGTGCCTGGTTCCGGGACAGCGAGGGGAACACGCTGGGCATCGGCGAGCCCGTCCGCTGAGCACGACGAGGAGGCCGGCGGGCCGGGGAGCCCGCGCGAGCGATGCGGAGGTGCGGGGGCAAGCAAGAAGCCCCACCCCGGCTGACCGGGGTGGGGCTGTCTGGAGCGCCGGGCAGGCCTTGCACCTGCATTTCCTCACGGGAAGTGAGGCGTCTTTCCTTGGACCACCAACGCGAGGCGCGGCAAACGCAGTTCGGCGACGCGCTCTGCACTGATAATAGACCAGGCTCGGCGCTGCGCGCGAATCCAGCACTGCCGACGGCCATTGATCCCGGCGAACTGCCGTCGCCGCTCCCTTCACGGGCGAAACGCGCCCGTCACTCCCCTGCTTGCCTGCGGGTTCCCCGTTCTGAACCGGCTTCGATCGGGAGGCGAACGGCGCGGCTAGCTCGGGGGCGTCAGTGGCAGAGCACGGTCGACACCGCGACGTTGATCTTCCTGGCTTCGACGTGCGTCACTTTGTGATCGCCGGTGGAGAAGCGGGTCTTGGCGGCGGTCTCGGCATCACTGCCGCCGTCGAGTGTCGAGCACTGGTTGCGCGCGTTGGCCACTGCCTTGTCCTCGTCGGCCACCAGAGCGGGGTTGATGGCGCTCAGGGCCCTGATCAGCTGGGCCCGGGTGGCGGCGTCCGGCTCGGCGGGGACGCCCGTCTTCTTCTTCGCGTCGCCCGGGGTCGCGTCGCCGGATCCCTCGGCCTCGGGAGTCCCGGGGGCCGACGACGCCGTCGTAGCGGGTCTGCTGGGCTCGGACTTGGCGTCGCCGCCGTCGTCACCACTGCTGCAGCCGACGAGGAAGACGGCGAGTACCGCGGTGGCGGCCGCCATGGTGGTGCGGAAGTGCATGGATCCCCCTGGGACGTTGTCGCTGACCGACATCATGCAGCAACCCAGCGTGTCATCCGGTCCGTTCGGACACTCCCGACGGGCGTCGGTGACCGCCGGGGACCTCGTGGCCGTCAGCTTCGCCGACGGTGGTGAAGGAGGACGCGGCCGGAGGCGTCATCGCTCCGTGCTCCGCCGGCCTCTCAATTCGGTGGACACACAGGCGTGTTCGGCTCTAACGTCACCCCGGTTCGAGGTCCAGACGTTCCGATGGGGTGCATTTGATGACGGTCCAGGCAACGACGACCGGTTCCGACCGGCTGTCCTGTCCCGACGCCACGACCCCATCGAACCGAAGGAATCCCTCCCGTGGATCTTCCACGCATCTTCAGCATTCGCGAGAGCAGTCACCGCATCCACAACCCGCTCACCGATGACCAGCTGGCCACGCTCGGACGGGCGCTGCACCTGGCGCCCGAGACCCGCGTGCTCGACCTCGCCAGCGGGTCGGGAGAGCTGCTCTGCACCTGGGCCCGCGATCACCGCATCACGGGGACCGGCGTGGACATCAGCGCCGTGTTCACCGAGCGCGCCCGCGCCCGCGCCGCCGAACTGGGGGTGAGCGACCGGGTCGGCTTCGTCCACGGGGATGCCCGCGGACACGTCGCCGACGAGCCCGTGGATGTCGCCGCGTGCATCGGGGCAACCTGGATCGCGGGCGGGCCGTCCGGCACGGTCGAGCTGCTCGCCCGCAGTCTGCGCCCCGGTGGCCTTGTGCTGATCGGGGAGCCGTACTGGCGCCGGCTGCCGCCCGACCAGGAGACCGTCGAGGCCTGCCACGCCGCCGACCGCTCCGACTTCCTGCTGCTCCCCGAGCTGATCGGGCAGTTCACGGGCCTCGGTTACGACGTGGTCGAGATGGTGCTGGCCGATCAGGCGAGCTGGGACCGGTACCGCGCCGCCCAGTGGCTCAACCTGCGCCGCTGGCTGGATCGCAATCCCGGCGACGAACTGGCGGCCGAGGTACGTGCGGAACTCGACGGCGCGGCGGTCCAGTACACGCGCTACGAGCGCGAGTACCTCGGCTGGGGAGTGTTCGCGCTGATGCGCCGCTGACCGATCACGGACGGGCCGCGGGCACGCCGGTCGCCCTTGGGGGCGCTCACGAAGCCCGGCGGCCCGCGGTCCGACGGTTGAGCGGGTACGGGTCCGGGCGGGGACACCCCGTCCGGACCCGTACCTCGTCAGGGGGTGTCACCGTGCCGGTCGTAACGGCGCTCGTCACCGGGTCTCGGGCCGTACAAGGCACACCCGGTCGCACCCCCGCCCCGTCAGGGGGTGTCACCGTGCCAGTCGTAACGGCGCTCGTCACCGGGTTTCGGGCCGTACAAGGCACACCCGGTCGCACCCCCACCCCGTCAGGGAGTGTCACCGTGCCAGTCGTAACGGCGCTCGTCACCGGGTCTCGGGCCGTACAGGGCACGTCCGCCGGGGCCGTAGCGGCCTATCTCCGTGGGCAGCGCGACGTCTTCTCCATGGCGGTGCCCGGGCCGGTCGGTCACGTCCAGCAGCAGCCCGTCCAGGGGGCCGCCGATCAGCTCCACGTAGTCATGTCCCGGCCGCGGTCCGGGATCAGGATCGTCATGGTCGGCGCCGTAGACCCTGCCGCGCATGAACTGCTGCTCATCCATACCGGTCAGCCTCGCACCCGCCACTGACAATCGCCCCGAGCCGACCGCGGGCGAACCGGGGCCCACCGGTCCTGATCATTCCTCCGGCGCCTGCTCTCCCCCGTCAGCGGTGAGGCGGCAGCGGTCGACCTGCCGGCCCCGGTATTCACGACACCTGACGACGGGCCGCCCTAGTCGGCGCTGTTGCTTCCCGGTGTGACGACCTCGTCGAGGACCTTGCGGACGGCCTCGTAGACGTGGGCGAGGATGTCCGCCTCGCGTGCGCCGTCCGCTTCCGTCGCTTCGGACGGCCCCGATTGGGTCTTCCAGTGCCGTTCCTCCTGGGCGGCCCAGTCACGGGCGCGCTGGATCCGGCGGAGCAGCTCGTCAGAGTCCACAACATCGCTCATGCGCGGAACCTACCCCGCAACCGGCGCCGCACCCCGGCAATCGAGTCGAGACTGTGCCGAACGGCACCGCCACGCCGTACAGGTCGTCCGGCGGGGCGCTGGACCCGGCACCGTCGGACGGCGGCCCCGATCGGCCGGCGGCCGGCATCAGTCCGCTGCCGGAGTCGATCGGAATCGGCGCGCGGAACGGCAACAGCGGGCAGGATGCTCCCAGTTGCCGTCGAGGCCGAGGAGGAACACGGTGCCGGACGAGTCCGAGGACGCGCTGTTGGTGGAGGCGCTCGGTGCGCTCGCCGGGGCGGGGCGCAGCGGTGCCGCCTTCACCGCCAAACGCCTGCGGAAGAACGTCGGTGAAGCGACCTTGCTGCTGCCGCTGGGCATCGACCCGGCACTGGAGCGCGTGCGCGAGGTCCTGACCGAGGTGAGCACCGGGGACGCCCCGTGGCCGTTGGGGAGCGGAGCGGACGGTACGGCGCTCCGCGTGATGGCGGGGGGCGGATTCGGCGGCCTGAATCCGGTCGTGGTCACGGTCGTCCTGAACTCCGACGGCGAGCAGCGCACCAGTGTGCGTCTTCGGGCGGTCGCCAAGGAGGGCCTGATCAAGCAACGGGCGGGCGAGAAGACCGTCGACCGTCTCGCACGCCTGCTGAACCACTGAGGCGGGCCACTCCCCCGCCGTCGTGCGCACACGGCCGGCTGTTCGGCCACGCGGCTCGTCAGCGCTCTCGCGACGCCGGTTCCCCGGGGGCCCCGACGCGGAGTCCGTCCATGACGAAGTCCAGGAGACGGGCGGCGCGGGCTTGCCAGTCGCCTCGGGGGTCGAGCTGCCAGAGGCCGGCGATGGCCAGGACCAGGTCGTCGGCGGTCACGCCCGGGCGGATGGTGCCGGCCTCCTCGTTCGTCCGGAGCAGGAGTTCCGCAGCGTCCGTCACCGGCGTGTGTCCCGGCCTCGCGGGGCCGTCCGGAGCGCTGGTGGCCTGGCGGATGGCGTCCGCGAGGCCCGCCTTGGTCATGGCGAACCGGGCGAGATGGTCCAGCCACTCGCGCAGGGCGCGGTCGGGCTCGCGGGTCTTGAGCAGCTCGGTGGCGGCGTCGGCGACCTGCTGCATCTCGTGGCGGTAGATCTCGAGGACGAGGGCCTCGCGGTTGGGGAAGTTGCGGTAGAACGTCCCCTGTCCGACGCCCGCCTTCTTGGCGATCACGCTGAGCGGGACGTCCGCGCAGAGCGTCAGCTCGGCCAGGGCCACTTCCAGGATCCGTTCGCGGTTCCGCTGCGCGTCGGAGCGCAGGGGCGCGTCCTTCTTCGGCTGCACTCTTCCTCCTCACGGGTCCGTGGCCGAATCCCGTCCTTGCCGAAGCGGACAGATGTCCGTTACGTTTTCCGGTGAACGGACAGCTGTCCGCTTGAGCTCACTCTAGCCCTGGGCGGGCGGCTCGGACAGCCGGTGACGGCCTGCAACCGTCCTCCGGTCCGGCATCCGCACGCTGCCGGGCCACCGTCGCCCGAAGCGACGGCGCCGCCGCCCGCCCCGCTACCTGACCGCTTCCTTTCCGACACTGCTCTGCGTCTCTTGTCTCCCGTGCCTGCCGGACCGTCCTCCCAGGGTGGTCCGGGAATGCGAAAGAAGGCTGATCATGGCCACAGCACCCGCCACGACGTACAGCGCCATCACCTTGAACATCAATGGCGAGAAGCACGCGCTCACCGTCGACCACCGCACCACCCTGCTCGACGCCCTGCGTGAGCGCCTCGATCTGACCGGCACGAAGAAGGGCTGCGACCAGGGACAGTGCGGCGCCTGCACCGTGCTGCTCGACAAACGCCGGGCCGTCGCCTGCCTGCAACTCGCGGTGGCGGCCGAGGGCCGCGAGATCACGACCATCGAAGGCGTCGCCGAGGGCGACCAACTCCACCCCGTGCAACAGGCGTTCCTCGATCTCGACGGATACCAGTGCGGCTACTGCACGCCCGGCCAGATATGTTCGGCCGTCGCCGTGATCGAGGAGCACGCGGCGGGCTGGCCGAGCGCCGTCACCGACGACGTACGCCCCGAAGCGGGGCCACCGCCCCTGACCGCCGAGGAGATCCGCGAGCGGATGAGCGGCAACCTCTGCCGCTGCGGCGCGTACGTGTCGATCGTGCAGGCGGTCGCCCGTGCGGCCGAGGCGGACGCCCGTACCGCCCGGACCGCGGACAGTGACCCGACCGCGGACGGCACGCAGGCCGGGCAGCACGAAGGAGCGGCGGCATGAAGGAGTTCGGTTATCAGCGAGCGGTAGACGTCCCTGGCGCCCTGGCGCTGCTCGGCACCGACCCGGACGCCCGGTTCCTGGGCGGCGGCACCAATCTGGTCGACCTGATGAAGACCGGGGTGGAGCGCCCGGGCCGGCTCGTCGACGTGCGTGAACTCCCCCTGGACGCGATCGAGTCGACGCCGGAGGGCGGTCTGCGCATCGGCGCGACCGTCACGAACAGCGACCTCGCCGCGCATCCCGACGTGCGCCGCGGCTACCCGGCGCTGACGCAGGCGGTGCTGGCCGGAGCCTCCGGGCAGCTGCGCAACATGGCGACCGTCGGCGGGAACCTGCTCCAGCGCACCCGCTGCGGCTACTTCGCCGACGTGTCCAAGCCGTGCAACAAGCGCTCCCCGGGCACCGGTTGCCCGGCGATCGAGGGCGAGCACCACAACCACGCGATCCTGGGCGCCTCCGACCACTGCGTGGCCACCCACCCCTCCGACCTGGGCGTGGCACTCACCGCCTTCGACGCCATGGTCTCCTACGAGACGGCGGAGGGACCGGGACGGCTGCCGCTGACGGAGTTCTACCTCCCCGTGGGCGACACGCCGCACCTGGAGACGGCCCTCCCGCCGGGTGCGCTCATCACGGGCGTCACGCTGCCGCCCTCGCCCGTCGCGGCCAACTCCCGTTACCGCAAGGTGCGCGAGCGTGCCTCGTACGCCTTCGCGATCGGCTCGATCGCCGCCGCGCTCGACGTCCGGGACGGTGTCGTACAGGACGTCCGCCTGGCCTTCGGCGCGGTCGCCTCCCGGCCGTGGCGGGCCCACACCGCCGAACGCGCCCTGACCGGCGGGCCCGCCGACGCCGCCGCCTTCGCCGCGGCCGCGGATGCCGAACTGGCGGCCGCGCGGCCGCTGCCGCACAACGGATACAAGGTGACACTCATGCGCAACCTCGTCATCGCCGTGCTCAGCGAACTCGCCGAGGAGGCCCGATGACCACCACCACGACCGGGACCAGGGCGGCGAAGGCCGTCGGCACCGCGCACACCCGTGTGGAGGGCCGCGACAAGGTCACCGGAGCCGCCCGCTACGCGGGTGAGATCCCCTTCGCCGAACTGGCCTACGGCTGGCTGGTGTTGTCCACCGTCACCCGGGGCCGCATCCGCTCCGTGGAGGCCGCCTCCGTCCTGGGGATGCCCGGCGTACTCGACGTCCTGCACCACGGCAACGCCCCACGGGTCGACATCGACTACGTCGGCATGCTCGGCATGCCGCCGGACCCGACCGCGGCCGTCTTCCAGCACGACCGGGTGCCCCACGCGGGCTGGCCGGTCGCGCTGGTCGTCGCCGAGACCTCCGAGCAGGCCAGGGAAGCCGCCGAAGCGCTGGTCGTGCACTACGAGGAGGAGGGGCACGACGTGACCTTCTCCCCCGGCCGTCCCGACGCGTACACGATGCAGGGCCCCGGCGGGCCCGGCGTGACGGAGAAGGGGGACCTGGACGCCGAACTCGCCGCGTCCGCCGTCGTCCTCGACGCCGAGTACTCCACCCCGGAAGAGCACCACAACCCGATGGAACCCCACGCGGCGACCGCCCGCTGGGACGGCGGCCGGCTGGAGGTCGTGGACTCCAACCAGGGCACCGTGTGGGTCGCGGACGAACTCGCGAAGATGTTCTCGCTCGACCCGTCCTCGGTGCGGGTCAGGTCGGAGCACGTCGGCGGCGGCTTCGGCAGCAAGGGCCTCCGTGCGCACCAGGTGGCCGCGGTGATGGCCGCCACCACCCTCTCCCGGCCGGTGCGCGTCGTCATGACACGCCGTCAGATGTTCTCGCTCGCCGGCTACCGCAGCCCCACCAGTCAGCGGTTGCGGCTCGGTGCGGACGCCGAGGGCCGGCTGCGCGCGCTGGAGCACACCTCGCTGAGCGCCACCTCGACCGTGCACGAGTTCATCGAGTCGGGCGCGGGCCCGGCCCGGGTGATGTACGACGCCCCGGCCCACCACACCGCCAACCGGGTCGTACGACTCGACGTGCCGACACCGACGTTCATGCGTGCCCCCGGTGAGGCGCCCGGATCGTTCGCGCTGGAGTCGGCCTTCGACGAACTCGCCGAGAAGTGCGGCATCGACCCCATCGAGCTGCGGCTGCGCAACGAGCCTGAGGTCGGTCCCGTGTCCGGGCTGCCGTTCAGCAGCCGCAACCTGGCCGCCTGCTTCCGGGAGGGAGCCCGCCGGTTCGGCTGGGCGGACCGGGACCCGCGTCCGGGCCTTCGCCGGGACGGACGCTGGCTGATCGGCACCGGGACGGCCGCGGCCTCGTTCTTCGCGGGAGCCGCGCCGTCGACGGCCGCGGTCACCGCCGAGGCCGACGGCACGTTCACCGTGCGCATCAGCGCCGCGGACATCGGCACCGGGGCACGGACCGCGCTCACCATGGTCGCCGCGGACGCCCTGGAGGTGCCGACCGAGCGCGTGCGGGTGCGGATCGGTGACAGCGACTTCGGCCCGGCGATGATCGCCGGCGGGTCCATGGGCACCCGGTCCTGGGCCTGGGCGGTCACGGCCGCCGCGGAGGAACTGCGCGAGCGGCTCGCTGTGAGCGACGGCCTTCCGCCGGAGGGCGTCACCGTACGGTCGGACACCACCGCGGCCATCGGAGCGCTCACGCAGAAGGAACGGCACTCGTTCGGGGCGCAGTTCGCCGAGGTCGCGGTCGACGTGAGCACCGGCGAGGTGCGCGTGCGCCGCATGCTCGGCATCTTCGCCGCGGGCCGCATCGTCAACCCCCTCACGGCGCGGGGCCAGTTCACCGGCGGGATGATCTGGGGCATCTCCATGGCCCTGCACGAAGAGGCGGTCAGGGACCGGAACACCGGCGCCCACTACGGCGCCGACCTCGCGGGCTACCACGTCGCCACGCACGCCGACATCCCGCACATCGAGGCGGACTGGGTCGAGGACCCGGACCCGGACGACCCGGTCGGGATCAAGGGCATCGGGGAGATCGGCATCGTGGGAGCCGCGGCGGCGGTCGCCAACGCCGTCTGGCACGCCACCGGCGTACGCCACCGGACCCTGCCCATCCGTCCGGACCGCGTCCTCACGGCAGGCGCGCGTGCTTGACATCGCCGACGAGCTGGCCCGATGGGCCGCCGAGGGAAGGGAGTTCGCCGTCGCCACCGTCGTGGCCGTCGGTGGCAGTGCGCCGCGCGGGCCGGGCGCGGCCCTCGCCGTCGACAGCGCGGGCACGGTCATCGGCTCGGTCTCCGGCGGCTGCGTGGAGGGAGCCGTGTACGACCTGTGCGTCCAGGCGCTCCAGGACGGCGAGACCGTCCTCGAACGGTTCGGCTACAGCGACGAGGACGCCTTCGCGGTCGGGCTGACCTGCGGCGGGGTCATCGACGTCATCGTCACTCCCGTCGGCGCGGGGGCGCCCGCCCGCCAGGTGCTCCGGTCGGCGCTGTCGGCCGCCGCGTCGGGCGCACCCGGAGCCCTCGCCCGGGTCGTGCGAGGGCCGGCGGAACTCCTCGGCCGAGCACTGCTGGTGTCCCCCGACGGCTCCTACGAGGGCTCGTACGGCACGGACCGGGCGGAGTTGGACCGCACTGTCGCGGCCCAGGCCCGGGCGATGCTGGACGCCGGACGCACCGGCACCCTCGACCTCGCGGAGGACGGCACCCACTGTCCCGGCGGGCTCACCCTGCTCGTGGAGTCGAACGTGCCGCCGCCGCGGATGATCGTGTTCGGTGCGATCGACTTCGCCGCCGCGCTCGTACGGGCCGGGAAGTTCCTCGGGTACCACGTGACGGTGTGCGACGCCCGGCCCGTCTTCGCCACCCGGGCCCGCTTCCCCGAGGCCGACGACCTGGTCGTCGACTGGCCCCACCGGTACCTGCGGGCCACCGAGACCGACGCGCGCACGGTCCTCTGCGTGCTCACCCACGACGCGAAGTTCGACATCCCGCTGTTGACGCAGGCGTTGCGGATGCCCGTCGCCTTCGTCGGGGCGATGGGCTCGCGCCGGACCCACGCGGACCGGAACCGACGCCTGCGCGAAGTCGGCCTGACCGACAACGAGTTGGCTCGGCTGCGGTCACCGATCGGCCTGGACCTCGGAGCCCGCACCCCCGAGGAGACGGCCCTGTCCATCGCCGCGGAGATCGTCGCCCTCCGCCGCGGCGGTACGGGCACACCGCTCACGGGATCGGGAACGCCCATCCATCGCGACGTGCAGCAGGGGAACGCGACGGACTCGGAAGCGGCCGCCTGACCCTCCGCACATCGGCCCCGGCCACCCCCTTGCCACGGGGTGGCCGGGGCCGACGCGTCAGCGGGCCCGAAGACGGCGAGGAGCGGCGCCGAACCGCCACGCGGCCGATGCCGGACCAGCCGATGCCGACAGCGGACGCCGGATTCGGGGCCCGCCCGCCGCAGCTTCGAGCGGGGACTCTCCGCGCGGGCGAGGACGCGCGCAACGCCGGCTGCTCGCCGCCCGTCACCGCGGCGAACGCGTTCGTTACGATCGCCGTATGAGCGCAAGAGAGCCGATCAGCCGCCGGGAGCGTCCCGCCAAGCCCGCGCTGTCCCGGCGAGGGATCGTGGACACCGCCGTACGGATCATGCGGGCCGAAGGGCTGGAGAAGCTCACCATGCGCCGCCTGGCGCAGGAGCTGGACACCGGTCCGGCATCGCTCTACGTCTACGTCGCCAACACCGCCGAACTGCACGCCGCCGTGCTGGACGCCCTCCTCGGGGAGGTCGACCTGCACGGCGAGCACGTGGGAGGCGGGTGGCGCGACCAGCTCTGGGCCGTCCTCACGTCCTACACGGCCGTCCTCTTCCAGCATCCGCAGCTCGCGCGGTCCGCTCTCGTGGCCCGACCCAGCGGGGATAACTACCTCCGCCTGGTCGAACGCGTCCTGGACCTGCTGTCCCGCAGCGGAGCCTCGCACGAGCAGGCCGCCTGGGGTGTCGACAAATTGCTCCAGGACGCCACCGCCACGGCCGCCGAACAGTCGACACAGCGACAGAACCCCCGGGCCGGCGACGACTGGAACGCCACCATCCACGCCCTCCAGTCCGCGGACGAGAACACCCATCCGTCGATCAAGGCCCACATGCCCGCCCTGATCGCCGGAACGGCGGGCGACCGCATGCGCTGGGGCTTCGACGTGCTCGTCAACGGCATCACCCAGACGCCGGTCCCCGGCCCGGCGCACTGATCCCGAGCACCACTCGACCGACCGACCACTGGACCCAAAACCCGATCGGACTCACCGACTCGCGGGCTCACCGGCTCCTACCGGCCGCACCAACCCCTTGGTTCCCACCGGCTTCCCGGCGCCGTCGGCGCATTGACAGCGGCCGGGATCGGCCCACGCCCGGCACGGCTGGAGGGGGTCGTTCACAACCGCCCCGGCCGGTGCGGCGGCCGGTGGATGCCGGATACCTGCATGGCCGTCCCCTGGCAGGGCGCCGTTTTCACCCCTCGTGACCTGCGCGAATAGCATCGTGAGGTAGAACGAACTTGTTCGCTACGAACATGTTCGTTACGGTGGAGGTGTCCGGCCGGGCCGTATCGCTCATGACGCGGCCGGGCACCCTCGCCCGCCCGGGGCGATCGAGCACCCGTCCCTGACGTCCCGGGCTCGGCACTGCCCTCGCACCCGTACTCCCGCCTGGAGGCCGCCATGAACACCCATCACCCCATCGCGATCATCGGAGCCGGACTCGGCGGCCTCACCGCCGCCCGCGTCCTGCACGTCAACGGCATCGAAGCCGTCGTGTGCGAGCTGGAGGCATCGGCGGCGGCCCGCACCCAGGGCGGCATGCTCGACATCCACGAGGAGAACGGGCAGAAGGCCCTGCGCGCCGCCGGCCTCCACGACGGCTTCCGCAAGATCATTCACGAGGGCGGCCAGGAGATGCGCCTCGTCGGCCCGGACGGCACCGTCCACATCTCGGCGGAGGACGACGGCACCGGCGGCCGCCCCGAGGTCGACCGCGGCGACCTGCGCGACCTGCTGCTCGACTCCCTGCCCGACGGCACCGTGCGCTGGGGCAGCAAGGTGACCGGCACCAGGGCACTGGGCGACGGACGCCACGAGGTGACGTTCGCCGACGGCTCCTCCTTCACCACCGACCTCCTCATCGGCGCCGACGGTGCCTGGTCACGCGTAAGGCCCCTGCTCTCGGACGCCCGTCCCGCCTACACGGGCATCTCCTTCGTGGAGACCGGCCTCCGGGACGCCCTCACCCGTCATCCGCGCAGCGCCGCCCTCGTCGGTGGCGGCTTCTTCATGGCCCTGGGCGACCGACGCGGTTTCCTCGCGCACCGGGAAGGCAACGGCAGCCTCCACGTGTACGCCGCCCTGAAGGTCGACGAACACTGGCTCGACGGCGTCGACTTCACCGATCACGCCGCCGCCAGGAGCACGGTCGTGGCCCACTTCCAGGACTGGCACGAGGACCTGCGCGCCCTGGTCGCCGACGCCGACACGATGACGCCGCGCCGCATCCACGCCCTGCCCGTCGGGCATCGCTGGGAGCGGGTCCCGGGCGTGACGCTGCTCGGTGACGCCGCCCACCTGATGTCGCCCTTCGCCGGCGAGGGCGCCAACCTGGCCATGCTCGACGGCGCCGAGCTGGGAGAGGCCATCGCGGCCCACCCCGGCGACACGGAGGCCGCTCTGCTGGCCTACGAGAAGGCTCTGTTCCCGCGCAGTGAGGAGTCGGCGACAGCCTCCGCCGCGAGCATGGATGCCATGTTCGACGAGCGAGGACTGGAGCGGATGATCGCGTTCTTCACGACGGGCCCCGCGGCCGGGTGACGATCCGGACGGTGCCGGCGCCCCTACCGGCACCGTTGCCGCGCACCGCCGGTTCAAGCCAACTCAGCGGTTCGTTGCCGGAGTGACGAACTCAGCGGTTCCTTGCAGGAGTTCGGCCGTGTCCCAGGAGTCGCCCCTGCTCATTCTTGAGCCGGGCGAAGCGGTCGTGGACGTACGCGTTCAGCTCGCGGGCGGGGAAGGAGATGAGACGAGGCCGTTCCCGCCGACGACTCCTTCGCCCACCAGCCCTGTAATGGCCGACAAGGCGCGATTCGCCTGAGCCGCTCGACCTGCGCGGGTTGCCATTGCGTCCCCAAGTCCAGCCGAGTAGAGGGTCTACAGGCCCAGATCGAGGGCCAGGCACGAGTAGAAGTTCCACGCGTTCTGGGGGTTGTACGAGGCGCTGCCTCCGCCGGGCGCTGCTTCCGCGTCGATCGTCATGTCCTCGGCGCGGACCCGCTCGGGGAGCTTGCCGAACCGCGCGTGCCGGGCGGCCGTGTCGGGGTCCACGGGGAGTTCGTCGTTCATGGATCTACTCCATTTCGTCCGTCGTCCCGCCTCATCTGCCTGGGCGACTAACGTGAGCATGCTCCACTCGTCATCACCTGTCAAGCGGGTGACGGAGAGATGAGCGGGCGCATTTACGGAGGAGCGATCCCCTCATGTCGCCTCCGGATTCTTTCGCCGCACTCCGTCCTGGCCGGACGCGCCCGTCAGACGGTGATCGTCTTGTACTCGGCGTACGTGCCGAGACCGACCGCGCCGTACTCACGGCCGATGCCGCTGGCCCTGAAGCCGCCGAAGGGGCCGTCGAAGGCGATGGGGGCGCCATTGACGGTGATGGTGCCGGTGCGGACCCGGCGGGCGACCGCGAGGGCGTGCTCCTCGTCCGCGGACCAGACGCCCCCGGAGAGGCCGTACTCCGAGTCGTTCGCGAGGCGGACGGCATCGTCCTCGTCGTCGTAGGCGATGACGACCAGGACCGGCCCGAAGACCTCTTCCTGAGCGATCCGCATGGAGTTGTCGACGTCGGCGAAGAGGGTGGGCGTGACGTAGTTGCCCTGCTCCAGGCCGGGCGGGATCTCCGGGCCACCCACGACGAGGCGGGCGCCTTCCTCGATGCCGAGCCGGATATAGCCGCGGACCCGCTCCTGCTGGTCGGGGCGGATCATCGGCCCGATGTAGGTGTCGGGGTCGCTCGGGTCGCCGACCTTCAGCGACTCCACCAGCCCCTTCAGCCCCTGGACGATCTCCTCGTACCGGCTGCGCGGGGCGAGGATGCGGGTCTGGGCGATGCAGGACTCGCCGTTGTTGAGCAGCGAGGCGAACTTCGCGCCGGCGACGGCCTTCTCGATGTCGGCGTCGGGCAGGATGATCATGGCGGACTTGCCGCCCAGCTCCAGACTGACCCGTTTGAGCTGCTCGCCCGCGATGGCGGCGATGCGGCGGCCGGCCCGGGTGGAGCCGGTGAAGGCGATCTTGTCGACGTCCTGGTGAGACACCAGGTACTCGCTGGTCTCACGGTCCGCGGGCAGGACGCTGACGACGCCCTCGGGCAGGCCGACCCGCTCCAGCAGTTCGGCCAGGAACCCCATGCTCGGCGAGTTCTCCGGGGAGACCTTCAGGACTACGGAATTGCCGGTGACCAGGGCCGGGATGAGTTTGGAGGTGGCCGAGGAGAACGGCGAGTTCCACGGGATCACCGCCGCCACGACGCCGACCGCTTCGCGACGGACCACGCTGCGCACCGGGGACGCCGGGTCCGAGGGCACGAGCGTCTCCTCCCAGCCGAAGTCCTCCGCCGCCCGCAGGTAGGCGTTCGCCTGCCGGGTCAGACCGGGCTGCCCGGCGCGGGTGAACCAGCCGGCCGAGCCGTTCTCCAGCGAGATGAGGTGGGCGATCTGCTCCGCGTTCTCCTCCCGCAGGGCGTTGAACCGGCGCAGCACGGCGATCCGCTCGGCGGGCGGCGTCAGCCTCCATTCGCCCTCATCGAAGGACTTCCTGGCGGCGGCCACCGCACGGTCGATGTCGGCGGGCTGCGCCTGGGCGGCACGGGCCACCACCGATCGGTCGTGCGGGGAGACGATGTCGAGCAGGTGCGGACTGCTCGGCTCGGCCCAGGAACCTCCGATGAAAAGCCGCTCATAGGTGATCACGCGCTTGCCTCTTCCGCGTTGTCGGTCCGGTCGATACATCTACTTCTAACTGCCACTTCAATGTAGCACTTAGGTTGCCCATCCGCTCATTTACGTGCGTCCATACCGGCCTACAGCCGCACCGACGACGCTCTTCACTCGGAAGAGTCCACGCGGCACACACCCACAGGCCGCTCAGACACCGCCGCCGCCGAGCTCGAACCTCACTCCAGTGCGCCACCGGCAAAGGGCCGCCGCGCCCCGGGCCGTGCGACGCGTCGGGCGGGCCGGTGCCGCGCCGAAGGGCGCCACCCCGGACTTCGAGGCCCGCTCCGCGACATCCAGCGTCACCTGTTTGACAGGTGACGCTGACCGTGCGAAGGTCATCGCGCCGAGGCGCCGGAGTCACCTCGTATTCGCACAGATGCGAAAGGCGGACTCCCGGGCGCGAACGGCGACCGGACACGTACGACGGAGGGGTTCGACCATGATCAACAGGCGTACATTCAGCAAGGCCGTCGGCCTGGGCACCGGCGCGGCCGTGGTCTCGCCGGCCGGACTTCAGAACAGCGCGTTCGCCGCCACCGCCGCGCACCGGTCGGGAAGCGCGTCGGCCCTCACCGTGCCCACCGTCGTCCCCGGCACCCACACCGGCTTCCGCAAGCTCAGGCAGGTCAAGGCCGGAGTCCTCGACATCGGCTACGCCGAGGCGGGCCCCGCCCACGGCCCGGCCGTCGTCCTTCTGCACGGCTGGCCGTACGACATCCACAGCTTCGTCGACGTGGCACCGCTCCTCGCCGACCTGGGCTACCGCGTGATCGTGCCCTACCTGCGCGGTCACGGCAGCACCAGCTTCCTGTCCCGCAGCACCCCCCGCACCGCCGAACAGTCCGCCGTCGCGCTGGACATCGTCGCCCTGATGGACGCGCTGAAGATCGACAAGGCCGTACTGGCCGGTTTCGACTGGGGCTCGCGCACCGCCGACATCATCGCCGCGCTGTGGCCCGAGCGGGTCAAAGCCCTTGTCTCCACGAGCGGTTACCTCATCACCAACCGCAAGGCGCAGCTGGCTCCGGCCGCCCCGGCCGTCGAGCACAACTGGTGGTACCAGTGGTACTTCGCCACCCCGCGCGGCAAGCAGGCCATGGAGGTCGAGGAGGAACGCCTCGCGCTGTGCCGCTACGTGTGGACCCTCGTCTCCCCCAACTGGGACTTCGACGACGCCACGTACCACCGCACGGCCGAGGCGTTCAAGAACCCCGACTACGCGGCCGTCGTCCTGTTCAACTACCGGTGGCGCATCGGCCTGGTGGACGGTGAGCCCCGCTACGACCGCTACGAGAAGCAGCTCGCCGCCCAGCCGCCGATCCACGTCCCCACCGTGACTCTCGACGCGGCCCTCGACCCGTTCACCGCACCCGGCGGGGGCTCGGCCTACCGCGACCACTTCACCGGCCCCTACGCGCACCGCACCATCGAGGACATCGGCCACAACCTGCCGCAGGAGGCACCGACCGCCTTCGCCCAGGCCGTGGTCGACGCGGACCACCTCTGAGCCTGCCGCCGGTCGCATCTGCCACTTGGGTGTAGTACTTAGACGCCGCGAAGTGCACACCACAGGGGCACTGAATGCCTCAGGGGTCACACATCCCGGTTAGCATCGCCGATGTGAGAGCCGACGCAGCGCGCAACCTGGAAGCCGTCCTGACGACCGGAGCCCGCATGCTCGCCGCCGACCCCGGCGCGAGCATCGCGAGCATCGCCACCGAAGCCGGCGTCGACCGGCGCACCGTCTACCGGCGTTTCGCCTCCCGCGAGGACCTGCTCGCCGCCATCTACGAGGCCCGCCTCACAGCGATCGAGGACGCCATCGAAGACGCCCGGCTCCGTGAGGCACCGGTCGCCGTCGCCCTGCACCGCTACGTCGAGAACGTCATCAAGGTCAACCGCACCTGGCCCGTCGACCTCACCCGCATGCTCACCCACGACGCGATCCGCAGACGCCGAGACACCTCGGTCACCGAAGTCGACACGTTCATCCAACGCGCCGTTGACGAAGGGCTGTTGCGCTCCGAGCTGCCCCGGGGCTGGGCGAGCGCGCTGCTCACCCAGCTGATGCACCTCGTCTCCCGGCAACTGCCCGAGCTGAGCCCGGGCCCGGCAGCGGACGTCGTCGTCGACACCCTTCTGCGTGGCGTCGGAACTCCCTGACGAAACGGAACCCGCCTCACGCCCTCATGGCACGCGAGGCGGGTGACCGCGCGAAAAGCGGAACAGCTGCCCGGGCGGAGTGCGTCCCGTACCCGGACTCCAGGTCAGGCTTTCAGCCGGTGCGGATCCGCCGGGTACACGCCGAGGACGCGCACCTCGGTGGAGAAGAAGCGCAGTTCGTCCAGGGCGAGGGCGACGCGTTCGTCGTCCGGGTGCCCCTCGATCTCGACGTAGAAGCGGCTCGCACCCAGCCCCGCGCCGATCTGGTAGCTCTCGATCTTGGTGAGGTTGACGCCACTGCTGGCGAAGCCTCCGAGTGCCTTGTAGAGCGCGCTCGGGATGTTGCGCACGCTGAAGAACACACTCGTCATCGTCGGCTGCCCCGCGTCCGGCAGCGGCGCCGCGTCCCGGGACAGCACCACGAACCGGGTGGTGTTGTCCGGGTCGTCCTCCACCTCCGAGCGGAGCACGTCCAGGCCGTAGAGCGCGGCCGCGGCGGGCGGGGCCAGCGCGGCGTGCCGCGGGTCGCCCAGCTCGGCCACCTCGCGCGCCGCGCCGGCCGTGTCGTCGCTGACGAGCGTGCGCCAGCCGCCCTCCCGCAGCAGCTTGCGGCACTGCCCCAGGGCGTGCACGTGGCTGCGGACGCACTCCACCTGGTCCAGGGTGGCCCCGGGTACGCCCATCAGGTCGAAGCGGATCGCCAGGAAGTACTCACCGACGATGAACAGGCCCGACTCCGGGAGCAGATGGTGCACGTCGGCCACCCGGCCCGCCGCCGAGTTGTCCACCGGGATCACGGCGACGTCGGCGTCACCGAGGGTCACCGCGTCCAGGGCCTGCTCGAAGCCGGTGCAGGGCACCTCGCCGCCGCCGGGGTACAGGGCGCGCGCGGCGGTCGCCGAGTTGGATCCGGGTTCACCCTGATATGCGACGGTGGTCACCGTGTGGTGCCTTCCTGCGGGAGGTTCTGTCGTCGGCGGCGCCGGCTGCGTACCGCGTCTGCATGAAGTATCGACGAAAGCGGCGCGGCCTCACGCACCAGGGGTTGCCCGGCGGTCGGTGACAAGGGCTTGACGGTCTGCCGGGGTCGGCGATCGGTGACGCGGGCGTGGGAGTCAGCGGGGGCGGTCGGTGACGTGGGCGGCGCGGTATTACTCCGGACGGACCGGCCGCGAGGGCGGTACCACCGCACGGCCCCAACAATGACGGGACCTCGTGTCGTCGTGCACACGGGCCGTCGTACACACCGGCTGTCGCACGCCGGCCCGCGCGAGACCGCTGACCCTGTCGAGAAGGGGGACGAAATGATGATGCGTGTCCGGGCGGTCACCGCGGTCGTTGTCGCCGCGGTCGCGTTCCTCGGCGCCCTCGCGGCGCCGTCCTGGGCCGGGCCTCCGCCGGTGCCGTGGCCGCCGCCGATCAGCCAGCCGCTTCCGCTCTGGGTGCCGCCCGCCGTGACCGGGCGCCGGCCGCCTGCTCCGCCCGTCCCACGTGCCTCCTCGGAGGCCGCCGTGATCGCGGCGGTCAACCGCTACCGCGACCGCGCCGGCTGCCCACGGGTACGGGCGCACGGCGCTCTCGGCCGGGCCGCGCGGCGGCACAGCGCGGACATGGCGCGGCACGGGCGGCTGTCCCACACCGGAAGCGGTGGCAGCACCACGGCGAGCCGTCTGGGCGCGGCCGGATACCGGCTCGGACACGCGGGCGAGAACATCACCGCCGGACCCACCACGCCCAGAGCCGCCGTCGAGGCCTGGATGGACAGCCCGCCGCACCGCTCCATCATCCTGGACTGCGGGTACGACGACGCCGGCGCGGGCGTACGGGCCGGGCGCCACGGTTCCTGGTGGACCCTGGTGCTCGCCTCCGACCGCTGACCCGGGAAACCGCCGGCCGAGCGGGAGCGGCACAGGCAACCCGGCACGAGCGGCACACGCGCACCGGCACGAGGGCCGCGCGCGCTCCTCCAGCCGTTCCTGGGCCCGGTCAGCCCACGAGGGTCTGGGTGCCCAGGACGGTGAGCAGGGCGAGGCGCTCGGCGTCGGGGGTGCCGGGTTCGGCCGTGTAGACCATGATGCGCAGGTCGCTGCCCGCCACGGTGAGCACGTCGCAGTCCAGGGTCAGAGCCCCCGCCTGCGGATGGTCGACGGTCTTGCGGGCGGCCCGGTGCTGGCCGACCGCGCCGGAGTCCCACAGCTCGGCGAACCGGGCGCTGCCTGAGCGCAGTTCACCCACCAGGCGGCGCAGGCCGGGGTCCGCCGGATAGCGGTCGGCGGCGGCACGCAGGTCGGCGACCAGGGCGGCCTCGAACGCGCGCCGTTCCTCCGGCGTGTGCCGCACCCGGCTGCCGGGACCGAGGAAGTTGCGCCAGACGCCGTTGCGTTGGTTGCCGCGCCACCCGGACACGTCACCCATCAGCGCGGCGTACGCGGCGTTGGCCACCAGCAGTGTCCAGGCCGCGTCGTAGACGGCGACCGGGGTGCCGGTGAGCCGGTCCAGCATCCGCTGGACGCTCGGAGTGAGATGGGCGGGCACCGTCTCGGGGCCCGGTGGGGCAAGCCCGGCCAGCCGGAACAGATGGGAGCGCTCGGTGTCGGACAGCCGCAGTGCCCGGGCCAGGGCCGCGACGACCTGCGCCGAGGGGTGGGAGGCGCGGCCCTGTTCGAGGCGGGTGACGTAGTCGACGGAGATCCCGGCCAGCAGGGCCAGTTCCTCACGGCGCAGGCCGGCCGCGCGCCGCTGCCCACCGGCGGGCAGCCCGGCGCTCTCCGGTGAGACGCGGTCACGCCAGCGGCGTACCGCCTGTCCGAACTCCGCTGTCGCCATGCGCCCAGTGTGCCCCGCGGGGGGCGGGGCTGCCTGGTACCGGTGGTCCCAGGAAGCCTGGGCAGCTGGCTGTGCCGGCGCCCGGGGCAGAGCCTTGAGGGCATGACGACAACACTGATCACCGGAGCCAACAAGGGCCTGGGTTTCGAGACCGCACGACGCCTCGTCGCAGCCGGTCACACCGTGTACGTGGGCAGCCGGGACGCCGAGCGCGGGCGGCGGGCCGCCGAGCGGCTGGGCGCCCGGCCGCTGCTCATCGACGTCACCGACGAGGAGTCCGTGGCGGCCGCGGCGAAGACCGTGGAGGCCGACGGCGGACTGGACGTCCTGGTGAACAACGCCGGCATAGAGGGGCGCACCCCACGGGGCGGAGTGGTGGGCGCCGCGGAGCTGACCGCCGACCTGATGCGTCCGCTGTTCGAGACGAACGTCTTCGGCGCGGTGCGTGTCCTGCACGCCTTCCTGCCCCTGCTGCGGCGTTCCGCGGCGCCGGTCGTGGTGAACGTCAGCAGCGGGCTGGCCTCCCTGACCGCGGTGAGTGCCGCGGGGACGCCTACGTACGCGTATCCGGGGGTCGCCTATCCGGCGTCGAAGGCCGCGCTGAACATGGTGACCGTGCAGTACGCGAAGGCGTTCCCCGGCATGCGGGTCAACGCCGTCGAGCCCGGGTACACCGCGACGGACCTGAACGGGCACACCGGCACGCAGACCGTCGAGGAGGGTGCCGAGATCATCGTCCGGATGGCGATGACCGGCCCCGAAGGACCGACCGGCGGCTACTTCGACGCCGAGGGCCCCCTGCCCTGGTGAAGCGGAGCGCTACCGCCCGCGCGGGAACAGGAGCGGGCGGGGCACAAGGTGCCCCGCC
>NZ_JBSGZN010000076.1:0-22166 GCF_053611025.1 Streptomyces sp. NPDC054842
GGCCAGCTTGTCCGCGACCGTGAGGTTGATGCCCTCACGCTGCGCACCGTCGCGCAGCGTCGTGTCGAAGACGTGGAAGGAGTCGTCGAGCTCGCCGGTGGGTTCCCCGGTGCGTCCGCTCGGGCTGCTGCTCATGATCGGGCTCCTGTAGGGGATCTCGGTCCACCGGTACGACCCGGCCCACCATCCATCTATGCGCCCTCGCGCTCGCTTCCCGGTCGAGGATGAGCCGCGCGGCAGGCCGGGGCGCGGAGGCGCGTACGTGTGCGCCACGGGGGCGGGCGCCCGCGCGGACCGGGTGCGCGCCGAGCCGCCCGGAGTGCCGGGCGCGGCGCCCTAGCCACCTCGCCACGCCCAGTCAACGCACTTATGGCGCACGTCCACTGACGCTCCGTCATCGCCCGAGCGTTTCTCGTGCGCGGTCGCCCAGGGTGGCTGGCGACACCGGTGTCCTCACTCCCGTCCCCGCGCCCTCGGCCGCAACCGTCTGGAGAGCCATGTCCCCTCGTCCGTCCGCCTCGGAGTACGTCGTCGAGGGACGTTCCGCGGAGTCCGGCGACCGGTTCGGTGGCGGCGTCCTCGACGCGCCTCCGCACGAGGCCCGTTCACCGCGCCCGGAGGGCGAGTTCACCACGCGCCCCTGCGCGCCGATCGCCCAGCTCGTGCGCCGCCGGTCACGGCACCGGCTGCTGCTCCTGCGCCGGGATTTGCGGCGCCGCTTCCCGTACACCTCAACCGCCCGGAAGTGACGAAGGCGGCCGGCGCGACGCGTCCGTCCGGCCGGACCCGCGACGGAGTCCCCATCCGCTCCCCCGGCACGCGTACGGGTCAATGGCCGTTTCCTGTGGGCCTGGTGACGGTCGCGCGGCCGGATGCGGCAGGATGAGCGGTCGTCCCGGACGGCGATCCACCGTCCGGCGCGACCACGCGTTCCCCGGATTCGAGCAGGTGGCAAGTGACGACACAGCACACCGGGCCCACGAGCCCTTCCCCCGGCCGCACGGGAGGCGACCGGTGAACCGAGCCCTCACGGTGGACGATCTGGTCGTCGCCGGAATCGCCCTGGCCGCGGGCCTCGCGACGGCCGTCCTGCTGCGGATGCTGCTGCGCTGGCTGGGCAAGCACGCCCTGCGGACCCGCTGGAGCGGGGACGACGTCATCGTCGACGCGCTGCGCACCCTGGTGCCGTGGGCGGCGGTGTCCGCGGGTGTCGCCGCCGCGGCCACGGCACTGCCCCTGACCACGTCGGTCGGGCGGAACGTCAACCGTGTCCTGACCGTCGTGCTCATCCTGGTCGCGACGATCACCGCGGCCCGGGTCATCACGGGCCTGGTCCGCAGCGTCGCGCAGTCCCGTTCGGGCGTCGCGGGCTCCGCGACGATCTTCGTCAACATCACGCGGGTCGTGGTGCTGGCGATGGGCTTCCTGGTCATGCTGCAGACCCTGGGCATCTCCATAGCCCCGCTGCTCACCGCCCTCGGCGTGGGCGGTCTCGCGGTCGCCCTGGCGCTCCAGGACACCCTGGCCAACCTCTTCGCGGGCGTCCACATCCTCGCCTCGAAGACGATCCAGCCCGGCGACTACATCCGCCTCAGCAGCGGCGAGGAGGGCTACGTCGTCGACATCAACTGGCGCAACACGACCGTCCGCCAGCTCTCCAACAACCTGGTCATCATCCCGAACGCCCAGCTCGCGGGCACGAACATGACCAACTTCACGCGGCCCGAGCAGGAGATGACGCTCCTCGTGCAGGTCGGCGTGGGCTACGACAGCGACCTGGAGCACGTCGAGCGGGTGACCACGGAGGTGGTCGCCGAGGTGATGACGGAGATCACCGGCGCCGTCCCGGAGCACGAGCCCGCCGTCCGCTTCCACACCTTCGGCGACTCGCGCATCGGCTTCACCGTGATCCTCGGCGTGGGCGAGTTCAGCGACCAGTACCGGATCAAGCACGAGTTCATCAAGCGGCTGCACCGGCGGTACCGGGACGAGGGCATCCGGATTCCGGCGCCCACCAGGACGGTCGCGCTCCAGCAGGGCGCGTCGGCCCTGCCCGACGCCGTCGGGCCCGACACCGTGCTGCCCGAGTCCGGCCCCGGCATCCCGCACCAGCGGGAGGCGCGGACGCGGCTGCCGTAGATCGGCCGGAAGACGTGTCCCCCGGGACCCGGCATCCGGACGGCGGGCCGCCGCCGTCCCCGGGTCCCGGCGTGCGGACGGCCGGCAGGGTCCTGTCGAGTGGGGGCCGGTCACGAGATATCTTGATGTCGAGCAATGTTGCAGACGTGGAGCGGAGCACCGGTGACTGACTCGACCATCATCTATACGCACACTGACGAGGCCCCGGCCCTGGCGACCCATTCGTTCTTGCCGGTGGTCCAGGCATACGCGTCGCAGGCCGGTGTCACTGTGGAAACCCGTGACATCTCGCTTGCCGGGCGCATCATCGCCCTCTTCCCCGAGTACCTGGAGGAGGGGCAGCGCATCCCGGACGCCCTGGCGGAGCTCGGTGAGCTGGCCAAGACGCCCGAGGCCAACATCATCAAGCTGCCGAACATCTCGGCCTCGATCCCGCAGCTGAAGGCCGCGGTCGCCGAGCTCCAGGAGCAGGGCTACGCGCTGCCGGCCTACCCGGACGACCCGAAGAGCGACGAGGAGCGGGACATCCGCGCCCGTTACGACAAGGTCAAGGGCTCCGCCGTGAACCCGGTCCTGCGCGAGGGCAACTCCGACCGCCGCGCCCCCGCCTCGGTGAAGAACTACGCCAAGGCCCACCCGCACCGCATGGGCGCCTGGACCTCCGAGTCGAAGACGAACGTCGCCACCATGGGCGTGGACGACTTCCGCTCCACCGAGAAGTCCGCCGTGATCACCGAGCCGACGTCCCTGCGCATCGAGCTGGTGGGCGACGACGGCTCCACCACCGTGCTGCGCGAGTCCGTACCCGTCCTGGCCGACGAGGTCGTGGACGCGTCCGTGATGCACGTCGCGCCGCTGCGGGAGTTCCTCACCGCGCAGATCGCCCGTGCCAAGGCCGAGGGCGTGCTGTTCTCGGTGCACCTCAAGGCGACGATGATGAAGGTCTCCGACCCGATCGTCTTCGGCCACGTCGTGCGCGCCTTCTTCCCGAAGACGTTCGCGAAGTACGGCGAGACCCTCGCCGCCGCCGGCCTGTCCCCGAACGACGGCCTGGGCGGCCTCTACAAGGGCCTGGAGGCGCTGCCCGAGGGCGCCGAGATCAAGGCGTCCTTCGACGCGGAGCTCGCCGAGGGCCCGGAGCTCGCGATGGTCGACTCCGACAAGGGCATCACCAACCTGCACGTCCCGTCGGACGTCATCGTCGACGCCTCGATGCCGGCGATGATCCGCACCTCCGGCCACATGTGGGGCCCGGACGGCCAGGAGGCCGACACCCTCGCGGTCCTCCCCGACAGCAGCTACGCCGGCGTGTACCAGGTCGTCATCGACGACTGCCGCGCCAACGGCGCCTTCGACCCGGCGACGATGGGCTCGGTCCCGAACGTCGGCCTGATGGCGCAGAAGGCCGAGGAGTACGGCAGCCACGACAAGACCTTCGAGATCCCGGCCACCGGCACGGTCCGCCTCGTCGACCAGGCCGGGAACGTCGTCCTGGAGCAGACCGTCTCCGCCGGCGACATCTTCCGTGCCTGCCAGACCAAGGACGCGCCGATCAAGGACTGGGTCAAGCTCGCGGTCACCCGCGCGCGCGCCACCGGCGACCCGGCCGTCTTCTGGCTGGACGAGACCCGCGCGCACGACGCCCAGCTGATCGAGAAGGTCAAGCGGTACCTGCCCGAGCACGACACCGAGGGCCTGGACATCAAGATCCTGTCCCCGGTCGAGGCGACCGCGTTCTCCCTGGAGCGCATCCGCCGCGGCGAGAACACGATCTCGGTCACCGGCAACGTCCTGCGTGACTACCTGACCGACCTGTTCCCGATCCTGGAGCTGGGCACCAGCGCCAAGATGCTCTCGATCGTGCCCCTGATGAACGGCGGCGGCCTCTTCGAGACGGGCGCCGGCGGTTCCGCCCCGAAGCACGTGCAGCAGCTCGTCAAGGAGAACTACCTCCGCTGGGACAGCCTGGGCGAGTTCCTGGCGCTGGCCTCCAGCTTCGAGCACCTCGCGACGACCACGGGCAACGCGCGCGCCCAGGTGCTCGCCGACACCCTGGACCGCGCGACGGCCTCGTTCCTGGAGAACGACAAGTCGCCGACCCGTCGCGTCGGTGGCATCGACAACCGCGGCAGCCACTTCTACCTGTCCCTGTACTGGGCCCAGGAGCTGGCCGCGCAGACCGAGGACGCCGACCTCGCCAAGGCCTTCGGCGCGCTCGCCGAGACGCTCGCCGCCAAGGAGCAGACGATCGTCGACGAGCTGATCGCCGCGCAGGGCAAGCCGGCCGACATCGGCGGCTACTACCAGCCCGACGTCTCCAAGGCCCAGGCCGTCATGCGCCCGTCGAAGACGTGGAACGAGACGCTGGCGATCCTCGCCTGACGCACCCCCGCGGACCCGCGGTCCGCAGCGCCGCCCCGGCCGGTTCCTCCGGCCGGGGCGGTGGCGTTTCCGGGGCCGGCCCGCGTACGGACGCGGGGCGGACGGGCGGCGCGTGGAGGCGGAGGTCCGGGTGAACCGGCCGGTCCGGTTCCGGACGCCGACAGCCCGGGCGGGTCGCTCACGCGTATGGGCAAGAGGACAGCTCACCTGCGCGTACGCCCGGCGGCGGACAGGTCGTCCACGCGTACGCGTACGCCCCGCGGACAGGTCGTGTACCGCGTACGCGTTCGATCCGTCCGGGCAGGGTAGCGATCATCCGGGCGTCGGCCCATTGACCGGGGCGCACCCGTGCCCGGGGAAGCGACGGAGCGGAGACGGACGTGACGACGGACGCCGGTATCGAGGTGCGGCCGGCCTCGGGCCACACCGGGGCGGAGATCGGCGGCGTCGACCTCGCCGGGCCGCTGGACGACGCGGTGGTCGCCGCGATCCGGGCGGCCGTGCTGCGCTGGAAGGTGGTGTTCTTCCGGGACCAGCGCCTCGACCACGCCGCCCATGTGGCGCTCGCCCGCCGCTTCGGCGAGCCGGTCGTCCTGCGCTCCCGCGGCAAGGCGTCTCCCCCGGACTTCCCGGAGGTGGAGACGACGGCCGACCGGCTGGAGCTGGCCGGCCGCTACGGCATGGACCGCGACGAGTGGCTGGAGCGGCGCCGCCACACCCTGCTGCGGGGCTGGCACTGCGACCACGGCGCCCGGATCGACCCGCCGGCGGCGACCATCCTGCGCGCGGACACCGTCCCCCCGTACGGCGGCGACACGACGTGGTCGAACCTGGCGGCCGCGTACGCGGGCCTGTCCGAGCCGGTGCGGCGGTTCGCCGACGGACTGCGGGCCGAGCACCGGCTCGGCGTCGGCTACCGGCCGCGAGCGGAGCGGGACGCCTACGTCCGGCACCTCCAGGACCATCAGGTCGCCTCGGTGCACCCACTGGTGCGCGTGCATCCCGAGACCGGTGAGCGGCTGCTCTTCGTCAACGGCTACTACGTCGACCAGATCCTGGACGTGTCCCGCGCGGAGAGCCTGCGTCTGCTGGAGATGTTCGTCGAGCAGGCGACCCGCCCCGAGTACACGGTCCGCTTCCGCTGGGAGCCCGGCAGCGTGGCGTTCTGGGACAACCGGGCCACGGTGCACCTCGCCCCCGCCGATCACGGGCACCTGGACTTCCCGCGCGTCATGCACCGGGTGATGCTCGCGGGCGACGTCCCGTACGGCGTCGACGGCAGGCCCTCCCAGGCGCTGACCGGCTCCCCGTTGCATCGGTCCTGACGCCGGATCCGAATGTCCGGAAAAAGGTTTTTTCTCCCTCTTGTGCGCTTAGCGGGTGATCGTCCTATTCTGATGCGGGTAGGGCTCGGACACTCGACGGCCGGCCCCGTGCCGGTGGGAAGCGGGCTTCCATGGCTGAGCGATTCAAGAGGCTGGGGCTGGCCGGTGAGATGTCGGCCGAGTTCCTCGGCACGATGATCCTGATCCTTTTCGGGTGCGGTGTGGTGGCCCAAGTGGTCGCCGGCGGCGCACTCACGACGCCGGCGGGCGGTCTCGGAAACCACGACAGCATCGCCTGGGCGTGGGGCCTCGGTGTCACCCTCGGTGTCTACGTCGCGGCACGGCTGAGCGGCGCGCATCTGAACCCCGCGGTGACGGTGGCCCTGGCCGTGTTCAAGGGCTTCCCGTGGCGGAAGGTGGCACCGTACGCGCTGGCCCAGCTGGCCGGCGCCTTCGTGGCCGCCCTCGTGGTGCGCTGGAACTACTCCGAGGCGCTGGCGAAGGCCGACCCCGGTCACACGATCAAGACGCAGGGCGTCTTCTCGACCCTCCCGGCGAACGGCAATCCGAACCTGCCGGTCCACGAGTGGGGCGCGTTCCGCGACCAGATCATCGGCACCGCCATCCTGCTGCTGCTGATCCTGGCCATCACGGACCTCCTGAACACCCCTCCGGGCGCCAACCTGGCGCCGTTCATCATCGGCCTGGTCGTGGTCGCCATCGGTATGGCCTGGGGCACCAACGCGGGGTACGCGATCAACCCGGCACGTGACCTCGGACCCCGTCTGGCCAGCTTCTTCACCGGGTACGGCGGAGCATGGCGAGATCAGTACGGGAACCTCTACTTCTGGGTGCCGATCGTCGGTCCGCTCATCGGTGGCGTGCTGGGCGCGGCGGTGTACAAGTTCCTGATCGGCCGGTTCCTGCCGACGGCCGAGCCGGAGCCGCCCGGACGCGTTCCCTCACCCGACGAGTCCTGACCCCCACGAAAGAGGCGAATCACCATGGCGGACTTCGTCGGCGCGGTGGACCAGGGGACCACCAGCACCCGATTCATGATCTTCGACCACGCCGGGAACGAGGTGGCGAGGCACCAGCTGGAGCACGCGCAGATCATGCCGCGGTCGGGCTGGGTCGAGCACGACCCGGTGGAAATCTGGGAGCGCACCAACTCGGTGATGCAGAACGCCCTCAGGCACGGGAACCTCTCCCCCGAGGACCTGGCCGCGATCGGCATCACCAACCAGCGGGAGACGACGGTCGTCTGGGACCCGCGCAACGGCCGCCCCTACTACAACGCCATCGTCTGGCAGGACACCCGCACCGACTCCATCGCCGCGGCCCTGGAGCGCTCGGGCAAGGGCGACGTCATCCGCCGCAAGGCGGGGCTGCCCCCGGCGACGTACTTCTCCGGCGGCAAGATCCAGTGGATCCTGGAGAACGTCGACGGGGTCCGTGAGGCGGCCGAGCAGGGCCACGCCCTCTTCGGCAACACCGACGCCTGGGTCCTGTGGAACCTGACGGGCGGTCCCGACGGCGGCATCCACGCCACCGACGTGACCAACGCCAGCCGCACCATGCTGATGGACCTGGAGACCCTCGACTGGGACGACGAGCTGCTGGGATTCTTCGGCATCCCCCGGGCCATGCTGCCCACCATCAGCCCCTCGTCCCACCGGGAGGCGTACGGGGTGACGCGTACGTCCAGGCCGCTGCGTGCCGCGATCCCCATCACCGGGGTGCTCGGCGACCAGCAGGCGGCCACCGTCGGGCAGGTGTGCTACGCGCCGGGCGAGGCGAAGAACACCTACGGCACCGGCAACTTCCTGGTGCTCAACACCGGTACGGAGCTGGTGCGTTCGCAGCACGGCCTGCTCACCACCGTGGCGTACCAGTTCGGCGACAGCCCGGCGGTCTACGCTCTGGAGGGCTCCATCGCGGTGACCGGGTCCGCGGTGCAGTGGCTGCGCGACCAGCTGAAGATCATCAAGGACGCGGCGGAGAGTGAGACCCTCGCCAGGACGGTCGAGGACAACGGCGGCATCTACTTCGTGCCGGCGTTCTCGGGTCTGTTCGCCCCGTACTGGCGCTCCGACGCGCGCGGCGCGATCGTCGGTCTCGCCCGGTACAACGACAACGGGCATCTGGCGAGGGCGACGCTGGAGGCGATCTGCTACCAGAGCCGCGATGTCGTCGAGGCGATGGAGCAGGACTCCGGGGTCCACCTGGACGTGCTCAAGGTCGACGGCGGTGTGACCGCCAACGACCTGTGCATGCAGATCCAGGCCGACGTCCTCGGCGTTCCGGTCAGCCGCCCCGTCGTCGCCGAGACCACCGCGCTCGGCGCCGCCTACGCGGCGGGCCTGGCCACCGGCTTCTGGCGTGACACCGACGAACTGCGCACCCACTGGCAGGAGTCGAAGCGCTGGGAGCCCCAGTGGTCCGACGACCGGCGCGCGGAGGGCTACGCGGGCTGGAAGCGGGCCGTGGAGCGCACGCTCGACTGGGCCAAGGTCGAGTAGCGGGCCCGCGCCCGGCGGGGCACAACGGCGGAGGCCGTACCGGATCTTCCGGTACGGCCTCCGAACTGCGACTTCTCGAGAAGTCGGGACGACAGGATTTGAACCTGCGACCCCTTGACCCCCAGTCAAGTGCGCTACCAAGCTGCGCCACGTCCCGCCGCGGTTCCCGTGGTGTCCCACGTGATCGCGCAGGTGAACCCTACCGCACGCGGGCGACCGGTCCGGGCCGCGGTCCGGCCGTCAGGCGTTGGGGTCGAACGGGATGCCCGCCGGCTTGGCCTTCGCGAGGTGGGAGGCGAAGTTGCCGTCCTTGAGGCCGAAGACGGCGCTGCCCCAGTTGGCCTGGCTGATCCTGTCCCGCAGGCCCGCGGGGTAGCCGTTCCAGCCGACGAGGCTCGGGAACCGCCAGGTGTGGTAGTGGTTCTCCGGCGGTTCGTCGTTGGAGTTGGCGGGGCGGAAGCAGTGGGTGCTCAGTCCGTCCTTGTGGTAGACGACCTTGGGGTGGGTGCCGTCCCAGCGGATCTGGTCGCGGCCGTAGACGCTGAAGCCGCCGTGCGCCGAGGTGGAGACGTACTGCGCCTGGTTGTCCTGCACCCACACGACGACGTGCTCCCAGTCGTGGCGGTGCCCGCCGAGGCTGCTGCCGGCCACGGCCTGGTCCTTCTCGAAGTAGAGGCCGTACATGATCGCGCACCAGCCGTTGTTGCACTTCTCGCGCGAGTAGCCGTTGGTGTTGTCGAGGTCCCAGGAGTCGCGGCACTGGCCGTTGAGGGCGCCGGAGGGGTTGAGGCCGGGGTTCAGGGTCCCGTCGGGGCCGATGGCCGGGGTCGGATAGCAGCCGTCCGTGTCGTAGTCGAAGGCCGGCTGGAACGTCTGCTCCAGTCCGTCGGCGTTGGCAGGCAGGGCCCTGGGCGGGTCGGCGAGAGCGCTTCCCGGCAAGGCGACCACCAGCGCCAGCGCGCTGCCGAGGATCACCGAGACTCTGCGGGTGCGCGAGCTGATCTTCACTGCGTCCTCCTGGTCGACCGCGGCGTGGGGGTGGTGCGAGCGGTCGTATTGGCATGCCCAGAACAGCTTTCCGGGACGCCACCGGAAACACCAGTGTCAACAGGTGTCGGAGTGATGAAGGATCAACCAATGCCGGTGACACGCGCGTTGCCGAGCCGGACGGGCCGCCCGAAGCCGCGCGGACGACCCCGCCGGGGCCGGGTGGACGGCGTGGGCCCGACGGGCCGGCCGACCGGTGAGGCGGACGCGTCGGCAAGGAGCAGGCGGTCGGCCCCGCCCGTGGGTGCGTGACCGACAACCCCCCTCAGCGGGCCGCGAGTTCGTCCGTCGCCTCGCCGCCCGCCGCCGCGGTGCGGCTCAGGAAGTCGGCGAGCAGCCGGAGTTGGCTCTCGTCGTAGTCGGCGCAGATCTCCTCGACCGCCGAGGTCATCCCGGAGTACAGGCCGATGATCTCGGCGTTCCGGTCGCGCAGGGGCCGCAAGTGCGTGGCGCGGCGGTCGTGGGGATCGCGCTCGCGGGCGATCCAGCCGCCGCGCTCCAGCCGGTCGAGGATGCCCGTCAAAGTTGCGGGGTGCAGGCCGGCGAGCCTGGCGAGCGCGCTGGGGCCGATCGGGCCGTGCCGGTTGATCAGGTCGAGGCAGTCGACGTCGACCGCCTTCAGCTCCAGCCGCGCCCCGACCTGCTGATTGAGCAGGGAGAGCTGTACGCCCAGCGCCCGCAGCGACTCCCTGATCTCCCCGCTCAGCCGCCGGTGTTCGCGGGCATCCCCAGATGGTACGGGACTCATATGTTACGCTCCTCGTAATATCGGGTTCGCGAAGGACACGGTACCCCGACGGGAGTGTGCACCATGATCACGGCTGCGGGCACGACCGGACACGAACGCACGACACGAACGCTGCGCCTCGCGAGCCTGCTCTTCTCGGGCGTGTTCGCAGGATTCCTGGTGGCGGTCCTCGTCCTCGAACTCTCCCTGCGGCGCTTCGACGGCGCCGTCTACACCCAGGTACGGCAGGTCGAGCTGGTGCGCCTGGACGATCTCGCGTCCGCCACCCTGCTGCCCGCCCTGCTGATCACGGCGGTCCTGACCGCGATGGCGCTGCGGACCCGGAGCCCCGCCCTGTGGCCGACGGCGACGGCGTTCGTCCTGCTGCTGAGCGTGCTGGTCACGACGCTCGTCCTCAATCTGCCCGTCAACGCAGACCAGCTCGACTGGCAGGCGCAGGCACCGCCGGCGGACTGGGCCGGCGTGCGCGACCGCTGGCAGCTCGCCCACGCCGTCCGGACGGGCGCCGCCCTGGCCGCCTTCGTACTGCTGGGCCGGGTGGCGACCGGCGCCGCCCGCACCGGTCGCCGGCCCTCCGCGCACCCGGTGCCGGAGCGGGTGGCGGCAGCCGGGGCTCCGGAGCCGGTCATGGAGGAGAGCACGTGAGGGAGATCGAGCTGTCCGCCGGGACGATCGCCTACGAGGACACCGGCGGCGACGGGCCCGTGGTGGTGCTGCTCCACGGGCTGCTCATGGACGCCTCCCTTCGGGACGGGCCGCTCGCCGACCTGTCGGCCGACCACCGGTGCGTGGCGCCGACGCTCCCCCTCGGCGCGCACCGTCACCCGCTGCGGTCCGGGGCCGACCTGTCGCTGCCCGGGGTGGCGCGCCTGGTGGCGGAACTCCTGGACCGCCTCGATCTGCGCGACGTCGTGCTGGTGGGCAACGACACGGGTGGGGCGCTCGTCCAGCTGCTCCTGGCCGACGGAGCGCCGCGGGTGCGGCGGGCCGTCCTCGTGTCCTGCGACGCCTTCGACAACTTCCCGCCGGGTGCGACCGGGAGGACGCTGCTGCTCGCCGGCCGGCTGTCGCCGTGGCTGTTCGGGCTGTTCATGCGGCAGCTGCGGCTGAAGGCCGTGCGGCGGCTTCCGATCGCGTTCGGATGGCTGACCCGACGAGGGGACGCCGCCACGGCGCGGTGGGTGCGGCCGGTGACGGAGCTGCCCGGGGTCCGCCGCGACACCGTCCGGCTGCTGCGCGCGGCCGCGGCGGACACCGGCTTCCTGCTCGCCGCGGCCGGGCGGCTGGCCGCCTTCGAGCGGCCGGTGCTGGTGGTCTGGGCGGCCGAGGACCGGGTGATGCCGCCCGAGCACGGGCGGCGACTGGCCCAACTCCTGCCGCACGCGTGGCTGGTGGAGGTGCCGGACAGCTACACGCTCGTCCCGCTCGACCGGCCCGCACGGCTCGCCCGGCTGATCCGGGAGTTCGCCGGGACACCCGGCACACCGCCCCGCCCCCGACGTCGCGCGGGGGCGTTCGCCCGGCCGGTCGGGCCGGCCGGCCGGGCAGCCGTACCAGTGCCCTAACTCGGGGGGACCGGGCGGGCGTAGACGTTCTTCGGGGTCACGATCTCGGTGACCGCCCGGGCGACGAGGGTGGACGGCTCCTGCCCGCCGACCGTGATGTCGGTGTTGATCATGACCACCAGCGTGGCCTTCTTCGACGGCAGGTAGACGGTCACCGTCTCGTAGCCGGGGATGGAGCCGTTGTGCCCGATCCAGCCGTCGGACTTGAAGATGCCGAGGCCGTAGGTGGTGCCGGGGTGGCCGGTCGGCAGCGTCTTGAGCCGTTCCGCCTGGAGCTGCGGGCTGATCAGCTCACCCGTCGCGACGATCTTGGCCCAGCGGTGCAGGTCGTGCAGGTTCGAGATCATCGCGCCGGCCGCCCAGGCCCAACTCGGGTCCCAGTCCGTGGAGTCGGCGACCTCGCCGCTCAGGGTCTGGTTCGTGTACCCCCGCGGGTGCGGCTCGGGGAACTCGGCGCCCTCGGGGAACAGCGTGTGGCGCAGGTGGGCCGGACGCAGCACCCGCCTCTCGATGACGTCGGCGAGGCGGTGGCCGGTGACCTTCTCGATCACGAGGCCGAGCAGGATCAGGTTGCTGTTGTTGTACTCGAACTTCTTCCCCGGCGCGAACGTGTTCTCGTGCCGGTAGCCGTACTCGAGCAGCTCCTCCGGGGAGAAGTAGCGGTTCGGGTCGCTCAACAGGTCGTGGTCGAAGTCCGGGTCGTCGCTGTACGGGTACAGGCCGCTGCGCATCTCGGCCAGGTGCCGCAGGGTGATGTGGTCGCCGTTCGGCACGCCGTCGATGTATTCCGCGATGGGGTCGTCGAGGCCGATGCGGCCGTCCTCGACGAGCTTGAGCAGCGCGGTGACCGTGAAGGTCTTGGTCTCGCTGCCGATCCGGACGTACTCGCGGGTGGTCATCGGCTCACCGGTCCCGGTGTCGGCGAGGCCGGTCGCGCGGACGTAGCTGCCCTTGCCGGGCATCCACAGGCCGACGACGACGCCGGGGATGCCGGCCTGCCGGCGGACCTTCTCGACGGCCTTGTCCAGCCGGGCGGTCAGTTTCCGGCCGAGTCCGTCCGGTGGGGTCTTGTGCTTCTTCTTGTCGTTGTCGAAGCGGTCGGCGACCACGGCGTGGTCGGCCGTGGCGGGGATCGCGGTGATGGGAGCCAGGATGGACGCCACCAGCAGCGATGCGGCGAACAGGCGGCGGGAGGGGGTACGTCGCACAGGGGACCTCTTCCAGGTCGGGGTTCGAGGGGCAACGTCCCATCCGGACCCGGGACGGAGGTCCCGGCCCGGTACGCGTCCCTGCGAGTCCACCCGTTCGGCGCCACCGGCTCACGCCGCGGCTCCGCGCCAGGTCAGGCGCCTGGGACGCGCCCTCGGACGGTTGCGGGAGCCTGCGGAGACGGGGGCGGTGCGCCGCTGGCGCAGGCCGCCGTACGGGCGCGGCTTCCGGCGCGGACCGTAGGCCGATTCCGCGAACTTCGGGGTGCCGGGGTGCGTCGGAGCGCGGTGACGGGGCAGAACGCGTCGTGGCGCGCGCGGTGGACGACACGGTCGTCGCGTGCCGTGGGTGCGGTGCGATCCGAGGAGTTGTGGCATGACGACCTACCTGCGCGACGGCACCGACCGGCCGGACGCGGCCCGGACCCGGCGTACGGCCTCCCGCTCCCGGATGCCGGCGGCGCTCGTGGGCCTCGCGTTGCTCGGGCTGCTGACGGGCTGCGGCGGTGACGACGGCCCGAGCGGTACGCCGACGGAGGCATCCGGCACGGCCGGGGCGGCCTCCGGTACGCCCACGTCGGACGCCGGTTCGACCGCCGCGGCGAGTCCGGGCGGCGACGCGACACCGACCGGAACGAGCCGGACCTCGGCGTCCGCCCCGAGCCCGGCCGGCAGCGGCACCCCGGGCGGTAGGTGCCACACCTCCGAACTGCGCGCCTCGGTCGGGGACAACGACCCGGGCGCCGGACAGGAGAACTTCCCCGTCGTCCTGACCAACGGCTCCTCGCGGACCTGCACCGTGCGCGGGTTCCCCGGCGCGGCCTTCGTCGACGCGTCCGGCAAGCAGCTCGGCCCGGACCCCAAGCGGTCGCCGGAGACGCCGAGGACGGTCACCCTGGCGCCGGGGCAGAGCGCCCTGGCCGGCCTGACCTTCTCCAACCCCGGGATCAGCGGCGCCAGGACCGCGGTACCTGACGCCCTCCTGGTCACGCCGCCCGACGAGAGGGCCTCGCTCCGGGTGCGGTGGACGCACGGCGAGGTCCCCGTGTCGGGCAACGCCTCCACGGTCTCCCTGACAGTCCTGCGCACCGGCCCCGGCGCCTGACGAACGTGCCGCGGGCGCAACGCCGTTCAGCGGTTCGCGCGCAGCCGCCAGCCGTGGTCGACCGGGCCCAGACCCGCGCCCAGCGGGAAGCCCGCGGCTATCGCGCCGGTGACGTAGTCCTTCGCGTGCCGCACCGCGTCCGGCACCGGCAGCCCCCGCGCCAGGCCGACGGCCACCGCGGAGGCCAGGGTGCAACCGGTGCCGTGGGTATGGCGGTTGTCGTGGCGGGGCGCGCGCAGCCAGTGCTCCTCGCGGCCGTCGGTGAGCAGGTCCACCGCCTCGCCGGGCAGGTGCCCGCCCTTCACCAGGACCCAGCGCGGCCCGTACGCCAGCAGCCGTTCCGCCGCCTCGGACATACCTCGCTCGTCCGTGGCGCGGACGCCCGTGAGCTGCGCCGTCTCGTCCAGGTTCGGGGTGGCCACCGTCGCCACGGGCAGCAGGGCGGTGCGTACGGCGTCCAGGGCCTCGTCCGCCAGCAGCCGGTCGCCGTGCTTGGAGACGCTCACCGGGTCCACGACCACCGGCGCGGTGGTCCCGGCCAGCAAGTCGGCGACGGTGCGCACGAGTTCGGCCGAGGCGAGCATGCCGGTCTTCACGGCCTGCACCCCGATGTCGTCCACGACGCTGCGGTACTGCGCGCGTACCGCGTCGGCCGGGAGCTCCCAGGCGCCCTGGACGCCGACGGAGTTCTGCGCGGTGACCGCGGTCAGCACGCTCATGCCGTGGGCGCCGAGCGCGAGCATCGTCTTGAGGTCGGCCTGGATGCCGGCGCCGCCACCGGAGTCCGAACCGGCGACGGTCAGGACGCGGGGCGGCGCGACGGACGGTGCGGCGGGGCCGCTGGAGGGAGTCATACCTGGTTCTCCGTACGGGGAAGGGGGCGTGCGGCGGCGGGGGCGCCCGGTCAGCGGCGGGCGCGCAGGCGCAGCGGGGCGTAGACCACGAGGGCCGCGGCGAAGGCCACGGGGTAGGCGAGGTCGGCGCCGTGCAGGGCCTCGGCCACCGGTCCGACGTACAGGCTGGTGCTCATGAACGGGACGGCGGCGGCGAAGGCGACGGCGAACGCGGTGAGCGCGGGCCACCAGGGCCGCGGGCGGGCCTCCTCGGCGGCGAGGTCGACCGGTGCGCCGCCGCGGGCCCTGCCGCGCACGATCCAGTCGACGGCCACGACGGCGACGAACCCGGGGATCCAGTAGCCGACGAGGAGGAGGACGTTCTGGAAGCGGGCGGTGGTGTCCGCGGCGTGCATCCACAGCACGAGCGGGAAGCCGAGCGCGGCGGCGAGGGCGGCGGCGACGGGGCGGGGCAGCCGCACGCCCATGGTCTGCAGGGCCAGGGAGCCGCTGTAGTCGTTCATGGCGTTGCTGCACAGGGCGGCGAGCGCCACGGCGAGCAGTCCGAGGGCGCCGGGCACTCCGCCGCCGAGCAGCGTGTCGACGCCGTGGGCGGTCTGGTCGGTGAAGACGGACGCGCCCCACAGTCCGAGCGCCTGCACGGCGACGAAGGAGACGGCGAGACCGAGCAGCGTGCACCAGAACATCCGGGGCCGGGACGCGGTGCGCGGCAGGTAGCGGCTGAAGTCGCTGGCGTAGGGAGCCCAGGACAGGGCGAGGCTCAGCGCGACGGCGCAGGTCAGGACGAAGGCACCGGCGCGGTCGGCGCCGTGCACGGTGGCCGTGGCGAGGTGCGGGTCGCCGGTCGCCAGTCTGGCCGTGAGGCCGAGGAGGGCGGCGCCGAGGGCGAAGGTCATGACGGTCTGGAGGCGGTGGATCGCCTCGTACCCGAGGACCCCGAGCCCTCCTTGCGCGGCCATCACGACCAGGACGCCGGCCCAGAACGGCCAGCCGCACAGCTGGGCCAGGGCGTCCCCGCCGAACAGGCCGATCAGGGCGTCCCAGGCGATCGACGACAGCCACTGGAGGGCGCCGGGCAGTACGACGGCGGGGCCGAACGCGAGCCGGGACAGCGGGAGTTGGGCCGTGACGGTCACGCTGCCCCAGGTGCCGAGGTAGGCGGTCGGCACGGCGCCGAGGAGGGTGCCGAGGACGACGGCGGCGAGCGCGGTGGCGAAGTCGAGGCCGAGCGCGGCGCCGACGGTGCCGGTGAACACCCCGGTCATGGTCAGGTTGGGCGCGAACCACACGGTGAACAGCCGCCCGGGGCCGCCGTAGCGGGCGTCCTCGGGAACGGGCGCTATGCCCCGCGCCTCGACCCGCAGGTCACCGGGGGCGGCGGGCATCCGCCCGTCGAACGCGCGCTGCGGGCCTGCGACGGCCACCTCGCCACGGGCATGCGGCAACGACATGAGACATCCCTCCGCCAGTCCTAACTGGTTCAGGTTCGACGGGTGTGATCTCAGCCCTCGTGCGGGGCACCCCGTGTCCGGTTACGCCGGACAGGATAGCCACAGGGGTGCCGTTCCGACCGGCCCGGGTGGGCACTGGTCGGCACGGCACCCCTGCGTCACGTGCGGCGGAGCGGCCGGACGGGCCGCGCGGCCGGGTCCGGCGGGTACGGGATCAGGCGATCTCGACGAGCAGGTCGCCGCCCTCCACCTGCTGGATGCGGTTGATGGCCAGCCGCGACACCTTCCCGGACTTCGGGGCGGTGACCGAGGCCTCCATCTTCATCGCCTCGATGGTGGCGACGGTGGCGCCCGCCTCCACCTCGTCGCCCTCGGCGACCGCGAGGGTCACCACACCGGCGAACGGCGCGGCGACGTGACCGGGGTTGGCCCGGTCGGCCTTCTCCGTCGCCGGGATGTCGGAGGACACGGCGGTGTCGCGCACCTGGATCGGGCGCAGTTGGCCGTTGAGCGCGGACATCACGGTCCGCATGCCGCGCTCGTCGGCCTCGCCCACGGCCTCCAGCTCGATGAGCAGCCGCACGCCCGGTTCGAGATCGACGGCGTACTCCTTCCCCGGGCGGAGCCCGTAGAAGAAGTCCTTGCTGTCCAGCACGCTGGTGTCGCCGTAGGTCTGGCGGTGCGTCTCGAACTCCCTTGTGGGGCCCGGGAACAGCAGCCGGTTGAGTGTCGCTCGCCGGTCCTTCGCGAGGCCCTCGCGGTCGTCCGCGGTGAGCTCCTGCTGCGGCTTCGGGGCGGCTCGGCCCTCCAGCGCCCGGGTGCGGAACGGCTCCGGCCATCCGCCGGGCGGGTTGCCCAACTCGCCCCGCAGGAAGCCGATCACGGAGTCGGGGATGTCGAACCGGTTCGGGTTGGCCTCGAAGTCCTCCGGTGAGACTCCGGCGCCGACGAGGTGGAGCGCGAGGTCGCCCACCACCTTCGAGGACGGGGTGACCTTCACCAGGTGACCGAGGATGCGGTCGGCTGCGGCGTACATCGCCTCGATGTCCTCGAAGCGGTCGCCGAGGCCCAGCGCGACCGCCTGCGTGCGCAGGTTGGACAGCTGGCCGCCGGGGATCTCGTGGTGGTAGACCCGCCCGGTCGGGGAGGCGAGCCCCGCCTCGAAGGGCGCGTAGATCCTGCGGACGCTCTCCCAGTACGGCTCCAGGTCGCCCACGGCCTTCAGGCTGAGCCCGGTGGGCCGCTCGGAGTAGTCGGTCGCGGCGACGATGCCCGACAGGGACGGCTGCGAGGTGGTGCCCGCCATCGACGCGACCGCTCCGTCGACCGCGTCGGCGCCGGCCTGGATCGCGGCGAGGTACGTGGCGAGCTGGCCGCCCGCCGTGTCGTGGGTGTGGATGTGCACCGGCAGCTCGAACTCGCGGCGCAGCGCCGAGACGAGGGTCGCCGCGGCCGGCGCCCGCAGCAGCCCGGCCATGTCCTTCACGGCCAGGACGTGCGCGCCCGCCTCGACGATCTGCTCGGCCAGACGGAGGTAGTAGTCGAGGGTGTAGAGCCGCTCGGAGGGGTCGGACAGGTCGGACGTGTAGCAGAGGGCGACCTCGGCGACGGCCGTCCCGGTCTCCCGGACGGCGTCGATGGCGGGCCGCATCTGCCCGACGTCGTTCAGCGCGTCGAAGACGCGGAAGATGTCGATGCCGGTGGCCGCGGCCTCCTGCACGAAGGCGTCGGTGACCTCGGTCGGGTACGGGGTGTAGCCCACGGTGTTGCGGCCGCGCAGCAGCATCTGCAGGCAGATGTTCGGCACCGCCTCGCGCAGTGCGGCCAGCCGCTCCCAGGGGTCCTCGGCGAGGAAGCGCAGGGCCACGTCGTAGGTGGCGCCGCCCCAGCACTCCAGGGACAGCAGCTCGGGCAGGGTCCGGGCGACCACGGGGGCGATGGCGAGCATGTCCTTGGTGCGGACCCGGGTGGCGAGGAGCGACTGGTGGGCGTCGCGAAACGTGGTGTCGGTGACGCCGATGGTCGGTGACTCGCGCAGCCGGCGGGCGAAGCCCTCGGGGCCGAGCCGGACCAGGAGCTGCCGGGAGCCCGCGGGCGGTTCCGTGGCGGGCACCACCGGGATCTTTGTGCCGGGGTCGACGGACTGGGGGCGTTCGCCGTGCGGCTTGTTGACGGTGACGTCGGCGAGGTAGGTGAGCAGCTTGGTGCCGCGGTCGGCGGAGTGGCGTGCCGTCAGCAGATGCGGCCGGCGCTCGATGAACGACGTCGTGACGCGGCCGGCGCGGAAGTCCGGGTCGTCGAGGACGGCCTGGAGGAACGGGATGTTCGTGGCGACGCCGCGGATGCGGAACTCGGCCACGGCACGCCGGGCCCGGCCGATCGCGGTGTCGAAGTCGCGGCCCCGGCAGGTGAGCTTGACCAGCATGGAGTCGAAGTGGGCGCTGATCTCCGTACCGGCGTGGGTGGTGCCGCCGTCGAGCCGGATGCCGGAGCCGCCGGGCGAGCGGTAGGCGCTGATCCTGCCGGTGTCCGGGCGGAAGCCGTTGGCCGGGTCCTCGGTGGTGATCCGGCACTGGAGGGCGGCGCCGTGCAGGGTGACCGTCTCCTGCGAGAGGCCGAGGTCGGCCAGCGTCTCACCGGCGGCGATGCGCAGCTGGGCCTGGACGAGGTCGACGTCGGTGACCTCCTCGGTGACCGTGTGCTCGACCTGGATGCGCGGGTTCATCTCGATGAAGACGTGGTTGCCGTCCCGGTCGAGGAGGAACTCCACGGTGCCCGCGTTGCGGTAGCCGATCTCGCGGGCGAACCGTACGGCGTCGGCGCAGATCCGCTCGCGGAGCGCCGGGTCGAGGTTCGGCGCGGGCGCCATCTCGATGGCCTTCTGGTGGCGGCGCTGCACCGAGCAGTCCCGTTCGAACAGGTGGATGACGTTGCCCTGTCCGTCGGCGAGGATCTGCACCTCGATGTGGCGGGGCTCCACGACGGCCTTCTCCAGGAAGACCGTGGGGTCGCCGAACGCGGAGGCGGCCTCCCGCGAGGCCGCCTCGATGGACTCTCGCAGCTGGGCCGGGTCCTCGACGCGGCGCATGCCGCGGCCGCCGCCGCCGGCCACCGCCTTGACGAACACGGGGAAGCCGACGTCCTCGGCGGCGCGGACGAGTTCGTCGACGTCGGTGGAGGGCGCCGAGGAGCCGAGGACGGGCACGCCGGCCGCGCGGGCCGCCGCGACGGCACGCGCCTTGTTCCCGGTCAGCTCCAGAATCTCGGTGGCCGGCCCGACGAAGGTGATGCCCGCCTCCTCGCAGGCGCGTGCCAGGTCGGGGTTCTCCGACAGGAACCCGTAGCCCGGGTAGACCGCGTCGGCTCCCGCCCGGCGCGCGGCGCGGACGATCTCCTCGACGGAGAGGTAGGCCCGCACCGGGTGTCCCGGTTCGCCGATCTCGTAGGCCTCGTCGGCCTTCAACCGGTGCAGTGAATTGCGGTCCTCGTGCGGGAAGACGGCGACCGTCCGGGCGCCCAGCTCGAAGCCGGCGCGGAACGCGCGAATCGCGATTTCACCTCGGTTGGCGACCAGCACCTTGCGGAACATTCGGGATCCCTTCAGCCTGCTCGGTGACGCGCACCATGGTGTCGGCCCTGCCCGCCCGGCGCCATGTGAGGCGGCCCACTCCGCTCGTGTGAGGCGGGCCACTGCCCCCTTCCGGTGCGCCGGGGCGCGGCTGTTCTCAGAGCAGACCGGCGCGGGCTGGGCCGTCGTCGAGGAAGCCGCCCGACTGGTGCTGCCACAGCTTCGCGTAGGTGCCCTGCGAGGCGAGCAGCTCCTGGTGGGTGCCCTGCTCGACGATCCGGCCGTGGTCGAGGACGACGAGCCGGTCCATGGTGGCGACGGTGCTGAGCCGGTGGGCGACCACGAGCGCCGTCCGCCCCTCCATGAGCCGCCACAGGGCCTCCTGGACGAGCAGCTCGCTCTCGGAGTCGAGGGCGCTGGTCGCCTCGTCGAGCAGCAGGACCGGCGCGTCGCGCAGGATCGCCCGGGCCAGGGCGACGCGCTGGCGCTGGCCGCCGGACAGCTTGACGCCACGCTCGCCGACCATCGTGTCGAAGCCGTCCGGCAGCGCGTCGGCGAACTCGGTGACGTGTGCCGCCTCGGCCGCGCGCCTGACCTCGGCGTCGGTGGCGTCCGGCCGGGCGAACGCGATGTTGTCCCGCAGGGTGCGGTGGAACATGGCCGGGTCCTGGGGCACGTAGGCGAGCATGCTCCGCAGGTCGGCCTGGCGCAGCCCGGCGATGTCCTGGCCGCCGACCAGGATGCGTCCGCCGTCGATGTCCGTCATCCGCAGCAGCAGGCGCGTGAGGGTGGTCTTGCCGCCGCCGGACCGGCCGACGAGACCGACCTTCGCCCCGGCGGGCACGGCCAGGTCGAGGCCCTCGAACAGGGGCGGGGCACCGGCGTGGGCGAACGTCACGCCCTCGAAGCGGACGTCGGCGGCGCGGGAGCGCAACGGCTCCGGGCACGGCGGGTCGAGCACGGTCGGCGGGGTCAGCAGCAGCTCGGTGAACTGCGCGGCCTCCGTCATCGAGCTCTCCAGGCGGCGGTAGATCTGGTTGAACTCGAACATGATCCGGGTCGCGTTGCTGTAGTACGTGAAGACGACCACGACCGCCTCCACGCCGAGCCTGCCCCCGCCGAGCGCGACCGCGAGGAGCAGGCCCAGCGCGTTGGTCAGGACGGACATCGGCGCGACGAGGGTGTCGATGCGCAGGTTGCCGTAGTCCCAGGAGCGCAGCGTGAGCCGTCGGGACTCCGCCACCCGGGACCGGTGCTCGGCGGCCTCGCCCTCCTCGGCGGCGAAGGCACGGACCGTGTCCATGTTCATGAGGCTGTCGGCGACGTGTCCGGACACCCGGGCGATGGCCTCCTCGCGCCGGCCGACGAGTGCCTGGCGGCGCCGGATGAGGGGGGCCACGCAGAGCCCGGTCACGGTGATCATCACCAGCAGACCGACGACGAGCAGCGGTTCGTAGCCCCACAGGACGACCGAGCCGAAGATGAGCGGCACGAGGCTGCCCACGACCGAGAAGGTCAGCGTGTCGACGCCCTCCTCGAAGCGCGAGGCGAAGCTCAGCACCCGCTTGGTCAGCGATCCGGCGAAGTTGTCGTGGAAGAACGCGGCGTCCTTGGCGAACAGCTCGTCCATGCCGATGACGTACAGGTGCTCGATGCCGAGGGCGTCGAGGCGGTTCAGGCAGTGCATGCCCAGCCTCCGCAGCAGCTCGGCGAGGAGCAGGACACCGGCGAAGCCGAGCACGTACGGCAGGGCGGAGCCGAGGGTGGTCCCGGCGTCACCGGCGAGGCGGCCGACGAGCTTGGCGACGACCAGCGGCGCGATGTAGTTCGTCCCGATGTTCCCCAGCGCGGGCAGGAGCATCCCGGGCAGCGCCAGCCATCGCAGCCGCGCCAACTCCCGCCCGTAGTACCGCAATGCGAGGGCCACCGCGCCTTTTTCCGGCGGTTTCCCACGCGACGAGAACGGTCCCATTGCACCCCCGTGCTGTCGGACGGCACGCCGCGTCCGACCTGGCGGGTGGCGGGGTGCGGCCGCGGCGTCCCCGCGCACCTCGCGCCACGCCGGCCGCGGCATGCGCGTTCGGGCCGATCAGGAACCGCAGTGTCCCGCGGCGGCGGAGGAGGAGTCCAAGAAGTTTTGCGGCCGGAAGGGGGCCGCCCGCGCTTTCCGGCCACCCGCCGGCTCCGGGGGCGGACCGGTCACCGGAGTCCCCCGCACCCCGGACAACGCAGACCAGCGGGCCCGCCGTATC
>NZ_JBSGZN010000077.1:0-20771 GCF_053611025.1 Streptomyces sp. NPDC054842
GTCCCGCCGTCCGCCCGGAGGGCGAACAGGCGGGACTTTGCGGACACGACCTAGGCCCGCCGCCGTCGTCTTTGGCATGATCGTGTCTCCGCACGCGGGCAAGCGCGCACTTCACCACGACTCCTGGGGAGGTCGGCCCAGGTGATCCTCACGGTCACGCTGAACACCGCTCTCGACATCACCTATCGCGTACCGGCCCTGCGGCCGCACGCCTCGCACCGGGTCACCGAGGTGAGCGAACGGCCCGGCGGCAAGGGGCTGAACGTGGCCCGCGTGCTCGCCGCCCTCGGCCACCGGGTGACGGCCACCGGCTTCGCGGGCGGCGCCACCGGCGACGTCCTGCGGGAGCGCCTGGCGCGGGTCCCCGGGGTGGTGGACGCCCTGCTGCCGGTGGCGGGCGCGACCCGGCGCACGATAGCCGTGGCGGACACGGCGACGGGCGACACGACCCAGCTCAACGAGCCGGGGCCGACCATCACCCCGGACGAGTGGGCCGCCTTCCAGGAGACCTACGCGGCGCTGCTGCCCTCGGTGTCGGCGGTTGCCCTGTGCGGCAGCCTGCCGCCGGGGGTGCCGGTCGGCGCGTACGCGGGGCTCGTCCGGGCGGCCCGCGCGGCGGCGGTCCCGGTCCTCCTCGACACCAGCGGGGAGCCGCTGCGCAGGGGGCTCGCCGCCCGCCCCGACCTCGTCAAGCCGAACGCCGACGAGCTGGCCGAGCTGACCGGCTCGCACGATCCGGCCCAGGCCACCCGGGACGCCCGCAGACGGGGTGCCCGCACGGTGGTGGCCTCGCTGGGCGCGCAGGGACTTCTCGCGGTGAACGCCGAGGGCCGCTGGCGGGCGGCACCGCCGCGCCGCGTCCCGGGCAACCCGACCGGCGCGGGCGACTCGGCGGTCGCGGGCCTGCTGTCGGGGCTCGTGGAGCGTCTCGGCTGGCCGGAGCGCCTGGCCCGGGCCGTCGCCCTGTCGGCGGCGACCGTCCTGGCGCCCGCGGCGGGCGAGTTCGACCGGGCGGCCTACGAGGACCTGCTGGACCGGGTGACGGTGACGCACGAGGCCGCCGCGGCCCAGGTGTACTGAGCCGCAGCGTTGTTCCCGCGGCTGAGGGGTGGCCGGCCGCCGAGTGTGGCGCCCGCGGCGGCCGGAACCGGTCAAGATCGTCGGCCCAGGAGCCGCAGCCGTCCGGCACATTCCGCCGGGGCTACTGGAGCATGCCCCAGATGGCCTCGGTGTCGGCGTCGGTCGCACCGGTCGTGGTGACGCCGGACGACGTGCCGGGGAAGCGCAGCGAGCCGTTGATGGCGCCGACGTAGAGATCGGCCTTGCCGTCGCGGTCGGTGTCGCGGAGGCGGACCGGGTCGCCGAAGCAGTCGTTCCATGCGACGTCGCCGGGGACGCCGGCGGTGTTGCGGGCGAGCCACTTGGAGTTGGTGCCGGTGATCCCGCTCGCGCCGCCGCGCAGGACGTGGACGCCGCCCTCGGTCGTCTCCTGGCTGATCTTCTCTCCGTAGACGCCGATCGCGAGGTCCTTGTAGCCGTCGCCGTTGATGTCGGCGGCCGAGACGGAGGAGCCGAACAGGTCGCCGGACTCCGGGGTGCCCGCGACGTTGGTGGTGGCCTGCGTGATGCGGACGGCGGTGGCGGGGCCGGTGGAGGAGCCGTACCACAGGGACACCCGGCCCTGGTAGTCGTTGTACATCTGGCTGCCCGCCGCGAGGTCCCCGTAGCCGTCCTTGTCGAAGTCGGCGATCACCGCCTCGCTGGGGTCGCCGTAGTCCGTGACGAGGCGCAGGGTCTTGCCCGCGCTGAGCGGGGAGCCGCCCTTGATGAACCACGCGTCCGTGCCGAAGTTGTCGGGCTCGTCGGTGATTCCGATGATCACCAGATCGGTCTTGGAGTCCCCGTTCATGCTGCCCGAGACGAGGGACGTGGGCGCGAACTTCGTCGTCTTGTCGTGGCTGGTGACCGAGCCCGCCACACCGGTGCGCGTGATGCTGCGGTAGACGTAGGCCTTGCTCCCGCTGATCGCGGCCAGGTCCTTCTTGCCGTCCCCGTTGAAGTCCCCGGCGGCGAGGTCGCGGCCGAAGCGGGCGTTCGCCACCTTGGCGCCGGCGTTGGGGATAGAGGTGCCACCCGAGAGGCCGGTCGCGCTTCCCCACAGGATGACGACGCCGCCCTCGTCCGTGCGTCCGTCGACGTCCTCGCGCGACACCGACACGGCGAGGTCCCCGTATCCGTCGGCGTTGAAGTCGGCGGGCACCCGGACGTCGCCGAACTGGTCCTCCGTCTCGTCGGCGCCGGGGACACCGGGGCTGTCCTGGGTGATCAACTGGCTCTCGGTGCCGGGTCCGGAGGCGGTACCGAAGGTGATCCGGACGCCGCCGCCCTTGCTGTACTGCTCGTAGGTGTAGGCGGCGTAGTCGCGGTAGCCGTCGCCGTTGAAGTCGTCCGCGTACCTGGCCGCCGCCGCGTCGGCTGGGGGTGCCGTGAGGACGGGGGCGAGGAACGCCACGAGGAGTGCCGCGCAGGCTGCGGGGCGAATGCGCATGAACTGTCTCCTGATGATTCTGTGCGACCGCTCTTGTGCCGACGGGTTTCTCAGGGACCACGGAGACAGGAGCGGCGGTTGATGATCAGGAGACAGTCGGACCGGGGAAAAGGTTGCAGGCGGACAGCCACGCAGGTCGGGGATCGGTCCAAGCGCCCTCAGCGGCAGGCGGCGGGGGCCGGGTCTAGCCCTTCCAGCCCCTCACGAGCCACATCTGGTCGAGGAGGGCGTCGCACTGGTTGCCCTGCTCGCAGGAGATCTTGATCGTGTTGGTGCCCTTGTTGAGCTCGACGTAGTTGTAGGTCTTCGTCCAGCCCTTCTCGTAGTCGCCCTCGGGCGCGTTCGCCCAGTTCTTCAGGGCGAGCGGAGTGGTCTGGGGCTTGCCGTTGACCGCGAGGGTGGCGGTGGCGTCCTTGCCGGGCACGCTGTAGCCCGTGTAGACGGTGTACTTGCCGTCCTTCGGGATGCCGTTCACGTTCCACGTGACCGCGGCGCCGACCTGGTTGAAGTTCGTCACGTAGACGCCGCCGGCCGCCTTGGCGCCCTTGACGTCGGACGCGGTGACGGCGCCGTCCAGGCGCAGCGCCTTGGCGTCGATCGCGGGCAGCTCGCCCTCGTCCTCGGCCTGCGCGCCGGACGACTTGCTGGGCTCGGCGCTCTGCGAGGCCGTCGGGGTCGAGCCGCCGGCCTTGTCGTCCTTCGAGTCGTCCGAGTCGCCGCCGCTCATCACGATGCCGATGCCGACGACCACGGCGGCGACCACCGCGACGGCGCCGATCAGCAGACCCCTGGTGTTGGGGCCGCGGCCCCGCCCGCCGCCGTCGAGACCGGCCGACCGGCTGGTGACGGTGGCGCCGGGGGCGCCCTGATGCGCCTGCTGCTGGCCGTACGCCTGCTGCGGAGCCTGCTGCCCGTACGGCGCGGCCGGAGCCTGCTGGCCGTACTGGGCGGTCGGGGCCTGCTGGCCGTACCCGGCCTGCTGCCCGTACTGCCGCTCGCCCACGGCGCGCACCCGGTTGACCGAGCCTGGATAGCCGTAGCCGCCGCTCGGCGGCTGTGCTCCGGCGGCCTGGCCGTCGGCGTACAGATAGCCGAACGGGTCGTCGTCCTCGGGCGTGCTCGCGCCGTTGTTGCCGGGCGTCATCCCTTGGTACTCCTCAGCGGTGCGGGTCGGATGCGGTACGTGGGTGAATGGCGAGCCTACCCGCTCCGAGGGACCCAAACGGGTGACTCAGACCTCACCGACCCACTGACCTGCGTGTTATCCCGCACGCCGATGTTGTTTGGGACGAGACCGTTTCTCTACGTACATCCGCTCGTCAGCGGATTTCAAGACCTCGTCCGCCGTCATCCCGCAGTGTGCCCACCCGATGCCGAAGCTCGCGCCCACCCGGACGGCCCGGCCGTCGACCCTGATGGGCGGGATGATCGCGTTGCGCAGCCGTACGGCGAGGTCCTGGGCGTCGGCCCGGCCGAGGCCGTCGGCGAGGACCACGAACTCGTCGCCGCCGAGCCGCGCGACGGTGTCCCCGTCCCGCACGCCGTTGGTCAGCCGCCGGGCGACCTCCACGAGCACCGCGTCGCCCGCGTTGTGCCCGAAGCGGTCGTTGATCGACTTGAAGCCGTCGAGGTCGCAGAAGAGCACCGCGAGGCCCTTGGTGCCGTCGTCCGTCTCGCCCTCGGGCGCGATGGTGTGGACGTGGTGGTCGAAGCCGTCGAAGGCGCCCGTCTCCGGGCGGAAGTCGAAGCCGTGGCCGTGCCCGTGGGGCTCCTGGTCGAAGGCGGCCGGGTGCTCGGGCGGATACGCCCCGTACGCCGCGTCCAGCGAGGCGACCGCGCCGGGCGGCAGGGACTGCGGGCGCCGGCAGAGGCGGGCGCCCAGCCGGGAGCGCAGCTCGGCCGAGTTCGGCAGGCCGGTGAGCGAGTCGTGCGAGGCGCGGTGGGCGAGCTGGAGCTCGCGGCGCTTGCGCTCCTCTATGTCCTCGACGTGCGTGAGCAGGAAGCGGGGCCCGTCGGCGGCGTCCGCGACGACCGAGTTGCGCAGGCTGACCCAGACGTAGGTGCCGTCGCGGCGTCCGAGGCGCAGCTCGGCCCGGCCGCCCTCGGCGGAGGTCCTGAGCAGGGTGCCGATGTCCTCGGGATGCACGAGGTCGGAGAAGGAGTAGCGGCGCATCGCGGAGGCGGGGCGGCCGAGGAGCCGGCACAGCGCGTCGTTCGTGCGCAGGATCCGGCCGTGCTGGTCGCCGCCCATCTCGGCGATGGCCATGCCGGAGGGCGCGTACTCGAAGGCCTGGCGGAAGCTCTCCTCGCTGGCGCGCAGGGCCTGCTGCTCGCGCTCCAGGCGGACCAGGGCGCGCTGCATGTTGGCGCGCAGCCGGGCGTTGCTGATGGCTATCGCGGCCTGGAACGCGTACATCTGGAGCGCCTCGCGGCCCCAGGCGCCCGGCCGGCGGCCGTTGCGCGGCCGGTCCACGGACAGGACGCCGATCAGTTCGCCGCAGCGGGCTCCGGAGACTCCGGGGGTGTACATCGGCGCGAAGAGGCGGTCGGAGGGGTGCCACTCGTCCTCGAAGCGGGGCGCGGGACCGTCCGTGTACCACTGCGGGACGTCGTCCTCGTCGAGGACCCAGCCCTCGGTGTGGGGTATGAACCGCAGGTCGCCCCACGCCTCGCCCATGCCGAGCCGGCGGTCCCAGGAGTCCCGCGAGCCGACCCGGCCGGTGATGAGCGCCTCGGCCGCGGAGTTCCCGGCGAGGGCGGCCACCACCAGGTCGCCGTCCGGCCGTACGAGGTTGACGCAGGCCAGCTCGTAGCCGAGGCCGTTGACCACGCCGTCGGCGACGGTCTGCAGCGTGTCGGCCAGGCTGCGGGCGGTGTTCATGTCCGCCATCACCTGGTGCAGCTGCCGCAGGGTCGTAAGGCGGACGTACGGCTCCGACTCGGTCTCCATGCGCCCTCCCCCCGAGACCTCGCAGCAACTCCAGGGTTCTCTTCGGCGTGACTCGGCTTACTGGTTGGTAGCTTCACTTGTGGCGTCGTACATCGTCCCCGCCACTGAATCACAGCGCGCTGCCCACTCGGTACACAGGGTCAACAAAATATGGCTCCTGTGACTCAAGTCACAGCAGAACATGAGCAATTGCGTGGGCTTTCTGCATTTTCACTGTGCGTTTACCGCCCTCATAACGGGGAAATGTGCGCGGGCTGTGAGCATAGGTGTCCGCGCGGGACGGCGGGCCGCTTTCCGTGACGGGCGGCGTTCTCCGCCGGTGGTCCTAGGACCCGCTTCGGCCGCTGGTCCGATGCGGCGGCGCCGGACCGGCGGCTAGCGTCGTCGCGTGCTGAAGACTCCCGCCGACCCCGCCCTCTCCCCCCTGTCCGGACCGCCGCCCGCCGGCGGGCATGCTGATGGGGTGAGCAACGACGAGTTCCGCGCCGTCATGTCCCGGCTGGCCGCGGGCGTGGTCCTGGTGACCGCGCACGAGCCCGCGCTGGACCCCGACGGGCCCGGCGGCGAGGACGTCGGCATGACCGCCACGTCCTTCATGTCCGTGTCCCTGGACCCGCCCCTGGTCCTGGTCGGCCTGCGCGAGGGCTCCCGCATGGACGACCTGCTCGCCGAGCAGCCGAACTGGGGGGTCTCCGTGCTGTCCGAGAGCCAGCGCCACGTCGCGGGCCGCTTCGCCATGAAGGGCCGCATCAGCGACCGCCTGCTGTTCGAGGACATCCCGTACCTGCGCGGCCAGGAGTCGGGCGCGCCGCTGGTCGGGGGCGCCCTGGCCACCCTGGAGTGCCGGACGGAGCAGCGGGTGACCGCGGGCGACCACACCCTCGTCATCGGCCGCGTGCTGACCGCGGCGGTGCCGAGCGCCGACGGCGGGCCGCTGACGTACTTCAAGGGCCGCTACCGGCAGCTCGGCTGACGGCCCGGGACACAGGCTGCCCACCGGCCGACCGGCCGTCCACGACGGGCGGCCGGTGGCCGGAGGTCCACGCCGGTCAGGGCGTCAGCGGGTACGACGTGCGGCCCGAGGCCTCGTCGATCTCGTCGTGCGCCTTGGTCAACAGCTTCATCGCCAGCTCGTTGAGCGCCCTGGCGCCCGCGACCTCCTCGCCGACCCTCGGCTGGTCGGCGTCGGAGGGGTGGCGGCTCGAGTACCCGTGCGCCCTTACCTCGCTCCCGTCCGGGAGCCGCACCATGGCAGCCGCCCGGGTGCGGTGGGAGTCCTCCTCGAATTCCAGCTCGACATGCCATCCGACAGCGGTCCGCGCCATCACGATCACCTCCGGGAACCCCTGCTACCAGGATGTGCCCGCGGCCCCGTCGGCGCACGGCCTGCGGCGGGACGGGCGGTTCCGCTCAGCCCCAGTCGTGGCCTGAGCGGCCCCGCTTGGTGTCGGAGCGCTGCTTCTTCTCGCGCAGCCGCCGCTCGTTGATGCCGCGCGGGATGCGGGTGGCCCGGCGGGGCCTGGGCGGCGGCGCGCTCGCCTCGGCGAGCAGCGAGGCGAGCCGGACGGCCGCGGTCTCGCGGTTGCGCCACTGCGAACGGTGCTCGGAGGCGCGCACGCTGACCACGCCGTCGACCAGGCGCCCGGCCAGCCTCTCCAGGGCGCGCTCCTTCCACACCGGGGGCAGCGCCTCGGTCTTCGCGAGGTCGAACCTCAGCTCCACCTGGGAGTCGCTGGTGTTCACGTGCTGCCCGCCGGGCCCCGAGGAGCGCGAGAAACGCCACATGAGCTCGGCCTCGGGCAGGGAGACGGAGCCGCGGATGACGTAGGGACCGGACATGGGGTCCATGGTCGCCTGTGTGTCCGGTCCGCGTCACCCGTTTTTCCGCCCGGTGCGTCCCTTCGGGTAAAGAAAGTAAAGAGACCTGGAACCTCAGGTACCCCCCTCGACGTTCATAGGTGTAGCTGTAGCTTCGTGCCCGTACGAAGCCCATACGTACGGGCACCGAGCACGTACGCAACGAGGGAAGGGACTCCCAACAATGGCTGTAAGCCTGTCCAAGGGTGGCAACGTCTCGCTCACCAAGGAGGCTCCGGGCCTGACCGCCGTCACCGTGGGCCTCGGCTGGGACGTCCGCACCACCACCGGTACCGACTTCGACCTCGACGCCTCGGCCATCGCGGTCAACCCGCAGGGCAAGGTCTACTCGGACGGTCACTTCGTCTTCTTCAACAACAAGCAGACCCCGGACCAGACCATCGTCCACACCGGCGACAACCGCACGGGTGAGGGCCAGGGCGACGACGAGGCGATCAACGTCAATCTGGCGGGCCTCCCGGCCGACGTCGAGAAGATCGTCTTCCCGGTCTCGATCTACGACGCCGAGACCCGCTCGCAGAACTTCGGCCAGGTCCGCAACGCGTACATCCGCATCGTGAACCAGGCCGGCGGCGCGGAGATCGCCCGCTACGACCTGTCCGAGGACGCGGCCACGGAGACGGCCATGGTCTTCGGCGAGCTCTACCGCAACGGCGCCGAGTGGAAGTTCCGCGCGGTCGGCCAGGGCTACGCCTCGGGCCTGGCCGGTATCGCCCAGGACTTCGGCGTGAGCGTCTGATCCCGCTCCCGCGCAGCGCCCGAAGCCCCCGGCCCCGCGGCCGGGGGCTTCGGCGTCCCCCGCGCCGGGTCCGGCCCGGCCCCGCGGCGCGGCGGTAGTTTGCCCCCGTGATCCTCGAATCCCTGCGTCTCACCCCCGACCACGACCTCCCGGCCCCGCTCCTCACGGAACTGACCGCCCTCTACGCCTCCAACCGTGACTTCTACGCCCTCAACGGGGACTTCCCTGACGCGGACGACATCCGCCCGGAGCAGGTCGCGGCGGCGCTCGCCGAGGAGCTGGCCCACCCGGACGTGGAGGTGCTGCTCGCCCGCACCGCCGGGCGGCTCGTCGGGGTCGCGATCACCCTCGCGCACCATCCGGACCCGGCCGATCCCGACCCGTGGATCGGCCTGCTCCTGGTCGACGCGGGCGAACAGCGCAGGGGGCACGGGCGGACGCTGGCCTCGCTCGTCGAGGACCGGCTGCGCACGGCGGGCCGCACCGCCGTACGGCTGGCCGTCCTCGACAACAACCCGGGGGCGCTCGCCTTCTGGACCTCCCTCGGTTACGAGGTCGTCGGGCACCGCAGGGACCTTCAGCAGGGCCGCCCCTGCGCGGTGCTGCGCCGAACGCTGGCCGACGTCACCCGGCCGCGGCCGCACTGACGAGGGGCGCCCCGAGCGCCGGGTGCCGCGGGCCGGATGCCGCGGGCCTGGGACTCGCCGGGCCGGCCTCAGGGGTGGTCCGGCTTGCCCTCCCCGTACAGCCAGTCCCGCCAGATGACGTCGAAGTCCTTGTCCGGCGCCTGCTTCTCGACGTAGGCCGTGAAGTCCGCGGTGCCGGCGTTGCCGTGCCGGTGGGCGGCGGCCCAGCCCCGGACGAGGTCGCGGAAGGCGGCGTCGCCGACGGTCCGGCGGATCTTGTGCAGGACCATGGCGCCGCGCTCGTAGACCGGGCTGTCGGAGATGTGGGCGGCGTCGGTGGGCCGGGCGGGCGGGAAGGCCCACACCGCCTCGCCGGTCGCGGTGTCGTCGTAGTAGTCGCCCCGGTAGAGGGCCTGGAAGGTCTCCTCGGCCGTCTCGCCCCCGTGGTCCTCCTCCCACAGCCACTCCGCGTAGGTCGCGAACCCCTCGTTGAGCCACATGTCCCGCCAGGTCTTCGGGGTCACGGAGTCGCCGAACCACTGGTGGGCCAGCTCGTGGACGAGGGTCCCGAGGTCGGGGGCGCCCGGGAAGACGGGCCGGTTCTGGGTCTCCAGGGCGTAGCCCACCCCGTCGGCGTCGTCCACGACCGCGCCGGCGGAGGAGAAGGGGTACGGGCCGAAGGCGTCCTCCTGCCAGGCGAGGATCTCCGGCAGCCGCCGCAGCACCTTCGCGCTCGCCGCGGCCCGCGCGGGGTCGACCGCGACGTACAGCGGCAGTCCGCTCTTCGTCGTCGTGCGGCGGACGTCGTACCGGCCGATCCCGAGGAAGGCCAGATAGCTCGCCATCGGCTCCGCCGTGTGCCAGCGGAAGGTGCGGCGGCCCTTCCCGGCCGTCTCCTTCCCCGGCTCCCCGTTGGAGACCGCCCGCAGTCCCGCCGGGACGGTGACCGCCACGTCGTACGACGCCTTGTCCGAGGGGTGGTGGTTGCCGGGGAACCACGCCATCGACCCGGTGGGCTCGCCGAGGGCCAGGACACCGTCGGACGTCGGCAGCCAGCCCTCCTCGGAGCCGTCCGGATCGGTGACCGTCCCGGGCGTGCCCGAGTAGGCGACCCGCACGTGGAACGTCTCACCCCGGTCGAGGTCGTCGTGCGGGCGCACCGTCAGCTCCTGGCCGGTGCGGCTCCAGCGGGCGCCCCGCCCCTCGACGGTGACGGCGCCGACGTGCAGGCCCTTCAAATCCAGGTTGAAGGCGCTGAGGTCCTGCGTCGCGCGGGCCGTGATCTCCGCCGTGCCCGTGAGGTCCTCGCGCGCGGGGTCGTAGGAGAGGGTCAGGCCGTAGTGCGTGACGTCGTAGCCTCCGTTGCCCGCCTTCGGGAAGTACGGGTCGCGTACGCCCGAGGTCCCCGGGGCGCCCTCCACACCACCGCCGCACGCGGTGAGGAGCAGGGCCGCGGCCAGGGCAAAGGGTACGGAGACGGAAGATCGGGGCACGTCGGTGATCCTACGAGGGCGTGACACCATTCCTTCCGTGCTCGACATCGGCTACGCCCTCTCCCACCGCTTCCCCGACCCCCCGCAGACCGACTACCGCCGCGCGGACGTCCGCGCGCTGCGGCACGACCTGTTCTGCGGGGACGTCTACCTCGCCGACACCAAGGCGGACCGGGAGCTGTCCACAGCCTGGGGATGGGTGCCGGTGCTCGACTTCGCCTGGGCGCTGTGCGACATCGTGGAGCAGCTCGACCGGGACCCGCGGGGCAGCCGGGCCTCCCGCCCCCAGCACGCCGAACTCGACTTCACCGAGTCCACCGACCGGATGCTCTTCGAGCGGCGCTTCGGCTGGGTGGACATCGAGGCCGACTGGATGCCCGTCGAGGAGGCCCCGCTGACCTTCTCCCACTCCGAACTGCGCCGCGAGGCCCGCGACTTCCTGCACGACCTGATCGCCGACCTGACCGACCTGCACGAGGGCCTGGCCGACAACCCGGCGATCTGGACCCTCCTGGCCCGCTTCCCTCGCGTCGGCTGACCCGCCCTCACCCGACGCTCCCCGGAGCCCCGTTCGTCACGGCCCGCCGGGGCCCACCACCCGCAGGCCCAGCTCCGCCGCCAGCAGGGGCGCCAGGTCCAGCAGCTGGGACGGGCTGATCACCGCGCCCGCCAGCCGGTCCACCCCGCGCGCGATGTCCAGCTCCGCCGCCCGCAGATCGACGTCCTTGAGCGTGGCGGCGCTGAAGTCCGCCCCCTTGAGCACGCAGTCGACGAACTCCACGCGCTCCAGCGCGGCGGCACCGAAGTCGGGCTCGACCAGCACGCACCCCTCGAACACCACGTCCTTGAGCCGGGCCTTGCGCAGATTCAGGTAGTCGATCTTCCCGCCGCGCACCAGCACCCGCTCCAGCACCGCGCCGTGCAGCTGCACGCCCCCGATGCGGGCGTCGAGCAGCTCGACGTCGCGCAGCGTCGCCCCGGCGAGATCGGTGCCCACACCGCGCGCGTTCGACAGCACCGAGTCCAGGAAGCGCGCGTTCGGCAGCCGTGTCCCGTCCAGCGCGCAGCCCTTGAGCGCGCAGTCCATGAAGCGGGCGCCCGAGCCGTCCTGCCCGGCGAGGTCGGCGTCCCGGAACTCCAGCCCGTCGTAGTCCCCGTCCGGCTCCAGCCCGCCGTCCGCGAACGCCTCCAGGGGCGGGAGCCGCACCCCGGGACGCCGCGCCCCCTTGACCGCTCCGCCCGCTCCGCCCGCCCTGCCCACCGCGCCCGTCCTGCCCGCCGCCCTGTGCACCATCCCCTCATCGTGCACCACACCACTGACAGCGGCCCTGACCTGCCGTTTTCCGCCCGATGTCACATCCCGGGGCGCCTGAACCGTCCTGGTCACGGACCCGGCCGCCCTCGGCCAGCACCGGCCGGGGCCGGACCGCGACAGAGGGAGACCCGACCATGCACCGCATCACCGTCGTCGGCGGCGGTTTCGCCGGACTCACCGCCGCCATCACCGCCGCCGAGGCCGGCGCCGAGGTCACCGTGTACGAGGCGCACCACACCCTGGGCGGCCGGGCCCGCACCGCCGAGGGCCCCTACCGGACGAACGAGGGACCGCACGCCCTCTACAGCGGCGGCCCGCACTGGACCTGGCTCAAACAGCGCGACCTCATCGGCCCGCTCGCCCCGCTGCCGCCGCTGGAGGGCGCCCGGCTGCGCCTGCGTCACCGGGGCGTCCTGCGCCGCACCCCGCCCCTCGCGATGCTCAGGCTGCTGCGCCGCACCGCCCGGCAGGCGCCCGTGGACAGCGACTTCCTGTCCTGGGCGACCGCCCAGGTGGGCGAGGAGGGCGCGCGGGCCGCCGCGCACTACTCGGCCGTCGCCCTCTTCCACCACGACCCGGGCTCCCTGTCGGCGGCGTTCGTGCAGGAGCGGCTGCGCCGGGCCACCCGGCTGCCTCCGGAGGCGCACTGTCCGCGCGGCGGCTGGGCGAGCGTCATCGACCGGATGGCGGCCCGCGCCTGGAACCTCGGCGTACGGGTGGAGACCCTTTCCCGCGTCGACGCCCTGCCCGAGAACCGGGGGCCGGTCGTCGTCGCCACCTCCCTCGACGCCGCCCGGCGGCTCCTCAAGGACGACACGCTCACCTGGACCGGGGGCCGGACCGCCCTGGTCGACCTGGCCGTCCGCACCCGCCGCGGCGACGCCTTCGCCGTCTCGGACCTGGACGCGCCGGGCTGGATCGAGCGCTTCACCGCCCAGGACCGCACCCTGGCCCCGGCCGGGGAACAGCTCGTCCAGGGCCAGATCCCGATCGCGCCGCACGAGTCGCGGGCCGACGGTGCCGCGCGTGCCGACCAGTTGCTCGACCTCGGGTTCCCGGGCTGGCGGGAGCGCCTGACCTGGCGCCGTGAGGCCGTGGCGCGGGGGCGTACGGGGGCGGTCGACCTGCCGGGGACCACCTGGCGCGACCGGCCCGCCGTGGACCGCGGGGACGGCGTCTACCTGGCCGGCGACCAGGTCGCGGCGCCGGGTGTCCTGTCCGAGGTGTCGTTCAACAGCGCGCTCGAAGCGGTGACCCTGGCCCTGCGCGTCCGGGAACGCCTTGACCTCAAGCAAGCCTGAGGTTGAAGGCTGGGTTCCTCAGGGCCCGTCCACGGCCGCGCACCCCCGCGCGGTCCGCACGGGTCACGCCGCGCCGCGAGGAGCCCCGCCATGCACGCCGTACGCCTGCACGCCTTCGGTCCCGCCGAGAACCTCACCTTCGAGCGGACCGCGGATCCCGCACCGGGCCCGGGGCAGGTCCGGATCGCCGTGGCCGCGGCCGGCGTGCACCTGCTGGACACCGCGCTGCGCGAGGGCATGCGGGGACCGGCGCCCCGGCCCGCCGAACTGCCCACGATTCCCGGCCGGGAGGTCGCCGGCGTCGTCGAGTCCCTGGGCGAGGGCGCCCCCGCCCACCTGCTCGGGCGGCGCGTCGTCGCCCACCTCGGTTTCGCCCCCGGCGGCTACGCCGAGCTGGCCCTCACCGACGCCGCCCGGCTGCACGGGATCCCGGAGGAACTGGACTTCGCGGCGGCCGTCGCCATGATCGGCACGGGGCGTACGGCGCTGGGGATCGTGCAGTTCGCGGAGCTGGGGCCCGGCGCCGTGGCCGTGGTCCCGGCGGCGGCGGGCGGCATCGGCACCCTGCTCGTGCAGTACGCCAAGCACGCGGGCGCCAAGGTGATCGGCCTCGCGGGCGGCCCCGAGAAGACCGCCCTGGTCCGGGCGAACGGCGCCGACCTGGCCGTCGACTACCGGGACGCAGCCTGGCCGGAGCGGGTCCGCGCCCACCTGGGCGACCGCGCGGCCACCGTGGTCCTCGACGGCGTCGGCGGCGCCGTCGCCCGGGCCGCCGTCGGCCTGCTCGCGCCCGGCGGCCGGCACCTCGTCTTCGGCTGGTCCGCCGAGGGCGTCCGGGACGGCGGCCCCTACCTCGTGGACGGGGTGTCGACGCAGGTCCTCGGCGCCGTGATGCTGCGGAAGGCGGGCGGCCCCGACCCCCTGCGCACCCTGGAGGAGCGCGCCCTCGCCGAGGCCGCGGCCGGGCGGCTCACCCCCGCCGTGCAGCGCTTCCCGCTCGCGCGGGCCGCCGACGCCCACCGCGCGCTGGAGACCCGGCGCACCGTCGGCAAGGTGGTCCTGGAACCCTGAACGGCCCGCGGGACGCCGGGAGTCAGCCGCGCGAGCCGAGCGCGGCGAGTGCCTCGTCGGTCAGACGGTAGACGCTCCACTCGTCCTGCGGGCGGGCGCCCAGCGACTCGTAGAACTCGATGGCGGGGCGGTTCCAGTTCAGCACCGCCCACTCCAGCCGCTCGTACCCGCGCTCGGCGCAGATCCGCGCCAGCTCGGTGAGCAGCGCCCGGCCGTGGCCGCCCCGGCGCGCCTCGGGCCGTACGTACAGGTCCTCCAGGTAGATCCCGTGCACCCCGCGCCAGGTGGAGAAGTTCAGGAACCACAGCGCGAACCCGACGGGCTCGCCCGCCTCCTCGGCGACGAGCCCGAACACGGCGGGCCGCTCCCCGAACAGCGCCTCGCGCAACTGCTCCTCGGTGGCCCTGGCCTCGTGCAACGCCTTCTCGTACTCGGCCAGCTCACGGATCATCGCGTGGATGGCGGGGACGTCGGCGGGGGTCGCGGTACGGATCATGCGGGCAGGCTACGTGAGTGTCCCGGCGGTCCGCCGCGGGGTGCCCGAGGGGGTCCCCCGGTGGCCCGACGCGGGGTGCCGGAGGGGGTCCCGGAGGGCCGCGGAGCAGCGGAAGAGCACGAAATCCGAAGGAGACAGCGGCGCCTCGCAGAGGTTAACGTCCGGGCCATGAGCAGCAGGCCCGCGAGCAGCGCAGCAAGCACCGCCGCCACGGTGAACGGCGGCATCTCGTTCTGGTACGCGCAGGACGGGCTCCCCGGCCCGCGCGAGCTCCTGCCCGGGGACGCGTCGGCCGACGTGGTGATCGTCGGCGGCGGCTACACGGGCCTGTGGACCGCGTACTACCTGAAGAAGGCGGCCCCCTTCCTGCGCGTCACCGTCCTGGAGCAGAAGTTCTGCGGCTACGGCGCCTCGGGGCGCAACGGCGGCTGGCTCTACAACGGCATCGCGGGCCGCGACCGGTACGCGAGGCTGCACGGCCACGACGCGGCCGTGCGGCTCCAGCAGGCGATGAACGAGACCGTCGGCGAGGTCGTCAGGGTCGCCGCGGAGGAGGGCGTCGAGGCCGACATCCACCAGGGCGGCGTCCTCGAAGTGGCGTACACGCCGGCCCAGTTGGCCCGGCTGAAGGACTTCCACGCCACCGAGCTGTCCTACGGCGAGAAGGACCGCGAGCTGTACGGCGCCCGCGAGACCGCCGAGCGGATCCGGGTCGCGGACGCGGTCGGCTCCGCCTGGACCCCGCACGGCGCCCGGCTGCACCCGGTGAAGCTGGTCAAGGGGCTGGCCGCGGCCGTCGAGGCGCTCGGCGTGACGATCCACGAGCAGACACCCGTGACCGAGATCCGCCCCAAGCACGCGGTGACCCCGTACGGCACGGTCCGCGCGCCCTACGTCCTGCGCTGCACCGAGGGCTTCACCGCCGCCCTGAAGGGCCAGCGGCGGACCTGGCTGCCCATGAACTCGTCGATGATCGCCACCGAGCCGCTGACCTCCGCGCAGTGGGAGTCCGTCGGCTGGGAGGGCCGCGAGACGCTCGGCGACATGGCGCACGCGTACATGTACGCCCAGCGCACCGCCGACGGCCGCATCGCCCTCGGCGGGCGCGGGGTGCCGTACCGCTTCGGCTCGCGCACCGACAACGACGGCCGTACGCAGCGGGCGACCGTGGAGGCGCTGCACGAGATCCTCGTGCGCCTCTTCCCTTCGCTGGCGGGCGTGCGGGTGGAGCACGCGTGGTCCGGCGTCCTCGGCGTCCCGCGCGACTGGTGCGCCACGGTCACCCTGGACCGCTCCACCGGCCTCGGCTGGGCGGGCGGTTACGTCGGTTCGGGCGTCGCCACCGCCAACCTCGCCGCCCGCACGCTGCGCGACCTCGTCCAGCACGACTCCGGCCAGGCGGGCCCCACCGAGCTGACCGCCCTGCCGTGGGTGAACCACCGGGTCCGCAAGTGGGAGCCGGAGCCCTTCCGTTTCGTCGGCGTCCACGGCATGTACGCCACCTACCGCACCGCGGACCGGCGTGAGCTGGCCACGCACGCCGCCCGGTCCTCGCGGCTGGCGCGGCTGGCGGACCGGGTGGCCGGCCGCCACTGACGGGGCCTCACCCCGCGCGGCAGGCGCCGCCGACGACGCGGGGGACGATCAGGTGGTGCAGCGGCTGGATCGCCGTGAAGTACAGGCGTCCGGCGGGGCGGTGGAAGCGCACGGCCGTGGTGCAGACGCCCTCCGTGCCGGTGCCCGAGGCGGCCGGGCGGACCGCGAAGGACGTCCGGAAGTCCAGGTGCTTGTCGTCGTCCCCGCACAGCACCTCGTCGTCTCCGACCGTCAGCAGGCGGAACGGCCCCATCTTCAGGCCCGGTTCGATCCGGATGTGCTCGGGGGCGACGCGCCGCTGCCGCTGGAGGCCGAAGGGCGCCATCACCCGGTCCCGCACCCCGATCAGCCGGTGCACCCACTCCGGGGTGCCCAGGAAGACGGCGCGGGTGAAGTCGACCGCGGTGGTACCGGCCGGCAGGTCCACGGCCACGGCGTCCACGTGGTCGCAGCCGCCGAGGCTCTCCCGGGCCGCGTCGAGCACCGGCGCGGCGTGCCTGCGTACGTTCCCAGCGGCCATGACGTCCGCCCCCTTCTCCAGTACGGTCCCGGCCGGCTCCCGGGCACGGCCGCCATCGTCCTCCCCGCGCCGTCGGGCCGGCGTCAGGTGTGCGCCGGCGCCCCGAGCACCTCGCTCGGGCGCAGGGCGGTCATCACGCTGTCGACCGTCAGGACCGGTCTGCCGTCGGCGGTGGCGGTGGCGCCCTCGAAGATCCACGTCCCGGCGAGCGCCCGGCTGATCGTCACCTCGTGGCGCAGCACGTCGCCGGGCAGTACCTCGCCCAGGACCTCGATGCCGGACATGCCGCCGAACAGGGCGACCTGGCCCGCCAGTTCCTCCGGGTCCGTGTCCCAGGCGGCGAGCAGGGCCGCGCTCTGGCACCACGACTCGATGAGCAGCGCCGCCGGATACCCGTACCCGGAGTCGGCGGTCCCGTCGGGAAGGTCCCGGTACCAGGGCTCGTTGCACGTCACCGCCTTCCGCGTGACGATGCGCCGGCCCGGCTCCACGGCGAGGACCCGGTCCACCAGCAGCGCCGGATAGCGGTGCGGGATGAGCCGCTTCAGCACGGCCACCCCGTGGGAGGCACCCGGGGCGGTGTCCGTGGCCGCCCCCGCCGGAGCCTCCTGTGCGGCGTCCGGGTCCGGGCGTCCGGCGTCGCGGTACCGCAGCCGCAGCGTCGCGCTCTTGCCGCGCGCGGTCCGGCAGACGGCCCGCACGTCCCGCACCCCGTCCGCGGCGGCGACCGCGGCCTCCACCGTCAGCGTGTCGCCGGGCAGTACGGGGGACAGGAACCGCACGGACCTGATGCCCGCGAGTCCGGGTGTCCCGCCGCCGGTGTCCCGGGCGTGCCGCAGCACCGCGTGGTGCACGGCGTCCAGGGCGAACACGCCGGGCAGCAGCGGGAAGCCGGGGTAGTGGCCCGCGAAGACGGGCGCCGCCGGGTCCGCGGCGAACGTCATCTCGATGCCGTCGCCGTCCCGTCTCACGACGGTCGACCGGGGCATCAGCTCGATGGAGTGCACTCGGTTCCTCTTCCTCGGGTCCTCGGGCCGCGCGGGTCGGACGGGTCGCGCGGTCGCGGTCGCGGGTCGCGTCCGCGGGTGGCGCGGCTTCTACAGGGCGATCCGGGTGCGGACGACCAGCCCCTCGGGGCCGAGCACCGCCTTGACGTTCAGCAGCCGTTCGGAGTCGGACCAGCTGAGCCGGACGCCCAGCGCCTGGAGCGCGGAGGCCCCCGGCTCGCCGTCCGTGCCCAGGGAGCGGAGCTGGTGCCGGGCCGCCGCCACGGCGTGGTGCCCGCCGCCGGCGACGAGCAGCCGGCGCAGGCCCTGCGGGGCGGCCAGCCCGCGCAGCCAGCCGAGCAGCGGGCCGATGGCGGCCTGCTCGCGCAGATAGACGTTGCGGGGGTGGTCCGCGCACTCGGCGTCCTCGGAGGCGGGGACCCGGCAGCGGTAGTAGGGCTCGCCGTTGTTCCAGGTGCCCTGCATCAGCCGGTTGCAGCGTCCGCAGCGCAGCAGCCCGCGCAGCGCGTACGGCTTCGGCGGCTCGGCGTCGCACTCCCCGGTGCGCTTCCTGCGCCTGGCGAACACGGCGTGGACCTGCTCGAAGACGTCGGACGCGATCAGCTGGCGGCCCCCGGCGGTGTCGTCGGCGAGGCCCTCGTGGGCGTGACGTCCCGCATAGCGGGGGTTGAGGAGGATGGCCCGCACGGTGCTCTTGGACCAGCCGGACGCCGGCCTGGCCGCACCCGCGTTCACCGGGCCGGGACTCGGGACGCCGTCGGCGTTCAGGCCCTCGGCGATGCTCTGCAGGCTCCGGCCGTCCAGGCACTCGTGAAAGATACGGCGCACGACCGGTGCCGTGTGCTCGTCCGGGACGAGTTGCTGCCGCTGTCCGGTGCCGTCGAGGACGACAGCCGCCTTGAATCCGTAGGGCGGACGCCCGCGCCCGCGGGACAGTTTCCGCAGCGGATTCGAGTTCGTCGGCATGGAATGCGAATGGGACGGATCATCTCCCCGGACATCCGCGCAGGGGCGGGCCGGTATATGCGATTTCATCAAGCTTCCCCGTTGATTCTTGCCGGCCATTCACTCGCGGCGGCACGGCCGCGCCGCCGCACGGCGGCACCCCGGAAAGGGGGCGCTGCGTGCGGTGGTTCCGCGCGGATGAGTGAGTGCCGTCTCGGCACGGCCGGGCCGGGGCCGCCTCGTCGCGGCCGGGCCCGGCCCGAGTGACTGGCCGTGGTCCCCCAGCGGGCCGCGTGCGGGAAGATCCCGCCTCGCGAGCGCCGCTCGAACTGCTCTCAAGCTAGGCCCGGGTCCCGGAGCGGGACAACGGACTGGCCGGTTGCTGACGGCCGGAAGCCGTGGTTCCCGGCGGAGCCGGCCGGAAGTGGCAGCTTGCTGAGCCCTCAGCCGTGCCCGGCGCGGCCCCCGTCCGCCTCGCGGACCGCTCTGAGCAGCCCCATCTCGGCCGCGCGGACGCCCGCCTGGAAACGCGAGCCCGCGCCCAGTACGCGCATGATCTCGGCCACGTGCCTGCGGTAGGTGCGCACGGAGATCGACAGCGCCCGGGCGGCGGCGTCGTCGGTGTACCCCTCGCACAGGCAGCGCAGGATGTCCTGCGGGACCTGGTGGCGCAGTTGGTCCTCGGCGAGTGGCACCCCGCGCTCCCAGGCGTCGGTGAACAGCGCGTTCAGCGCGTCGACGACGGCGGGCGCGCGGACCAGCGCGATGTGCCGCGGGCCCTCGTTGCCCGTGCCCTCGGAGCGGGTGAGCACGTTCTCCGCGTCGATGATGATCGCGCCGGTGAGCGCCGCGTCGCCGAGTCTGACCTCGATGCCCGGCCGGCGCCGCTGGAGTTCGGCGAGCCGTCCGCGGTCCGCCGTCGCCTGCGAGTCCAGGACCCGCACGCGCACGCCGTCCGCCACCTCGCCGGCCAGCTGCGACAGCACGTGGATGCGCAGCCGGGCCGCCGAACGGTCCGACGGCACCAGGACGTTCACGCTGTGCTTCGCCTCGCCGAGCAGGCGCTGCAGGGCTCCGAGCGCCGCCCGGGCGCTCTCGGCGGTGACCAGCAGCGATCTGCTGTCCGGGGACGGGCGCTGCCCCCGGGAGACGATCGACTCGATACGGTCACGGATTTCGAGGAGTGCCTGCTCGGCGTCGCTGGAAATGTGCGAGAACTCTACCCCCGCACTGCCGAACAAGCTTGAATTCGCTAGTGTTTCCCCATTGGACATACATCCCCCGTTACGACCCCGCACGATTTTCCTCTCGGTGCGGGATCATCCCCCGAAAAAGCTGGTGAAAAGATTCCAGAATTCCCGTTCGGGAGTCTACCTATAGCAACTCTCAGCGTCAACGAACAGTAGTTAGGTGAGAATTGAACCTTATTTCGTCGACAGAATGTCGAGAGGGAACCCTTCAGCCCGCGACCCGGGTTTCGCCCGGCTCGCCGCCCCGCGCTCCCCGTTTGACGAGTCCGGCGACGACGGCGTGGTGAAAGGGCTCGATCGCCCGGAAGTAGAGGCGGCCGGCCCTGCGGTGATAGCGGACGACGGTCGTGCACACGGCCTCGGGACCGCGCGGACCCTGCCGTACGGCGAAGGAGCAGCGGAAACTCAGATGCTTGTCGTCGTCGCCCGTCAGGACTTCCTCGTCCGAGACGCTCAGCAGCCGCAGCGGGCCGATCTTGGCGCCGACGGCGACGGCCGCGGGCGCGCCCCGTTCCCGCTGTTTCAGGCCGAAGGGCGCCACCGCCGCGTCCCGTACGGCGAGCAGGGCCCGCACCCAGCCCGGGGGCGAGCCCAGCATGCGCCGGGTGAAGTCGACGGCGGTGACGCCGGGTTCGACGTCGACGGCCACCGTGTCGACATGGTCGTAGCGGCCCAGACTGGCGTGCGCCGCCGCCACGACCGGCTCGGTGTTCCTGCGTACCGCGACCCGCTGCATCTCGTGTTCCGTTCCTCGGGCGTCGTGACGTCGGGCGGGCCGCTCCCGGTCCGGTCGCTCAGTCCTTGATGTCGCAGATGGGGGCGCCGGAGGTGAGGGAGGCGCCCACTCCGGCGGTGAGGTTCTTGATGGTGCCGGAGCGGTGGGCGTTGAGGGGTTGTTCCATTTTCATCGCTTCGAGGACGACGACGAGGTCGCCTTCCTCGACTTCCTGGCCTTCTTCGACGGCGACCTTGACGATGGTGCCCTGCATGGGGGAGGCGAGGGTGTCGCCGGAGGCGGCGGGGCCGGACTTCTTGG